>JBMFXG010000088.1:0-10839 GCA_049964535.1 Acidimicrobiales bacterium | reverse complement strand
CCTGCTCTCTACAACCTGATTGCAACGCCCCTACACCTCGACGAGCTCGCAACCATTGGAGTTGGGGCCGTCATCACACCAGGTACACTCCCTATTACAGCGCCGACAACAACGCAGACCGCTCGGCTGACGTCCACAGAATTTGGCGCGTTGACACACCTCGTCTCACTCTACCTCACACACAACTACCTGCAAAGTCGCTACCCTCTCACCGGCGACTCTCCCCTACTCCTCCAGTGGGCCGTATCGCCACACAACACCTCGCCCAAAATCGCATTGGGCCTGCGACCGTATCAGAGCGCATACACAGCGCTCTTGCAGCAGGAATCAGCTGAGCCAAGCTTCCAACCCTTCAACGCAGTGATCGTCACAACGCCTTCAATAACCGACCTAGGCGCAACGGTCATCGGCGGTCTGCGACTCAATATCTACGGACTTGACATGGCGGCCAACGCCTCCAAAGTATGGGTTCCCAACGAAATCTTGAGCGACCCGAACCTGGTTCACCACGGTGAGATTATCTCAAACGCTATCGCTACCGTCGCCTCACGGTCCCTTGCTCGATCCCTCTCAAGCTCGGCTCAGGGCGAGCTTGTCACCTCAGTCACTGTCTCACAGTCCTCAAACTCGCTGAGGGCTACCTTTACCTCTCCTGTCAAAGAGTTCGTGGTCTTGCGAGCGACCGTTCCGCCGGGTTCATCCGTAACGGTCAATGGTGCTCCAGCTCAGCTCATCACCGTTGATGGCATTTGGAGTGGGGTCACGGTCCCCAAAGGAGCAGATAGGGTCATCATTAACGTGAGTCAACTGACGGTCACGGTACTCTTCTGGCTTGACCTCAGTATCAATCTTGGCCTGGTCGGGCTAGCCGCCTACTTGGGGCTCATAAAACTCCCAAAGACACGGAGGGCCGCTGCCGTGGAAACGGCCTGACCAACATCAAGAACGACCTGATTCCGACTCGTACAAAGCTTGGCCACATCGTTCGGGCTGCACTCACGCTACTGCCTTCAGTAGCGAATACCCAAGGATCTCCGATGCGAGATCTAACGATCGATTGGGTACGGCAGCAGTTCAAGATCTCAGCAGACCACCGAGAGAGTGGCAGTCGTGAACTGTTCAGTTTTCTCAGCGAAGAACTTCACTACCATGGAATCATGGAGCGCTACCTGCAGCCAGCGACGCTCACGATCGAGCACGGTACGGTGACCATCGGCGATCAGCTTCTACCGTTTGTCGCACAACGCAACTGCGAAGAAAACTCTCAGTGGCGACTCCATCGGCTCCCTGAAGTCACAAAAATACCGACTATCTTTCGAGCCGTCGGCTCGCAACTGTGGTACGTCCGGACGCCGAGAGAGTCGGAACTCATCTTAATTAGACCAAATGAGCCGATTGCACGATTTCTTTTCGACGCCCCAATTGTAGCCATCAACCCTTACGACCAGCACTGCTGGGTGGTCCTGGAGCACAGAGCCAGTGGTTCGTCTGCCTCTTCAGCTTCGAGTGCCTTCGTCGTTATTTCGCTCGTGGAAACGAGCGGCGGTCATGGACCGGAGCACCTGCTCACCGGCCGGTACCATCACAGTGAACTCCTCGGCGAGGATCTCGTCGTGGATCTCGAGATCTTCGATGAGACCGCCACGCCGCAGTGGTTCCGACAACGGTGGAAGATTTCGCCAAGCTGTACCAGACCTATTCAGCTCGAAACTACGCGAGACCTACATCGGCCTGGCTGGATGCACCTTCCCGATGACTATCGTAGAGACCTCCCCACGCTCGATGCAAACGGAAATGACGTGCATCGACTCCTGCAGCTCTCTCGACAATCCCCTCGGGCTGCCGTACTACGCGAGCAGAACGGGATCGTTATCTGGCCACTTCCCGGCGATGAGGTTGCGCACTCAGTACTTCTTGGCGGTCGACTTGGACAGAGCGTCGAGTGCAACGACTCGCTGTACTGCATCGTCCATACGATGCATGGTTCCAAACTTGTGCGACACCGTCGCAATACTGACCAGCTCGAGACGCTCTTGAACGAGAGAGAGTTGCCCCTACCCAACCTCCAAGGACTCGTCCCAGCTGTTCTGTCCAAGGGATCCTTAGCCACGGTATTAAAGACTGCTCACGAGCTCACCGAAGCGCTACTTACGGGTTGGGTTACAAGAGACGGGAAGAGATCGGGACCGATTCAGCTCCATTACGGCACCATCGAATCGGTCGAAATCACCGATAGCCTCTGGCCCCGCTCTGAAATTTCAGTGACCTACCAGCACCGAGGCCGTCCAGGCATCACGTTCGTCCGACACATCTCGGTCATCAATGAGATCGGTGAGCCGGCCGTTGGCGACCCCTTGATCTCTCTCATCGAAGACCTCGATACCGGTCGGATTCCTCCCGAATCGCGCTACCGCTTTGACCGTCACGGTCGAGTAGTCACCTACGACTATCCCCGAGCATCGGGAGAGATTACTCCATGAATTCGATGCTACGGCGACCTCAGTCATCGTGAGTGCGCACGATTGCATGACTCGATGACCTCACTCACCATCACCGACAGCGATTTCGAGTCCACGAGCGACACCCACCGACGTAGCCAGGTCAAAGCCGCACCACGACAATAATGAGAATGAGTCTCATTATTGTATCTATACTGAGAGCATGACCTTCAAACGTGCAGGTACCAACGACACAGCCATCAAGGTTTCAAAGCCTCGTTCCCCGCACCACTTGTGCTCACTGCTACCACGGATCGCCGTCGGCATGGCCCTCGTAATCACCTTGTCTAGCTGCACTTCCTCGGCGGGGGCATCGAGCTCTTCGGACAAAGTTCTCTCGATCGTGGCAGGCGAGAACGAGTACGGGAACATTGCACAGCAGATCGGAGGGCATTTCGTACACGTGTCGTCCATTATGTCGAATCCCAATACCGATCCCCACACGTACGAGGTCTCACCCTCGGTGGCTCAGGTCGTGAGCAGCGCAAACCTCGTGATTCAAAACGGGCTCGGCTACGATTCCTTTCTCACCAAACTGCTCGCTGCTTCGCCAGCTCCCAAACGAGTCGTTCTGAATGTCCAGAACCTTCTTCAACTGCCGAGTTCGACCAAGAATCCTCATCTCTGGTACTTACCTACGACCATGAGAATCGTTTCCGAAGTGCTCGAGCGAGACCTCGCACACCTCGAACCGGCCCACAAGACATACTTTCAGATTCAAGAAAAGAAGTTTCTCATCTCGTACAACTCGCTGCTCTCGGCGATTCAACACTTTAAAGCTAGATTTGCCGAGAGGAGTGTTGCGACGACCGAACCCGTAGCAGACTACCTCCTGGCCGCACTTGGAGTTCAGGTAAAGACGCCATGGGCGCTGCAGAGTGCAATCATGAACGGTACCGATCCCTCCCCTCAGAGCGTCACCACAGAGAATCGTCTGCTCTCCCACCATCTCGTTAGCGCACTGGTCTACAATGTCCAAGTAACCGATCCGCTGACGCAAAGCTTCATCGACGCTGCCCGTCAAGCTAAGGTGCCCATCGTGGCGGTCTACGAAACAATGCCCAGTGCAGCCTCGAGCTACCAAAGCTGGATGACCCTTGAGCTAACGGCACTTCGCCGAGCGTTCAGCTCACACATCTCCACCACTGGATTAGACCGATGAATCAAGGTCGCTCCCTCAACAGTTCAAACCCCGCACTCGAAGTCGTCGATCTCAACATCGTCGTCGGCGGAAGACGGATCCTAACCGATGCGAGTTTTACGCTCCACCACACCACACTGACGGGTCTCATCGGCGCCAATGGTGCGGGGAAAACGACGCTGCTCAAAGCCATTCTCGGACTCATCCCGCACGAGTCTGGAACGATTCAGTCTCGAAACTTTGGTGAGCACGGTCGACCGTCGATCGGCTACGTGCCACAGAAGATCAATCTCGATCCTGACGTCCCGATCCGAACGTTCGATCTTGTTGAGCTTGGCATCAACGGACGCGGGCTCCGTCGTACAATCACCAAGAAGGAGCGAATCAAACGGGTAGAGGAGGCCCTGCAATCTGTGGGTATGAGCCACCTCGCAGACCGACGCGTCGGACTTCTCTCCGGCGGTGAGCAGCAGCGAGCAATGATAGCGCACGCCCTCGTTGGACGACCAGACCTACTCTTACTTGACGAACCCCTTGCGAACTTAGATGTCCGAGCCGAAAACGAGGTTGTTCAGCTCTTGACTTCGCTCAAGGCAACGGCCGGGCTCGCGATTTTGCTCTCGGCCCACGACCTCAACCCGATTCTCGAAGTTGTCGACCAGGTAATCTATCTTGCCGAGTCGAAACTCGCCAGTGGACCTACCGAGGAGGTCGTTACAACCTCGTCCCTCAGCGCCCTCTACGGCCATCACGTTGAAGTCATCCGAGTCAACGGTCGTGTCGTCGTCGTACCGGGACGTGACAGTCCCTCCCACCACGATGACGACCAACAACAGCCAAATCGAAATTTGACTAGGTCTCAGCCATGATCATCGGCACGCTACTCCATGACATCGTAGCCGCTGGCTTTCTTACCAACCCGGCCGTACGAACGGCGATCGTCGTTGGAGCCTTGAGTGCCACTGTCTCGTCGGTCGTCGGTCTCTTTACCGTCGTTCGAGGACAATCCTTTGCGGGTCACGCGCTCTCCGACATCGGTGCCGCGGGAGGCTCGGGGGCGGCCCTTGCCAATATCAGTCCCCTCCTCGGCTTCGTTGCCATGAACCTCATCGGAGCATTTGCCCTCGAAGCGTTTCAACCCAAGCGAGTGCGCGGAAGAGATCTCGTTACTGGCGTGGTCCTCGGAGCAGTTCTCGGCATAGCCGCTCTCTTCCTCTACCTCGACACCACGCTTACCACCTCGACCGGTACGACGGTAAGCGTCCTGTTCGGATCCTTATTCACCCTTCCATCGAACTCACTGCCACTAGCGATCGGGATCGGATCTGTCTCGATCTTCACGATTGCATGGATCTATCGTCCTCTCCTCCTCAGCTCAGTTAGTCCAGAGCTTGCACAGGTTCAAGGAGTACGAGTTCGATGGATCAGTCTGGTCTTTCTCTTGGCACTGGCGGCAGCGGTTTCACTTTCGGCGCTTCTGACCGGAGCAATTCTCTCAACGGCACTCCTCATCGGTCCACCGACCATAGCGACCCGTCGCACCAACTCGATCCGCAGCGCTCTCGTCCTCTCGATCGCCATCGGTATCGGAGTGACACTGGCCGGCATACTGCTCTCCTATGACAGCGTCGCTTGGACTTCACAAGGCGTAGGTTGGCCGGTGAGCTTCTGTATCGTCGCCCTTCTTACCCTTGTATTCTTCCTCCTTCCACGTCGAACGCATACCGTGGGCGAGCAACTCGCGAAAGACGAACCACGAAGTACGCCAACACCTCCATCCTCCTCAGCTCTGGTGAGTAAGTAGTGTTTGCACCATACGCAATCGCAACCTGGGAAGCGGCCACGATTATCGCGATCATCTCCGGCCTCGTCGGCTTCTTCGTAGTACTTCGGCAATCCACCTTCGTTGCCCACGCTCTCCCGACCGGGGCATTCGCCGGCGCCGGTGCCGCGGCGCTCGTTGGCGTCAGCTCCCTCATTGGGCTCGGGGTCTTCTCGCTTCTATCAGCGTTTTTAATGACCGCGTTGAGAAGGCGCTCGACTAAGGACACGGCCACCGCTCTTGCCATGGTCTTTCTTCTCGGCCTCGGTGCGCTCTTTCTCTCTCAGTCAGGTGCGTACGCATCGAGCGTCTATGGTCTGCTCTTCGGCCAACTCTTAGGGGTCTCCAGGAGCGAGATTCCAATCATCGCCGCTGTCGCAGTGATCATCGTCGTCGTGACGCTTGCCATCTATCGTCCACTTCTCAGAAGCAGCATCCTCCCTGAACTCACGGGTGCACAAGCTATCTCAGAGCCAGTGTTAGAAATGGTCTTTCTCATACTCGTCGCTGCCGTGACGGCGGTTGCTCTACCAATCGTGGGGGCACTCTTGGTCTTTAGTCTCCTCACCGCTCCTCCAGCAGCTGCCCGAGCTCTCACCTCTCGACCACATCTCGCAACGGTGCTCTCTTCAGTCATCGCACTCGGCATCGTATGGGTATCGATTGCCCTCGGTTTTACGACCAATCTTCCAGTCGGATTCTTCGTTGGATCTCTCGGCGCCCTCGTTTTCGTCGCCAGCCGTTTCATGGGGCCGACTCGCCTTCGGCCAGCTCGTCTTCTTGCTCGTCGCACTCGGCTGGATCGAACCCCCACCTAGGGGCTATCGACCGACACCAAGGGGAATCGAACGCTCCATCTGTCACACGCACACGTACTCATACACCTACGTGAGCACACCTGTGCTCTCACCTCACACCGCCATGCACCAACCATCTACGACTGCGGAGCACCCTAGCGCTCTAGCTTGTCAAAGAGTTCTACGGTCACCTCGATCGGACCAACCCACGAATGCCATACCAGCGCGACCACGACAGCGGGGAGTTTCGACTCCAGCGCATCAAAACGAGTTCGATGCGTAGCGAAACCTAGCGAAGAAGATCCGGTTCAGCCATTGGCCGATGTGAACGGTCTCGCAGATCTGTGACCTTGAACGCTAAGACCGCGACCGAACAGGCGCTATTGAGCTTACGGGGCAGATCTTCGCACCAACGATTGCATGGCTCCAAGCGCCGAGTACCAAGAACTCTAAGAGCTCAAGCTTCACGTATCTTCATGCAAGGGACGACTTAAGAGTCAGAGAGCGAGCCCAGTCAGGGAAAAGCCACAGCACCATCCCTTGAGAGCCCAGGTTCGACGATTCTTTCAACATTTTCTCAGAATTAACACTGTTCACCCAGCACGACCGCAGTATCTACGCTACGTTATCTCAAACAACTTACGGGTTGTCGGAACCATGAAAGTGAGGATACATGACAGATGGTGTCGCAGTTCCTGAACTGAGACGGGGGGCCATTGGTCTACGCGAAGTAACGTTTCAGAGTATTACCGCTATGGCGCCTGGTGCTGCCGTAGCTGCATCGATTCCTGCCGGCGCAGCGTTTGCTGGCGGAAACCTTCCGTTCTCTGTGCTTTTAGCGCTCATAGCGTGCATGTTTACCGCAGTATCGATCGGCGAGCTGGCAAGCCGTATCCCCTCAGCAGGTTCCTTGGCTGCCTACGGCGCTAAGGCCCTACATCCAATCGTCGGCTTCTTCATTGGATGGGGCTACGTCTTTGTCTACGCCCTCGTACCCGCTCTCGTCTTCTTACAGCTCGGCTTCACCGTGGCGGCGACGCTCAACTTAGAGTTTCATAGCTATCCTGCCAATCTTTGGTGGCCCTGGTCGATTGTTGGGATGCTCATCGTCTTCACGATTAACTATCGAGGCATCACAACATCCGCACGGGCAGGCACGATTCTCGGTGCGATCGAGATCGTCGTTTTCGGCGTACTTGCGGTCCTTTTCATTGCAAAAGCCGGCGGACACAATACCATGTCGGTCTTTGGGACCACCGATACACCAAAAGCGTTTCATGGCATAACCGGGGTCATTGCAGGTTCGGTCTACTCGCTCCTCGCCTTCGCTGGATTCGAAGCCGCCGCTCCACTTGCAGAAGAGGCGAAGTCACCCAAGGTTACGATCCGTCGCGGGATACTCGCCGCCACCCTCGGAATCGGTATCTTCTACGTCTTTACGACCTATGCGGTGACGGTCTTTTACGGTCCCGGAAAGTTTGCAGCGTTCAACTCGGCCTCGTCGTGGCAGGCGCTTGCTAAGAGCTCCTTTGGCTTGTTTTGGATCTTGGTCTTCTTTGCGATTATCAATTCGACTCTGGCCAACGGCAATGCGGGCACAAACGTCTCCACCCGAATGGGCTACGCTCTCGCACGCGTCAACGTCTTTCCGAAAGCGCTGGCACAGATTAGCCAGAAGTATAAAACTCCGAGTACGGCAGCGATCACACAGCTCGTGATCACCGTGGTAGCGACACTCTTCCTCGGACTGGAGTACAACCCGATCAACGGTTTCGCCGTCGACGGCACGATCATAACCATTGTCGTTGTTGCTGTCTACATTTTGATGAACCTTGCCTCGCTCGTGTACTTCCTAAGACACGAACGGGAACACTTTCATATCCTGCTCCACGGTGTCATACCTATTATCGGTATGGTCGTGTTGGTACCGGCGCTGTTCGCCGGTGCGGGAGTTCCCGTGTTCTCTTTCATCTCACCGCTTCCGGCGCCGATCTCCTACGCTGGACCGATCGTCGGAGTCTGGATGGTCCTCGGTATCGTCTTCCTCTTTTACAAGCGAGCCAAGTCTCCGCAAGCAATCGGTGCAATTGCGGACGTCTTCACCGAGGATCCAAACGCTGTGAACGTCTCATCGAACTAAACAACCGTACCGCTCCCGGTTCGGGCGAGATCTGAGTGCCGAGTCAGATCTCAGCCTCTTCACAAGTCCGATGTCAGTGAGGAGGGACCACGACACACAGCGTGGGCCCTCCTCGGAGATCCCAAGCATTTGTAGTACAGTAGTTTTTAACCCTTAGAAAGAAGAGGAGATCTACCCGTGCCCAACGTTGTAGCGTACACTCCGACCCCTGACTCTTACGTGTGGACCTTCGGAGGTGCGGCACCGGTCGCAACTATCGCTCCTGGTACCGTGGTGGAGCTCTTCACCGAGGACTGCTTCGCCGGCAAGATCCAATCCGAGGATGACCTCGTCTCCGTGGTCTGCGAGTTCCCATTTCTCAATCCGCAGACCGGTCCGTTCTACGTTGAGGGCGCAGAGGTGGGCGACACCATTGCCGTGCACTTCATCTCGATCGAGCCGGCAAGAGACTGGGCTGTGTCGACTACAGTGCCACTCTTTGGGGCCTTGACCTCCACACATCTCACAGCCTCTCTTCACGACCCGCTCCCTGAACTGGTCTGGATTTGGGAGCTTAACCGACAAGGAAGAACGTGTCGCTTCAATGCAAAGCACTCTGACTTTACCACTACGCTTCCAATGGATCCCATGCACGGGACCGTCGGTGTAGCACCAGCAAACTTAGAAGTTCGATCTGCTCTTGTTCCAGATGCCCACGGTGGAAACCTTGACACACCCGAGATGCGGGAAGGTGTAACGTGCTACCTCGGGGTAAACGTGGAGGGCGCTCTCTTCTCTCTCGGCGATGGCCACGCCCGACAGGGCGAAGGCGAGACGTGCGGGGTAGCCGTGGAGTGTGCCATGAATACCGTTGTGGTCATCGATCTGATCAAGGGTGTGACGACACCTTGGCCCCGTCTCGAGAGCGATACGCACATTCTCTCCACCGGCTCGGCTCGGCCCCTCGAAGACGCATTTCGCATCGCTCAACTCGATATGGTCAACTGGGTAGCTGAGGAACTTGGGCTCTCCCACATGGATGCGTACCAGTTCGTATCCCAAGCCGTCCAATCGCCGCTTGCCAACGTGTGTGACACGAACTACACATCCATCGCCAAGATAGAGAAGCGACACCTCCCGAAGCTACCGTTTCGTAACGGTACCCACGACAAGTTAAAGGCACTCGCTGCCTCGTATCGCAACGGTCGATAGCGCACGAACACCGCACACGGTCAATCAACCTTCAGTACACGGTCAATGAACCTTCAGTTCCGCCGAACATAAGAAGTGCGACACGTCCTACACACGCCTTGACCGAAGCAGCGAGCTACCTTCCTCACGCCCGCGGTGTTAAAACGCGTTCAGCAAGCGAGATCGTGCAGCTTAACTTAGTTGAGAGCTAAAACGGTACAGACTCGCACAAACCCAGCATCATGACCACAGAACGAACGCGTCGCATCGAACGCAGCTGCAATCTTCGGCCACCACGTTCCCTTCTTCTTCCCACGCCCAACTCGAGAGCTACCGCTGCGCCGGACGCAACCTCACCTGGGAGCTGCTTTTTCGTCCTGAACTAACCGGACTCCAAAGTACCGATCGTCGCTCTACCGCCTAAAGGTGCCCCTGTGCCACGCTACCGACCGCCCTGGCATGTCGCAAGCACAAGATCTCGCTGAGCGCCGTACGCTCAATCGGCTACAGAGCTACCTCCTCCCTCTAGCTCGAAGACGAGATCTGCATCACACGACGTTACCCAACCACTCGACACTGTCCCTATCACCAAGCAACACCACGGCGGCACCCGCACGAGGCCACCGTAAGCCACCACATACCGTGACGGGCGCTATCGCTCTCCGAGAGCAGATCCTCAGAGCTCTGGAGGTCACCTCGAAAGCAAATCGGGCCCATCCGCAACGCTCTAGCGACGACGACGATCGTCGAAGCAGCGTCAGAGCGAGTCGACGACGTCCGAGTCCTCGACACCATAGGTATGGGCCACCACGAGCAGGTAGAGCACCTCGCTCCAGATCGGTCCACAAGTCGGTAGAGACAATGCGGTTCTCGGTGAACCACTGCGAAGCTATGCTTTGCGATCAGGAACCAGGACGCAGGGCGCTTGGTTGCACGCAGATGCCAGCGGTATAACGATGCAACAGATAAGGCGGGACAACAGTGGAGAGTGATCTAGCAATCGCGCGAGCAGCACGTTTACGACCGATTACCGAGATCGCCCGTGAGATGGGCATACCAGACGAACTGCTTGAGACCTACGGCACGAACGTCGCCAAGATACAACTTGAGGCCATCGAGGCGCTCTCCCAGCGGGAGCGTGCCAAGTACGTCGTCGTCTCCGCAATCACGCCAACGCCGCTCGGAGAAGGGAAAACCACCACGACCGTCGGACTCGGTCAAGCTATGAGGCATATTGGTAAGAAGGCGACGATCTCCATTCGACAACCATC
>JBMFXG010000087.1:0-10871 GCA_049964535.1 Acidimicrobiales bacterium | reverse complement strand
CTCGCACCTCAGCACTCTCGTCGCGAGCCAACAGGTCCACAAGCTCAAGCGATACACCTTGGTGTCGTGCCACACCGCGTCGAACGGCGCCTGAGTCATCGCCCGCCAAAACCACCAAGAGATCTTGTGGAGTCATCGGATGGTACGCAACTTCCCGCCGAACCGCTACGTGCTCATCAGCGGCGAGGACCCGCAATGCAGCCACCGGCGTGTGGGGGTTCCCCGCCACCTCTCGCCGGACGCTTACTTCTTCGTCTCGTCCCAAGGTTATCAGCGTTTCCGGTCGCGTCCCTTCGTTACCAGCCACCCCTTGCCGTACGCCTTTGACAGGATCTCTAGCAAGTCGATCTAAGGTATCGACCTCGCCCCGATCGTGGTAGGCAATTGCCAATCGAACGTCCACTCGCCCATCATGCACCAGAGGATTCCACACGCTCGGGAAGGTCGATGGATTCAAGATCACTCCGACCCTCGTCTCCCAGTCCCGAACGTGGCTGAGCTTCTCGAGCGTCGCAGAGGAGGCATTCGGATTCTCCGAAACTGCTCGTCGCACCCCTAGGCTGGCGTCGCTCGAGAGTACCTCAAGCAGCCCAGCCGGGGTAGATGGATTCACGGCAACCCCGCGTCGAACCTCCGGCGCTTCATCGACACTCAATACAGCGAGCTCGGTCACCGGCGTCGTCACTGCGTAGGCCCTTCGACGACGAGCCGCCTTTGATTCCGCCATCATCTCACCTCCCAGCGATCATCGAAACGGGCAGGACCCTCTCCCACCCTACCGCTTCAGATCACAGTCGTTTCGTGCGATAGCTCGAGATGGCGGACCCTCACAACACCCCACTGACGCATGTTGATCACAGCAAACGGTGAGTTCAACGCTGTTGCTCATCTTTGCGAGCACGAAGTCGGTCGGCGAGTCTTCCCACACGTTCGAGGTAGGTCATCAAGCCCTCCTGTGCTTGAGCGCCCTCCGCATTCAATCCCCCGATTGAACCGACCTTCCACTGCTTCACCAGAACCGGAATGAGCACGAGATCCACGTGGAGCTGCAGGTCATAGATGCCCACCTCCGCTATGAGCTTGGAGTGTCGGTCAAACTCCTCAATACCAACGCCTGGCATAGCGAAGCTCTGCACCTGTGTATTGATGGCGCGGAGGGTCGCTGAAGGGTCTCGTTCCAGCGCCACTTGCGTGAGATCTCGATAGAAGAGATAGTGCAGGTTCTCGTCGGCGGCGACCCTCGCCATAATGGCCATACCATAGGGATCATCTAGAAGTTTGCCGGTATTGCGATGCGATACTCTGGTAGCGAGCTCTTGGAGCGTCACGTAGACCAGTGCTTCAGTAGCGTCGTCAGGATCGGGAACCCTTCCACCGCTGACCTGCTTCATGCGAGCCCGCTCTAACGAAATCGGATCGAGGAGGCGCAGTACCGTAAGATAGTCACGTATCACGATCGAGTGCCGCTGCTCCTCTGCGGTCCACCGCCGAGCCCACTCCCCCCACACCGACGCACCGAAGATACGATCGATGGAGTTGAAGTAGTACGGAAGGTTATCTTCGGTAAGAAGGTTTACAAAGAGAGCGCTTGACACTCCAGCCTCGAGCTTGACCGAGGATGGGTCCCACTCTTCACCGGGGACGAAGTCTCGTCCCAAAGACCACGGAACAAGCTCGTGTGGAAACCACTCCTTTGTAGTCGAGAGGTGTCTCTCCATGAGGCGCTCAACCGTTGGCTTGAGATCTTCAATGAGTAGATCGTTTCGCACGCTCTAACGCTACACCTCCGAGACAACATTGTCGCCTACAAGAGCGTTCTCCTAGTCTGATCTCGCTCGACTCTCAGGAGTCCCACGGTGCCTCAAGGGTCTCCAACCTTCATTAAAACCGACCAAGAGGTAGGAACTCAACACAGCTACGACACATCGGCCATGGTTTAATGCACCTACGAGCACCGCCGTGCCCGTGCGATCTAGCCATTTGACCTATCGAGCGTCGACCCGTATCACTGCGAACACCCCCAGCAGTCGAGCGCTCACGCTACCTTCACCGTTGGATCCCGTCATCGCCACGACCCCGGGTCCATAGTCGTGCAACACAACTCGAGCTCTTCCAGTTACGTAGAAGTTCCATCCACCCTCCCCGCCGTTGTGAACGAAGAACCTATCGCTCCAAATGAGGACCCAATGAAGAAGCACTGTTGGCCTCGGATCACATCATTCACTCTGAAAGATGGCTCAACTGTTCCCGCCAGGAGTGCAGCGCAAGACAGCAATAGTCAGCAACCCTTCAGCGCGCACCGCAGCAGCACTGACACTGGCTCAGCACTGACACTACAGCAGCACGTCAACCTCGCTGAAGCCACGACTAAGCCGCCAGTGGTACACAAGGCTCGAAGAGGCTCTCGATCTCCGAGCGATACGAAATCCACCCATCATTTAGGATCTCCAGGCACAAAGTACTGTGCCCGCACTCACCCTCTGCAACTCCTACCGGGTCTCGCTGCGAAGAGCTCACGACCGTCTGTGGCCACCTTGCCCCAGACTCGGCTGTCGAGCTTTCGAGACGAGCTCATTGAATCTCTCAGCTCCTTAAAGAGCGACAGCAACGTACACGAGAGGTAGTGCCTCTTTTGTCGTATGTCAAGAACGACACAACCTAGGACACAGACCTCAATGACGATTCAGCTCCGCCCCAAGAGTCAGACACAGACCCACCGATCACCCTGGACGCGGAAGGCTCAAGTAAGGTAGTTCCAACCTGGATGAGTCCGAACGCACAATCTCCCCGGAGCGGTCACAAGGGTAGACACCTCGACGACTGATCCTCGGAATCTCTGAGTGGAACAGACCTCATACCGCACTATGTGCGGCATGAGGTCACCACACTATGAGTGAGGCGACTCCTTGACAACCACGTTCTCACCATCGAGAATGAGGAGGCGTATCTCACGGAGCGCCTCTTTCCGTCGCTCCTCATCAAGCCGATCCACGAAGAGGATCCCATCCAAATGATCGGTTTCGTGAGCAAGCGCCCGAGCGACGCGTTCAGTCCCTTCGATAGTAATTGGATCACCGTACATGTTGAAACCTTGAGCAACGATTCGTCGGGGACGACGTAGATCGTAACGAAGCCCCGGGATGGAAAGACATCCTTCAACGTCTTCGATCTCCTCTGCGGACTGCTCGATCAAAACTGGATTGACGATGTGTCGGATCGACATATTGTCCTCGTCTTCCTCATCATCAACCCCGTAGACAAAGACCCGAAGCCCAACTCCGATCTGGGGTGCGGCGAGCCCTGCACCGTTCTCTTCAGTCATAGTGTCGGACATGTCTTCTACTAACTTACGTAGCGAACCATCGAAGTCTTCGACCTCGATCGCTCGTTGTCGGAGAATAGGGTCACCAAAGATACGAAGTTGACGTGCTGCCATGTCGTCAGCCTAACCGACGCCGCCGCAACCGGCCAACACCTCGACTAATCCAACCGCACCCCGCTATCATCTCCTGCGAACATCGCATCACCCCGAGAGCACCGAAACCAGAGAGTCCCTCACTCGACCCGTACGATCGCACAGCCCACTACCGAAACCCAACAATCCTTACGGTCTCAAGCGAGTCTCTTCGACACGGCCCACATGAGCGCTAGATTCTGCACGGCCCGTCGAGTCTCCTTACGACAGCTCCCGAGCGAACAGAGTTTCCACAAGAAAAGAGCAGAGTGAGTCTAGCCAGACGGTCCCTTTCCAGCGAACCAAGTCGGCGAGCACTCTACCTACCCCAACCTCCGTTACAGGAGCACGCTCATCTCTCGAACGGGCGCTCACCACCACGACCCAGAGCACATTCGAAGCCTATGCTAGGGTAGGGTCGCACACCCACCCGAAGGAGAATCTGCCGTGCTCCTAGCTCCACGCAGCGCACTTTTTGTTCCCGCAAGCTCTGAAAAAATGATTCGACGTTCTATCGAGCTTCACGCCGACTTGGTCATTGTGGACCTCGAGGACGCGGTCGCCCAAGGCGACAAGGAAGAGGCTAGGGAGACGCTCACACGGGCCCTTAACGCACTCCCGTCTCCTCACCCACAACCGATTACCGTTCGGGTCAACCAACCCGGTACCGAAGACTATGTTGCAGACCTTCATGTTCTCCACCAGCTCCACATCGATGGTATCGTCGTGCCGAAGGTAGAGTCCGCAGAGACGGTCCAACGGGTAAGAAGAGACCTTGCAGTGGGTTATGACCAAAACCAGCTCCTCATCGCGGGGATTGAATCGGCACGCGGCGTCATTGCTGCGCACGAGATCTTCGCTGCCGGAGTGAACTGTGCATATTTTGGGTCTGAAGACCTCGTAGCAGACCTCGGCGGCCGTCGGCGATCCGATAGCCAAGAGGTTCTCTTCGCCCGATCGAAGGTGCGCCTCGATGCCCGCCTCTACGGCGTACCTCTTATCGATCAAGCATTTCTCGCAGTCCACGACGACGACGGGTTTCGTTCGGACGCCACGCTCGCAATCGATCTCGGATATTGCGGAAAGATCTGCCTGCATCCAAGCCAAGTCCACCTTGCAAACGAGCTCTTCTCGCCCTCGAGCGAAGAGATCGCGCACGCCAACCGAATCTTGGCTGCGGCACAAGGGGGAGTTGGGCTCCTCGACGGAGAGATGGTCGACGCAGTACATACCAAAATGGCCGAGCAGACGCTACGACGAGCAGGACTACTCACTCCGAACAAAGAACCAGGAAATTTTTCTACCCTTGACTAGATAATCAGCAACAGACTAGATTTACGACATCCGACAGCGGGGAGTCGGCGCAACAGGGGGTCATATCGTGCAACGTCAACCTACAGCGCACTGGAATCCGACGATCGAAACGATGCCACGAAGCACTCTTCGAGACCTCCAGAGCGAGCGACTCATTCGCCAAGTGCACCACGTCTACAACCACAGCGCATTCTTCAAAGAGTTCTACGATGCAGCCGGAGTAGGACCGAACGACATCAAGTCGATCGACGACATCACGAAGCTGCCAGTCATGAGCAAAGACGATCTCCGGCGATTTCGCGGCTCACATGGCGACCCGTTCTGCGGTACGCTCTGTGTCCCGGTCCGCGACTTGAAGAAGGTTCACAAATCAACTGGGACCTCTGGAGCACCAAACGTATTCGGCCTCACCGAAGCCGACTGGGATCAGAGCGCAGAGAACTTTGCGAGAATGCTCTATCGAGTCGGAGTCCGGGCGGGCCATCGGACGAACAACTGGCTCGAAGCCGCCATGACCTGGCACGGATACTCTATGACAGCGTGGGGCGCACGAAAAATCGGTGCCACAGTCTTTGCATTAGAGTTCGATAACCGCTCCGTGGTTCAGACCAATCTCGAACTGCTCGCCGGGGCAGATCTGAATGCGATCTTCATCTATCACCCCGAAATAGAGGTCCAGTACCTGCGTCAACACGGGCTCATACCAAAAGATATCCATCCCAATCTCTCCTTCATTTACTCGGCGTTTCTCTGTACCGACGCAAGACGGAAGATTCTCGAAGACGCGTGGGGGGTGCCCTACTGGAACATGGGGGCCTCGGGCGATCAATACATTCCAGCATCAGAGTGCCATCTCTCTGCGCCGGCACTGCACTATCCAGAAGATCAGTTCGTCGTCGAGACCGTTAACTCCGAGACGCTCGAGCCGATAGCTCCCGGAGCCGAGGGCGAGCTAGTCCTGACCAACCTCTGGGCCGAAGCGACCCCATTCATCCGCTACCGCATGGAAGATGTCGTCGCCGTAGACGACGCACCGTGCGGCTGTGGTTCAACGCACGCTCGCGTCAACTATCGAGGGCGCTATGCCTGGTCAGTAGCGGTGGGCGAACGCCGCATCTTCTCTGACGACGTCGAAAACATCCTTTGGGCCCATCCCAAGACCGAGTTCTCGGCCTACCAATTGATCAAGGAACGTGCGCAGCCCCAACAGCGACTCCACGTTCGCTCAACGGTACAAGGTGGAGCCGAGCAGGGGCTCTTGGAGCTCCTCACTGAACAGCTCGAGCGTGAACTCGAGGTTCCCGTAGCCATCGAGTTTGTTGAGCCAGAGACAATCGCCGTCGGCACAGTCAAGTTCGTGCGCGTCACCCACCGAGACTAGCCCTGCGCCCCCCAGGAAGGATACCCATGAGCGCCGCGTTCAACCTCGCCGATCAACTCGCTATCGTCACCAAGCACTACCCCGATAATCTCGCAGTCGCCTGTGGAGATTACCGATGCCCCTTCGAGACCTTCTACGACAAGGTCCGCCGCATCGCTAGCGGTCTCGGCGAACTTGGAGTCACGCGCGAATCTCGCATTCTTGCGCTTGCGGCGAACTGCCACAGGTTTATCGAGCTCTACTGGGCAGCGATTCTACTCGGGGCCGCTGTCGTGCCGGTTGAAGGTCGGCTCACCGACGAGGAGATCTCGTACCTCGATACCTCGACACAACCAGCGCTCGTCGTCGCAGATAGCCTTGCGTGCGCGGAGCGCCTCGAGCACATAGTCGATACAGACCACAAGGTGATCTGCTTTGAGGAGAGCAACGGACGGTTCTCACTCTTCGACGACCTGATGCAAGCGTCGCTCATGGATCTCCCCGACGGAACGGTGTCACCTCAGACACCAGCTCTCATCATGTATACCGCAGCCGTTGAAGGTCGGCCAAAGGGAGCGGTGATCACCCACGCGAACCTCTTGGCCCAAGCCGAGCAGACACGACGCGCCGTCGATCTAGGACCAGACTCTCGTCACGGAGTCTTCCTACCTCTCACGCACACCTTCGGCGCGTACCTGATGTTCGTCGCTACGTGTGCAGGAGCAACGAATACCGTCATCGGTGCCTTCGATGCTGACAACGCAGTCAAAGCGATCGGACAAGGACTGGTCAGCTTCTTCGCCACCTTTGCCCCGATGGGAGAGCGCATCCAGCTCGCAGCTGACCAAAATCGAGTCGATCTCGGCGATCGACTCGATTTTGCAACCGGGCTCGAAGTCGCAACCACCATCGATCGCTATCGCAGTGCTGGAGTGCGGTACTACTACATGTATGGTCAGACCGAAGCTGCTGGAATGGTTGCGATGGGGCTCGCGCCCACAGACGGTGCAATCGCCCCGAACTACTCCGGCGTCATGCTGAGCGGAACCCGCCTCTCCCTCCGAGACCACGAGAACCAAGAGGTCGAACCGGGTCAAGCAGGCGAAGCCTGGCTACGAGGCGACTGCATCGTAGAGCGCTACTGGCCAGACCAGCCCACACGACTCTCGGAGTCGGGGTGGCTGCGAACCGGGGATATCTTACGTGAGGAGCGCGACGGACGGCTCTACTTTGTGGCTCGAACGAGCGACAAAGACCTGATTAAACCCGGGGGCCTCAACGTCTACCCTGCAGAAGTAGAGCACGTCTTGAGACAACACCCTGAAGTGCAAGCAGCTTTTGTCTTTGGAGACGACGATCCTCTGTGGCGCGAGCAGGTCTGTGCCGTCGTCACTACCTCGATGCGGGAGCACGCAACTACGCTCGAAACCGAGCTACGCGAACTCTGCAGCTCCAAACTCGCAAGCTACAAGCGTCCCGTACGCATCGCTCTCCACTCTGGCGCATCATCAGGCCCAGCGCCACAATCACGCTCCGAAGCTAAGGAGTACTTTCTCAAGCTCCACGACACACTCCGAGAAGTAGAGCACTGAGAACTCACCGACCTAGCCACGGACCAAGGACTTGATCTCCGATGAGTGATGGAAGTTCAAGAGCGGATAGAAAGCGAGCCGAGCGCATAGCTCTCCTTGAGCGAGCCGCAGCCAAACTCTTCGCTCACAAGGGCTTTGAGGCCACGAGCTTCGATGACGTAGCGCTCACCCTCGACCTCCGAGGGCCCAGCCTCTACCACTACTTTGCCTCAAAGGAAGACCTCTTTCTCGGATGCATCAGACGAAGCGCATCGGAAGTTTTCTCGAGACTGGACCACGTCGTTGTGCGTACGATCCCGAGTCAGGGACCAAGGGCCGCACTCGAAGCACTCTTTCGTGAGCAGATTCTGATCGAAATTCGTGACTACCCTGAGTTCGTTCCCCTCTTCTTCCGTCTCCTCATACCAATCCCAGCACTCCAAGAAGAGGTTCTTTACATTCGTCGCAAACACGCAGCCCTCTTCGAGCGCATCACGCTCCAAGCTCTGGGATCCGGAACGAGCCTGGCCAGCCACGATCGAGTCCGACTGGAGATAGCCTTCGGGGCTCTCTCCTATCTTCCTTCGTGGTATCGGCCGGAGGGATCCTTAGCTCCCGAGGATCTCGCCAACATGATGGCGCGCCATCTCGTCGATGTCGTCGTACCCGTGAGTCGATCAACTCCTACCATCGCATAACCCCAAGGTTGCACAGAGGTAGTAGGCATCTGCCCTACCAACCTTCCACGGTGATGGAGACAATGTCACAACGGGAGCGACGAGACGAACAGAGGACTTCCCGAACAGCTCATCCACCCGAAAGGAGCGACCCGTCCTCACGGTGACCTCGAACACTACCAACCATCCTGCACACGTCCGAGCCAGACTCGGTGACCAGAGAACCTGTCGCGAATGAGACAATGGCGAAGAAGGAACTGATAGTACTCTGGACGATCGTCACCGAGTCGTTACGGAGACCAATGAATAGTGTTGGGAAAACCCCAATGGATCCACGTTGGCAAGGAGCAAGTAAGGCAGCTCGAAGCGAGGAACTGCAGAGATAGAGAGGGCCTTGCCACAAGGACGCTCGAAATTTCGATAGCAACGGCAACGGTGATCAGAGAGTTCTTGGCCGCAGACTGCCGCCCGAGCAGTACATCTGGTCTGATGTAGGGTAGCTTTGAGCTTGGCAGAAGACGGGATTGCCAGGATACTGGGCACTCACGAACTCCGAAGTCTCTTCACTACCCTTGACCCTCACCTTCAAAGGATGACGGAGCGATCACTTCCTCGATGCGCACTGTGCTTTGGAGCATCTGTCCGCTAGCGTTCACCTCACCTGTCCGCCAGTTTACAGATTTACATCTCCCCGTGCCAATGGGAGGCCAGATCTTCAACGCGATAGCGGACACTAGGGTTGAGGATCCCTTCAGGATACGAAGCTTGGAGGTCGGCGAGACACTCCTCTACGGTGCCGTAGTCACACAACGGCCAAAGGACGTGAAGATCATCCTCGTCACTCGCTCGGGCAGTAATGACCTTCATCTTGAAGAGGTATCGAGGTGACGCTACTCGAATGGTGAATCCACCTGATTCGTACAGCACCGTGGCATTCGGGTCCACATCGTTTCCAGGAAAGTAAAAGATGTTGACCGCATCGTTCACCCAGTCGGACGGAAGTCCCTCTTCATCGGCCACCTTGCGGACGATCGCATACGTTGCAGCCTTGGGTTCGAATATTGCGTCAATATCCTTAGTGACACGCACCGTGCTGTAGGCAAGGGTCATTGCGGCTCCGCCTACCAGAAACATATCGATTCGAATTCCGGCGTCCTGCGCGCTCTGTGCAACTTTCTCAAACAGGTAGGAGATGCGAGCCCTATCGAGATACATGGCCTCAGACATTGATCAAGCTCGCTCGATCGAGAAATACACCACGCGCAGAGAGTGCAGCTGGGGTGTGCACAATGGCATGAGCACGCATTGAGGTGAACGAGGTAAAGAACCACCAGTAAGCGAGGAACCGATCCGGAGCAAAGGTCCAACTCGGAGAAGGAAGCCCATGGTGAAAGGCATAGTCTTCAACGACCCCGGCAATCAGGGCATCCCACCGAGGATCGCCCGTGTGTGGTGGCTTCTCGGCGAACAAGGCTGCCGGGTCGTCAGCGCGATCGAGATCCATGACGAACTGCCGAACGAGTCGCAGGGTACTCCCTTGAGACCGCCCATGAAAAATATCGTCTTGAATCGCCTTGGCTAATACGCCCACGTTCATAGACCCATCGTAGCCGTCACAGAGAATGGAGCTGAGGTGTACTTCTCGCTGCATGACGAGCGCTTCCATGAGCTCACGGCAACGGCCGAACTGCAATCCCAAGGAATACCCCACCCACAACCGCAGCGGTATAGCGTCACTGGCGAGGTCAAGTCCCATCGACCCCACGCTCTCAAAAAAGTCACAGCATGAGCCCCACCCTCGCACAGGTCGAGGTAATTACGCTGGGGGTCAGTCAAAAGTACAAGTGAGGATGTAAACAATGCGTGGTGTGCTGTGATTGAAGTAAAAGGGCTCTCCAAATCCTACGGTTCGATAGCGGCAGTATCGAACCTGAGTTTTCAGGTCACTCCTGGCACTGTGACCGGGTTCCTCGGTCCAAACGGAGCAGGAAAATCAACTACGATGAGGATGATTATGGGAATCGACCATCCCACCTCGGGCGAGGCCCTCATCAATGGTCGGCGCTACCGAGAGCTCGCTCAACCTCTCCGCACCGTCGGAGCATTACTGGAAGCGAAGGCGTACCACCCCGGGAGAACCGCCGAGAATCACCTTCTTGCGGTAGCCGCTGCAAATCACTTGCCGAGTGCACGAGTCAAAGAGGTACTCGAGCAGACCGGGCTCACGTCGGTTGCCAACCGTCGAGCTGGGAACTTCTCGCTCGGAATGAGTCAACGCCTCGGCATCGCCACTGCGCTACTCGGTGACCCTGAGATCCTCCTCCTCGATGAACCGGTGAACGGGCTCGATCCCGAAGGGATTCAGTGGATACGTGGTCTCATGCAGTCACTCGCGGAACGCGGAAGAACGATCTTCGTCTCAAGCCACCTGATGAGCGAGATGGCACTAACCGCCAGCCATGTGATCGTGATAGGTCAAGGCAAGCTCATTGCAG
>JBMFXG010000086.1:0-11030 GCA_049964535.1 Acidimicrobiales bacterium | reverse complement strand
CTACTCAACTTCGGCTTTTGGGCAATTTCGGGCAACCCTCGATCGACTTTACGTACTTACGGTGGATCGAAGCTAAGGACTCACGGATGACCTGAATGGTCTCTTGGGGGAGATAGGACAGATTTGCCAGTGTCTCGTTTTTGACCTTGCCATCTTCACGATAGGAACGTCTCAAGAGATGGGTCTCATAGATCTTGTCTTTGTGCTGGCGACGTGTAGTCGACACATGCATCGCTCCACTAAAGCGTTTCACGATGTAACACTATCACACCCAGTTCACTACGTCAAACCACTCGTGTCTACATTTTCAGCTAGTTCTTAACGATCTACCCTGTTCATCGGTGATATTGGGGTCAGAGGGGGTCGTAAGTTCGGACTATGCGGATACGGCAACGCCAAATTCGAGGTACGGATTTCGCACCAGACCCGGAGCACCTGGAGACCATACCCAACCTTCCGCACCGGTCTCACTGGCAATAGGGGCCACCGTCGTCAGCCTCCGCCAAGGTATTCAGTTCCCTTTCCTTTCAGAACTACAAACACGTCTTCACAGACACGTTCGATACCACCTCTCTCGAAGAGGACGATAGGGTCGTCGACCTGACGTGTCCACATTCCTTCATTTCCCCATACCGCAACTCTCGGTCTCACCAAACGCAAGTTAAAGAAAATCAGTGGCTCAGGGTCCTTTTACATATACCCTCTAGGGTATCCAAAGATTCAGACCTCGGGTGTCAATGGTCCATACATCGCAAGAAATTAGGAGATAGATAGTATGAGAAAAAATTCCCACACAAAAGTACTTTTAGCACGAGCGACGACTGGAATTTTAGGTACCACACTGATAGTGAGCGCAGCGTCAGGAGTCGCACATGCACAACCTGTACGTGGAAGCTACCAAGTAGCAACAACTTGGAACAACGTAGGTCCAACACCGCACTTCTCAGGCGTAGACCAACGACTACACAAGGTCTTCGTCAGCAATTTAGCGGCAGGGACCGTGACCGTACTCAATAGCCAGACGGGCACGCCAATCACGACCATTACCCTTGGCGGTACGGTCCACACCGTTGTCGTAGACCAACAGAACCAAAGGGTCTACGTCACCGATATTCAGCGCGGCCTACTCGACGTCATCAATGCACAGACCGACACCCTCATTACAGAGATACCTGTCGCAGCCCATCTCCACGGTCTTGCAGTGTCTCAGCGTCTACATGAAGCATTCGTCACCGATATATCTCTCAGCAAGGTCTACGCGATCGATATAAAAACTAATACCGTCATCGATCCCAACGGAACTGTAGTAGGCCCAAATCCATGGGGAGTATCCGTGAATCCAACCACGAAGATGCTCTACGTCACAAACACCGGCATCGACCCCTATGCCGGGACTGCGACCAATCCCCAGGGCGTCAACCCAGCCGGCGATAGTGTGAGTGTGATCGATCTCAGAACGATGAACGTTGTTTCGACCGTCACGGTCGGTCCACACCCATGGAATGTCGTCGTTGACCGCAAGAATGGAATGGAGTACGTTGGCGTGAGCTCCGCCAACGAGGTTGCAGTCCTCCGAGGCAACAAGGTCATCAAAGATATTCCGGTCGGATCGTCGCCACACGGCGTCGTCATTGACTACCGAAATCACACCCTTTTCGTGAACAACTCGGTAAGCAATACCGTCTCGGCGATCGACACCACTACGAACGCAGTCACACAGACGATTCCGGTTGGAAATCAACCCCAGGGAATCTCGGTGAATCAACGAACCGGTGTCGCATACGTGGTGAATCAGGCTTCAGCTACCGTTTCGGTACTTGAACCCGTTCGACCGCAGTCTCACAAGGGTTAGAACTACCCGGAAGTACAAGCAGCGATTCAATGACCCCTCGACCCTGGGAAAGTCGAGGGGTCACTACTCGAACACGACACCTGTCATACGACGTGTCACACCACTGCGCTACCTTCACCAACAGCCCCATCACGCGTGGGTCTGAACACAAGGGGAATCGTGCAGCACGGCAAAATACGCACAGCAGGTATCGCACTCGCTCTCATCGGGATGGGAGCGCTCTTCCTTCCTCTCATCCCTCTCGGTACTACACATATTTCACTCAGCGAAGCTCACAGCCTCTGCTCGAGTAGTCTTGCCCAGTTGGCCTCGCTCTTCTCAGCATCACTAGCGCGTGATTGCAGTGCAATTGGACGATTTTTTATGCTCTCCTGGCTCTGCATCGTCGGCGGGATCGGAATCACTCTCTACTCCTACCGCCATCCGCGTCCAGGTCGAGAACAGGGCTCAATCTCCCCTCATGGTCCAACGGGGCCTCCATAGTTGGTCCATGAGTGCCCCATTGCCACCCAACGACTCCGTTGAGCACAGAGCCAGCGGGTTCGCTTCTATCTCCACCTGAGACGCCAAGCTACTGCGACAAGTTCCGCAGCGGAGCGACGAGCAGTGAGAGACGCTCTCTCTGAGGAAGACGGCACAAAACCTTGCACAACGAGAAGTCGGGATCGCTCCTCAGAGCCGTCAGATCCCTGACCAATGTGATAGCAGCCATTAACGACGCGAGCTTTCTAGACGCCGATGCTCGACACCAACGACACTACGGGAGGCTCTTCCTCGAAGCTTGTACCTACGAGAAAGAGCAGCGAGAGCAATTGAGTTTGCAGCACCACGGTTCGGGATGCATGTGCTGTGCCGGAAACCTGGGCTATCATCTCCAGTGAGAGGTCAGACCCTCAGTGGACCAAGAGCAGCCAATATCTGATTGCTTTATTCTCACCGGTATAGCTGAAGGAAGTGATGAGCCCAAAAAAGACCGAGCGAGTAGAGCGAGTTCGGTTTCCACAACCGTACCTGAAGACCCGTGTACCGGCAGGTCGTGGAGCGTCCGAGCAACCGAACGCCACGAGCGATGGTGAAACGCTCCTCAGTCCTCGATTTTGGATCTTCCTCATCCTCACTGGAGTAGGCGCTGGGCTCTTCGGTGACCTCATGATGTTCCTGCTCTTTACGGTCGAGCACTTTGCGTACCACTACAACTCCGGGAACTTCCTTACCGCTGTCGGGAAGACCTCTGCCCTCCATCGGATCGCCATGCTCGCCCTTGCGGGCGTCGTAGGGGGAATTGCGTGGTACGTCCTGAACAAGTACACGAAGGGCCAAAAGTCCGAGGTCGACGATGTGGTATGGGAGCGATCTGGCGAGCTTGGTCCACCTAAGAGCATTGGAACATCGATCATCCAAGAGGTCGTGATCGGTCTCGGCGCCTCCATTGGGCGAGAGGCTGCACCCAAGCTTCTCGGAGCGCTCTCGGGAAGCCTCCTCGGTAAGTGGGCTAAGCTCAACCCGAGTCAGCGCCGCCTGCTCGTGGCATGTGGCGCCGGATCGGGTCTAGCAGCTGTCTACAACGTTCCACTCGGCGGCGCAATCTTTACCGCCGAGGTCATGCTCGGAGAGCTATCACTACCGATCGTTCTTCCAGCCATTGCGTGTTCAGTGATCGCCACCACCGTTGGCTATCTCTATCTCCCCAATCACGCAACCTACCCCGGCGTGCCCAACTACAGCTTTCGCCTCTCCGAAGTACTCTTCGCTATCGTTGCCGGTCCACTGATCGGGCTCTTTTCGGTGGCATTCGTTCGCCTCATCGGCTTCATTAGTCATCACCGCCTTCGCGGTCGAGCTACGCTCATCGGACCACTGCTCGCGTTCTTAATCCTCGGAATCATCGCCACCAAGTACTACCAGTTGCTCGGAAACGGTAAGGACATGGCGCAGACGGTGATCACCAATCACCTCAGCACCTTGACCCTTCTCGCCGCCCTCATGCTGCTCAAACCGCTCGTGACACTACTGTCGCTCGGTGGGGGCGCCTCTGGCGGTCTCTTTACGCCAGCACTCTCGATCGGTGCGGTGCTCGGAGGCTTTCTCGGCGGAGTCTGGACTCTTATTGTTCCGGGCTCTCCGGTGGGAGCATACGCGATGATTGGAGCCGCAGCCATGATGGGTGCGAGCCTCCAAGCACCACTCTCTGCACTCGTGCTCGTCTTCGAGTTGACACAGTCAGGACTCGGTATCGTCGTTCCAATGATCATCGCCACCGTCATCGCTACGGCTGTCTCCCGTCGAGTTGACGGCTACTCCATCTACTCTGCTCGCCTCTCCATGGAGGAGGTCACGACCTCCTTAGACCCCACCAGTGATCCCCCGAGTAGTGAGCACTAATCACCCTCTCCCCCACCGATGTCTGAGCCCTCGTCAACGCTCTCTTGTAGATCGTTTTCTAGACGCTTGCGAGCAACCACTCAGCACAACCCGCCAACAGAACGTTCGTGAGTGAGTAACTAACCAACGCCTTTCCGTGCGTCTACCACCACCGACGGCCTCAGACCGGATCCCCATTCGGTGCTCCACGAAAGACCCTGTGAGTGCCGCAGCTTTCTCTCCATAGCGAGAGGACGACCAACTGCTCAGACATACGGCAGAGAGAGCTGATCGGTAGCGTGCGATACCAGCTCCTCGATCCGCAATGATCACAGGAGCAGCGACCCAACGCTCCTGACGAACAGGAACGGACCCCCAACGACCGTCGCCTCGCCGGTTGAGAGCCACAGGTCGGCTACGAGAGATCTCGATGCCCGGTTCTGTGCTAAACCTCGTGAAGCGACTGTCGTCACCACCACCACGAAGCTGATCGGGAGAGCGCTTAGTGGCTTAGATTGCAGCGCACAGGTCGGTCGGTCTCAACCACCGCTAGGCCAGGCCGAAGCGCAGCGCGTATCGCTCCCTCATCCCAGCGTCCTACCATTAGGTCCGTCACTCTCGGCGAGTCCGACTCCAGCGGGGCGCTCAAGCGTTGGAATGGTTAACCTCCATGGCTCATCCGGTGCGAATCGAGTCCTCCCCAGATTGAGCAGTGCACAAACTCGCCGAGCGCCGGGCGCCTTGGTCCCCAGTGGAAGGTATCCCGTTCTCCGACCGACCGGAGCGCACCGAAACGCTATGGACGCAGCACAAGCTCCACACCTGGCAGGTCTCGAATGCACCACGAACCGATAACCACCCACCGCTTCGTGTTCCCTCTCGCCTGCATGACCTCTCCATGTTCGTCAAGGATCACAGATCGCTACGACGATGCTCGCTCAAACCACTGGCCGCGAACTCTCTCCGATGGCGCAGACGACCTCCTTGACGCTCGAGCAGCACACCTTCTCTGCCTCGACGACGAAACGCTTCGGAACAAGCACGCTTTCACCGCTCACGTCCAAGCGATGGACCCTGACACGATGAGAACGAGCTCCTCAAGATCTCGGAAGAGGGAGGGAGAGGACTGTGCGCAGAGCTCGCAAGGTCAAGCCACGACGCACCACACAGACAGCCACGCCTCGACCTCAGTACCACCATCTCAGTGTTGCCCCGCCCACCACACTCCTGCGAGCTTCGACGATGCACCATAGTCGCAGGAGGCGCCAGAGCTTTCGAAAGGCACTCGACCACGAGCCGAGTAGTTGGCCCGGCGCAACCAGCGTCTTGACCGCTTCTGGAAGGTATTCAGGCTTGTCCGATGAGGGTCTGCCAGATGCACTCAAGACCCCGAGATGCAACACCACGATCTTCCATGACATCGACAAGTTTCGTCAATGTCAGGCCGGCGTTCACGCCGAGCCACCGAAGTGGCTCGGGCTCCCACGCTCGCGGCGGCCTGCGAAAGACGACCGCAGCAGCACTCTCGTCGCTCCGTCCGAGCACCGCCTTTGCAGTCACCTTTCCTGCAAGCAGCGACGTCGATACGCCATCACCCGCGTATCCTCCAAGTCGCCACAGCGACGAACCCGGCTCGTGCAGCACTCGGGGCTGCCAATCTCGAGCGACACCGAGCGGACCGCCCCAGTGACGAACGAAGCGCACGTTCCTAAGGACAGGCATCAACGCCACGAGCTCACGTTGGAGGGCTGCGCGAGTTGGACCATGGGTATCAAAACTGCGGTTCACGCGCGACCCAGCGTGATACGGGGCACCGCGTCCTCCAAACGCGATCCTTCGGTCATGGGTGATCTGCCCGTAGATCACAAGGTGGCGATAGTCCGCAAAACACAGGCCAGGCGTTGGAGAACCGACCGCTTCGTACTCGCGATCGCTCAACGGCTCGGTCACGACCATCATGGAGTACAGCGGAAGGAGCTGTCGCCTCCAGGGGTCGAGCTCTGAGGTGTACCCCTCGGTCGCCACTACGACCGAGGATGCAGAGAGACGAGTCGAGCCGACCTCGAGAGAGCCCTCTCTCACCTTTGTGACCGGGGAGCTCTCATAGATGACGGCACCCCGAGCCTCCACGGCATCGGCCAACTCGCGCACCAGACGACCAGGGTCCACCGTCGCGCACTGAGACGTAAAACTCGCCCCATGCGCGTACGAGACTTTGAGAACGTCGTCGGCCTCTCGAGCACCGAGGAGTCGTACCTCTTCGCCGATCCCGCGCCGTTGAAGTTCGGAGAACTCATTCATCGCACGATTGACATGAGACTGATTGCGCATGAAGGAGATCGAACCGGCTTTGGTGTAGTGACACGAGATATCGAGCTCGCTCACCCGCGCGCCAAGCTCATCGACCACACCCAGCATCTCTCGGGCGAATCGCTGCGTCGTCTCTTCACCGAAGACCTCTTGGAGCTGGTTCCAACTCACAGAGAAATACGGGCTCACCCAGCCACCATTGCGGCCACTCGCTCCAAACCCTGCGAACTCTCTCTCCACAACAGCGATAGAGAGCGTCGGGTCCAACTCTTGCAGAAAGTACGCAGTCCACAGCCCACTGAAGCCGGCACCGACAACCGCAACATCGACCGAGCCCGATCGCCGTAACGAAGCACGTCGAGAGGAGAGATCAAGCTGGGAGAGCCAAAAGCTCGGGAGGTTCCAACTTCCAGCCGATACGTTCATCACTGCAACGCTACCGCCAAACTTCCCCCTACCTCTCCCAGCGCTTAAAGCTCACGCAGCGTACGCTACTTCTGCAAGGAAGGATTCAAACGTAAAGCCAACGCCCCACTGGGAGACCCTTCCAATCAAGAGCCAATGCTCCGTACAAAGCGATTCGCGTAGCAACTAAATCTGAACGCGCATTGTCTCTCTCGAACTGCTGACATCTCGTCTACAACGACACTTGTACTCGCCCCGCACTCCTCACATCAGGCCCTAGACTACAACAATGTTCCTCTCGCCTCTTCGTGAGTCCTTTGCTCGACTCAACCTCACGCCATACCGGGCTGCCGTTGGGAGCGTTGCTCTTTGGCCTCAGTTGCAGCGCACAGGCCCCAGCGCAACGGGCTACGACGGTGGGCCACACGACGCACCCAGCACCGAGCTCCCGCTATGAAGATCGCGCTCTTCATTACCTGTATGAACGATGTGAGCTTTCCACAGACCCCACAGGCCGTCGTACGCGTGCTCGAACGCTTAGGTCATGAAGTCGTAGTTCCGCAGGCTCAGACCTGTTGTGGTCAACTCCACCTCAACGCCGGCTATCGACAAGAAGGACTATCGCTGGCCCGGCACTTCCTCGATACCTTCGCCGGTTTCGACGCAATCGTCGCTCCCTCGGCATCGTGCGTTGGCACGGTGCGAGAGCTCTATCGATCCTCAGCTGAGGCGATCGATGCGCACGAGCTCCTCGACGAGATCGACGAGACCGCCGCTCGCATCTACGAGTTCTCTGAGTTCCTCGTCAACGTCCTCAAGGTCACAGACGTCGGAGCAAGCTTCCCGCACAAAGTTGCCTATCACCCAACGTGTCACTCCCTCCGAGTGCTCCATGTTGGCAATGCGCCGATCACACTCCTGAGATCCGTCCGAAACCTCAAGCTCGTAGAGCTCGAGGGTGCCGAGTCGTGCTGTGGATTCGGAGGAATGTTCGCTCTCAAGAACGCTGAGATCTCCACGGCCATGGGAAGTGACAAGCTCTCTAACGTGTTCCACAGTGGTGCCGAGGTTCTCTGCTCCCTCGACAACTCTTGCCTCTCTCACATTGGAGGCATCGCCTCTCGTCTCCAAAGCGGCATCCGAGTGATGCATCTCGCCGAGATCCTCGCCCACACCGAAAGCTCGAGCCATGTCTAGAACCTTTACCTCAACCGAGGCCTTCCCAACGCAAGCGCAGGAACCCCTTCGTGATGCCCAGTTACGCATGAATCTCCGCAACGCCACCACGACGATTCGGCTCAAGCGAGCACAGGTCGTCGGAGAGCTCCCCGATTGGCAAGCGCTACGCGACCATGGAGCCGCCCTCAAAGACCATGCCCTTACTCGTCTCGATGAGCTACTCATTGAGCTCGAGCGCAACGTCACCGCACGCGGCGGTGTCGTCCACTGGGCAGAGACGGCAGCTGAGGCAAACGCCATCGTGACCGCTCTTGTCAAAGAGACCGGAGAGAGCTCGGTCGTCAAAATTAAGTCGATGACCACCGCAGAGATCGAACTCAATACCGCCCTTGAAACTGCCGGCATCAGTAGCTACGAGACCGACCTCGCCGAGCTCATCGTCCAGCTCGGCGATGATCTTCCCTCGCACATACTGGTCCCCGCGATTCATCGCAACCGTTCGCAGATCAGAGAGATCTTCTCTACCTCAATGGGACGATCGGGGCTCTCCGCACCCACCGATCTCACAGACGACCCGGTAGCTCTCGCGAGCGCGGCCCGTGCCCATCTACGAAACCGCTTCTTCTCCGCACGTGTCGCTATTTCAGGAGCGAACTTTCTCGTCGCCGAGACCGGTTCGCTCGTCATTGTCGAGTCCGAAGGCAATGGGCGTATGTGTCTCACGCTCCCCGAGACCCTCATCTCTGTGGTCGGAATCGATAAGGTCATCCCGGACTGGCAGAGTCTCGAGACCTTCCTCCAGCTCCTTCCTCGGTCGTCGACCGGAGAGCGAATGAATCCCTACACCTCAATCGTTACCGGGGTCACCAAAGGTGACGGCCCGCAGAGCTTTCACCTCGTTCTCCTCGACAACGGTCGCAGCCAAGCAATGGGAGAGCCGGTCGGTCGAGATGTGCTGCGTTGTATTCGTTGCTCGGCATGCCTGAACGTCTGCCCGGTCTACGAGCGAACCGGCGGGCACGCATACGGCTCTCCGTATCCGGGACCGATCGGAGCGGTCCTCGTCCCACAGCTCCGTCGAGGTCGCCGGAGCCCACTCGAGCGATCACTTCCGTACGCGTCGACCCTCTGTGGAGCGTGCTACGAAGTCTGTCCGGTCAAAATCGATATTCCAAAGATCTTGGTTCACCTCCGCTCCGAGGTCGTCGATGACGCCCGGATCGCACACCCCCTCAATCCAGAGCTTCTCTCAATGACCGCAGTCCAATCCGTCATGGCATCGCCGACGCGTTTTCGCACTGCTCGTCAGCTCGCGCAACGTGGATCAAAGGTAGCTCGGCGCTTCTCCATACGTCGCCTTCCACCTCCACTCAGTGCTTGGACCGATAGTCGAGACCTGCCGATCTCGACCGAAACCTCCTTTCGAGAGTGGTTTCGCCGCACCCATCCCGAAGGCGAGAGCGCCAGCTCTGCACCTCCAACGCGCACTGCGGCTCCCACGACCGGTAGTACTCGTCTTCTAGGCGCGATGCTCAAGATGTCCCGATCGGCCCTGGTCGCACGGGAACGAGAGCTCACCGGCACTCGTAGTAGTACGTCAACCGAGGGTTCCGCTATCCCATCTGCCGCATCAGCATCATCAGACTCCGTGAGGCTCTCACACCGAGACTCTGCAGCACGCACCACCATACTGCGCAGCATTCAGCGCAGTCGCGCTGAAGCAGGGGTCCACAATGACCAGACCGCGCACGGCACTCTCTCCGATCTCCGCACATCCACACTTCCTCTTATCCGACGAGCAGGAACGCTCTCGGCCGAGGCTCGACAGAGCCAGCTCGTCGACCGACTCGAAGACTACAAAGCAACGGTGTGGACGGTGACGGAGGACGCTCCACTCCCTCAGATCGTTCGAGAGATCATCGAGGTTAACAACGTGACGACGCTCGTGACACCCGGAGACCTCGATCGAACGTGGACTACAGAGGTGCACGCCGAGATCCTCTCTGACCACGAAGAGCTCCCAAGGGACCAGCTCGAGCGTGCCTCCGCAACCCTGAGCGCGTGTGCCCTTGCCATCTCTGAGACCGGAACGATCGTCCTCGATGGCGGAGTAGGTCAAGGTCGACGAATTCTCTCGCTCCTACCCGACCACCTCATCGTTGTGGTACGCGGAGAACAGATCTGCGAGCTCGTTCCTGAGGCAGTTGCACGACTGACACCGACACGACCGCAGACCTGGATCTCAGGACCGTCCGCCACCTCCGACATTGAACTCGTCAGAGTCGAGGGCGTGCACGGACCACGACGGCTCGACGTCATCATCGTCCCGAACTCGAAGTGAGCTTCGCACTACGAGAGAACCCCCCGCCGTCTGAGGCCTCCTGCCTCGTCTCCCGCTCAGCTCTGAGTCAGCTGTATGGCCTCAATCAACGATTCGGCCCTCTCCCACTCAGCTTCAAAACCTCGAGTCGGAAGGAACTCACGTGGCGGCATCGACCGCCGGACAAGGCCACGCATCTCCCAACGATCCGCTGGCCCGAGCCCGAGAGCTCGAAGCTGCACGAGTCCATTCCCAAGGGCGGCGGCCTCAACAGGTCCGGCAAGGACCGGAAGCTCGCAGGCATCGGCGGTGAGTTGACAGAGTTGGTCGTTGTTGGCACCACCGCCGACGACGTGAACCACGTCAATGGAACGATTCGTGAGTGTACGGAGCAGCCGAAGATTGCGGCGGTAGGCAAGAGCGAGGCTATCGAAGATGCAACGCGCAAACTCCTCAGGACGCGCCGGAGCTCTACCGCAGGTCTCCAACGAGAGCCGGGCGAGGCGTCCTCGCATAGCTCCTTGCCCAAGAAGTATCCGATCCTCGGCGTCCACAAGGTACGAGAACTGCGGAACCGACTCTGCTGCTCGAGAGAGCTCTGAG
>JBMFXG010000085.1:0-11067 GCA_049964535.1 Acidimicrobiales bacterium | reverse complement strand
GTGGTGACTACTACTGGGGATATCACCGGGACTGTGGAACGAACCTTTGATGCATCGAGCGTCTCTCAAGAGCAACTCGATGCCGTGCTGGATGAGTTTCGAGGACCCATTGAACAGCGTCCCCATCGGTTCTCGGCGATCAAGGTCGATGGTGTGCGATCCTACGATCGTGCTCGTCGTGGCGAAAGCTTCGAGAATGCAGCGCGTCCGGTGAGGATCGACGAGCTCTCCTGTGAGCTTCAAGGAGATGGGTACTTCTCTGTTGCTCTGAGGTGTTCGAGCGGCACCTACGTGCGAGTTCTCATCGAGGATATCGGGGAGCGCCTTGGAGTGGGTGCGACGATGGTCGAGCTCGTCCGTGTCGCAGCAGGGCCAGTTGGTATCGACCGATGTTCGAGTAGTGCTGAGATCTCCATCGATGAGGCTCTTGGCTTCGAAGAGATCTTCCCACTCTTTCATCGTCTGAACTTGTCTAACGCTGCGTTGACGACGGCAGTGCTGAACGGTTCTTCTATAGAGACCGAGGGTGCAATCGGTGCAGAGGGGACCTTGGTAGGTGTCTTTCGAGAGCCCACCGACCTCTCGGAACCTGAGTGGTCTCGTTTTCTCGGTATGTACAGCGTCTCCAGCGAGGGTCTTCGCCCCGACGTCGTGATCTCCCGGCTCGGTTAACTGCGATGGCTCCCGTTGTCGTAGTGCAGGCCCGTTAGTATTGGCGAGGTGAAGGTACTCACCGATCCAACGGACCCTAGCGAGAGACTGCAGGCATCGGTGGTCACGATTGGGACGTACGATGGCGTACACTACGGGCATCGTCGCATCATGGAGCTCGTCGTCGATGACGCGCGTCGGCGGGGAGTTCCTGCAGTGGTTGTGACCTTTGATCGTCACCCACTTTCGCTCCTACGCCCCGGCGCTGAACCCCTACGACTCTCTTCCTCCTCGAAGCAGCTCGAGCTACTGGAGAGCCTCGGTATCGATCTGGTGTACCAGATGACCTTCGATCGAGTCCGAGCCGAAGAGTCCCCGGAGAGCTTTATGGAGGTCACCCTCGGCCAACTCTTGGGTGCAAGCTTGGTCTACGTGGGCGAGGATTTTCGTTTTGGCCGGAATCGTAGCGGCAGTTTTGCTTCACTACAAAAGTGGGCGAGTGTGCGCGGTGCCGAAGCGCGTGCCGTCCCGCTTTTTCGAGTCAAAGAGCGCTTGGACGGTGAGCATGTCGATGCAGAGAGCGTGATCTCGTCATCTCTGATACGACGGTACCTCGAAGCTGGCTCGATTGAAGACGCCAACGGCCTGCTGTGCCGTTCCCATAGCACGATTGGTCGGGTCATCAGTGGAGATCATCGCGGTGGAGGCGAGCTTGGTTTTCCGACTGCAAATCTCGAGTTACCGCCCGGCCTTGCGGTACCACACGATGGAATCTATGCGGGAGTGCTTCGTAGGCTGGATTCGGGCGAGCGGTATCGAGCGGCTATCTCGATCGGAACGCGTCCTACCTACTACGCAGATGGAGAGAGATTGATCGAGAGCTTCGTGCTGGACTTCTCTCAGGATCTCTATGAGGTGGAGGTGGAGGTGGAGTACGAGGCATTCCTCCGTGAGCAAGTTCGCTTCTCCTCCTCGCAAGAGCTAGCACTACAGATCCATCGTGACGTTGATGCGGTGCGAAGGTGGTTCGATGCGCAAGACGGTCGGTGAGATGGTGGTCTCCTGGTCACGTTTTTCTGCTCGTTGGGGGCTAACGAGAGGGCTGTAGCTCTTTTCTAGCGGTCTCTCTTGGCTCTGTCGATGTGGTATGGGAGAGCCTTCACCTTCGGCTGGCGAGAGGCGTACTTCGCGACAGGTGCTCGGTCAAAACTTTCTTGGGTGACCTGGAGGCTTCGACCGGCGGCTAAGCTCTCCTGCGTTAGTACTAGGGATAGACGAATACCGTCTCCGACAAGAGAAGGCGCCGAGGGTCGACGCAATGGCTGAAAAACTAGACACGATTAAAACCTATCGAGTGCACGAGACCGATACCGGTTCGCCCGAGGTCCAAGTTGCACTTTTGACAGAGCGAATCTCGCGACTGACAGAGCATCTGCGAGCCCACAAGGGTGATCACCATACTCGTCGAGGTCTTATGATGTTGATCGGTAAGCGTCGTCGAATGCTCGACTACGTTCGCTCGAAAGATGTTGAGCGCTACCGAGATCTCATTGCAAGGCTCAATATTCGTCGCTAACCCAAACGGCCTTCGTCGTTAGGTTCCATGAAGTCACGGCCAAGCAAGGGTGTTTGGTCTCATAGATGCGTGTGCGCGTGACGAAGCGGGTGAAATGCTCGAGATTCGTACGTAGTGCTCTGCCAGAAGGAAACATATGTCACAACCAATAAGTGTGTCACGTCGTGTCTCGAACACCGAGAAGACGTTGAGCTTCGAAACAGGTAAGTTTGCGCTCCAGGCGAACGGCGCAGTCGTTGGTCGCCTAGGAGAGACCATGGTGCTGGTAACCGCTACCGCATCAAAATCCGTGCGAGACGGAATCGATTTCTTCCCGCTAACCGTCGATATCGAGGAGCGGATGTACGCGGCGGGGAAGATTCCCGGATCTTTCTTCCGTCGGGAAGGACGTGCGACCGATCAAGCGATTCTGACGTGTCGACTCATCGACCGTCCGCTGCGCCCCTCCTTTGCAGAGGGTTATCGCAATGAGACTCATATCGTGGGTACGATCTTCGGCGCCGATCAGGAGAATCCTCACGACGTCCTGGCGATCAATACAGCTTCCGCTGCTCTAATGATCTCAGGTATCCCCTTTGAAGGACCTGTCGGTGCGGTCCGACTCGCCTTTGATAAGGAAGGTACTTGGCGCCCACACCCCACCTATCAAGAGGGTGATGAAGCCTCCTTCGAGCTCGTCGTTGCAGGTAGATTGACCTCTGACGGTTCTGACGTAGCAATCATGATGGTAGAAGCTGGTGGGACCGAGTCTTCGTGGACCAACTACGAGGCCGGTGCTCCGAAGACGACCGAGGCCACGATCGCTGATGGTCTTGAGGCTGCAAAAATCTGGATCCGGGAGTCGATTGAACTCCAGCGCGAGCTCGTTGCTGCCTACGGTTCGGTCACTCCGATTAGTTGGGTGCCACAGAATGACTATGGCGATGACGTTGCCGATGCAGTACGGAGCTTCGCTCACGATCGTTTGGTCCAGGCGAATGCAATCGCAACGAAGTCCGAGCGTCAGGCTGCTATCGATGAGATCGAGGCTGCGGTCAAAGAGGCTTTAGCGGAGCAGTTCGAAGGTCGAGAAGGTCAGGTTCGTTCTGCCTTTCGCTCGCTACTCAAGCAGGTTATACGTCGGCGCGTGATCGACGATGGTGTGCGTATCGATGGTCGCTCGACGAGTGAGCTTCGGCCGCTCTCGGCCGAAGTAGGACTGATCCCTACTGCACACGGTTCAGGTTTCTTCCAACGTGGTGAGACTCAGGTCTTGAACGTCTGCACGCTCGGTATGCCGAAGATGAATCAGCTGCTGGACACGATCGGCATCGATGATTCCAAGCGGTATATGCACCACTACAACTTCCCTCCCTTTTCTACCGGTGAAGTCGGCCGAATGATGGGACCAAAGCGTCGTGAGATTGGGCACGGACTCCTTGCCGAGCGAGCGCTGCTTCCTGTGGTTCCTTCGCAGGAAGAGTTCCCGTACACGTTGCGACTCGTTTCGGAGGTCCTATCTTCCAACGGCTCTACCTCGATGGCTTCGGTCTGTGGGTCGACCTTGTCGCTCATGGATGCGGGTGTACCGATCAAGGCTCCAGTCGCAGGAATTGCTATGGGTCTCATCGCCGATAGCGGCAACTACGTTACGTTGACCGACATCTTGGGCGCAGAGGACGCCTTCGGGGATATGGACTTTAAGGTCGCTGGTACAGAGAGCTTTGTGACCGCACTCCAGCTCGATACCAAGATCGATGGGATACCTGCTGAAGTTCTAGCTGGAGCCTTGAATCAGGCTAAGGAAGCGCGTCTCACCATTCTCGAGGTTCTGCATGGAGCTATCGCGACCCCGCGAACTGAGGTTGCTGCTCGTGCGCCGAAGATCATTTCCATCGAGGTACCGCTCGACAAGATCGGTGAGATCATCGGTCCTAAGGGTAAGACGATCAATACGCTGCAGCAAGAGAGTGGAGCGGAGGTCTCCATCGATGAGGTCGATGGTCATGGGGTTGTCACCATCGGTGCTCGTGACGTTGCGGCGGCGGACTTTGTCAAGCGAAGGATTAACGAGATCCTCGATCCTCCCAAGGCCGAGCTTGGTGTGACCTACGTGGGCAAGGTTGTGAATATCACGAAGTTTGGTGCGTTTGTCAACATCTTGCCCGGTCGCGACGGTCTGCTGCACATCTCGAAGCTCGGTGGTGGTAAGCGAGTCGATCGAGTGGAGGATGTCCTCTCGCTCAACGAAGAGGTCTCGGTTGTAGTCGACGAGATCGATCCGACCGGGAAGCTCTCGCTGTCTCTTGTTCGAGATTCGGATGGTTCCAATGTCGGTGCCCACGGTGAGCAGAGCGAGTCGACCTCTGGTGCTCCTAGCAGTGGTGATAGCGATGGGGCTGCTCGTGATCGAGCTCAGGGCGCCCTACGGAGGGTCTCCTTCGAGGAGAGTTTCGAGGCTGAACTGCGCGCAGAGCTCGGTGACCTCGGAGAGACGAGCAACCCAGCCCAAGGTGGGCCACGCCGTAATCCTCGACGCTCCTAAGAAGAGTTTTCGTAGTAGCTATCGAAGACCTGGAGTCGGTGGTTTAGAGGCCTAGGTCTTTCAGTGGCCGAGCTAGCTTTTTTGTGGCTAGCTCGGCCACCTCTGTTTTTCGCTCTTGATTGCCCGGTCCTGCGGTTCGAATACGGTCGTTGGTTTTTGGAGCTCAACGATGGGGTAGAGTGTGCGATGGGAGGTAACTTCTCGAGTCGGTGAGCTTGGACCTCGGTCAGTGCTCGAGGCGGGGACGTAGCCTCGATTCGATCTGGAGGTCTGAGTGCGGGTTGGCGTGGTCGGTGCAGGTGGGGCGATGGGCCTGACGGTGTGTGGTGCTATCGTTGCTCAGGACGATATGGAGCTCGTGGCCGCTGTTGATCCTCGTCTTGCGGGCATGGATTTTCGGCATGCCACCGGCTTGGCCGTCTCCGGTCCGCAGTTCGTACGGGATCTGGAGAGTCTACGTTACGACACGCCCGACGTGATCGTTGACTTCTCCGTTGCGGAAGCCGCTCGTGAAACGCTTCGGTTCTGCGCAGATCTCGGTATTGGTGCGGTTGTCGGTACAACAGGTATCGCTCAGAGTGAGCTCGTGGAGCTCGGGCGACGGTTCGAAGCATCTCGGACCGGTTGCATCGTGGCCGCGAACTTCTCTCTCGGTGCGGTTCTCATGATGCACTTTGCTGAGTTGGCGGCGCCGCTTTTTGACACGGCCGAGATCGTGGAGATGCACCACAATGCCAAACGTGATGCGCCCTCTGGCACGGCGTTGATGACGGCGAAGCGCATGGACGCTGCGCTCACTGCTCATGGGTCGGGCAGGTTTGCCGAAGATCCGACACTCTCTGAGGAGCCAGCTCGGAGCCGTGGTCTTCGCAGTGAGGGCGGCGTACACATCCACTCTCTGCGTGTAGCCGGCACCGTTGCACATCAAGAAGTGATTCTTGGGACCGACGGACAGACTCTCACGCTTCGACACGACTCCTACGATCGACGTTCGTTCATGCCCGGGGTACTGTTGGCTATCCGTGCGGTACGTTCGGTCGTTGGGCTAGAACAGGGTATCGATGCTCTTGTGGTTGGTCGTCTTGGTAGTGAAACTCGTGGTGGTTGAAGTTCACTACTGAGTAGGTGCATATACGCTTCGGATAGGGTGGTTGGAGACAGAGGAGGCGTGCCCATGAGGCTCTTGACCGATTGCCGTGTTGTGACCGCTATGGCCACTCCCTTTGATGACCAGGGTCGTCTCGATGTCGAGGGGGCGTTACGGCTAGCGTCGTGGTTGATCGATCACGGAAGCGATGGGCTCGTGCTCTCAGGAACGACCGGCGAGTCGCCGACGCTCACGGATGATGAGAAAGTAACGTTGTGGAGAGAGATTAAGGCTGCGCTCCCGGAGTCGGTCATCATAGCGGGGTCAACGACGAATGTGACTGTCCACTCGGTTGAGCTCACGGAGCTGGCGCTCAAGAGTGGAGTCGACGGAGTTCTCGCAGTGACACCGTACTACTCCCGACCCTCGCAGGATGGGCTCCTACGCCACTTCTCCGAGATTTTGACTGCCTGCCCGCTTCCGGTGATCCTCTACGATATCCCGGCCCGTACAGGGAGGAGAATCGAAGGTGAGACGGTACTTCGTCTCGTGGATGGACACGACAACCTTATCGGTCTCAAAGATGCAGCCGGCGATGTCGTTACTACAGCTCGTCTCTTGGCGCAGGTGCCAGAGGAGTTCGTAGTCTTCAGTGGCGACGACGCTCTCACTCTACCGCTTCTGGCGGTCGGAGCCTCAGGCGTGATCTCGGTGGCCAGCCACTGGTGTGGTCCTGCGATGGCCGAGATGGTGAGGGCGTTCCTAAAAGGTGATCTCGGACGTGCGCGAGCTATCAATAGCGTCCTATTAGCTTCGTACTCCTACGAGAGCTCGGAGCGCAACCCGAATCCCGAACCGTTGAAGGCGATGCTCATGGAGCTTGGGCTGCCGGGAGGAGACTGCCGACTTCCCCTCGGTCCTGTGACGGAGTCGCTTCGTACTCGGGCGGGCGAGGTTCTCGCTGCGTTGGATCTCGACTGCCGTAAACTGGGGATCTCGTTGAATGAAAGTTGGAAAATTTAGTTGGCGTCGACCGTAACAGTTGGGTTTCTTGGTGGCTTAGGAGAGATCGGCCGTAACTGCGCAGTGATCTCGCAAGATGGTGCGATCTTGATCGTGGATTGCGGGCTCATGTTCCCAAATGCCGATATGCCGGGAGTCGATCTCGTGCTTCCAGACTTTACTTTCCTCCATGAAAATAGAGAAAAAGTGGTGGGTTGCGTACTGACGCATGGACACGAGGATCACACCGGGGCGCTCTCGTACCTTCTACGAGAGCTCTCCTTCCCGCTCTATGGTTCTGAGCTCACGCTGAGCTTTGCTCGCAACCGTATTGAAGAGGCCGGTCTGCTCGCCAAGACCCGTTTCGAGGTCGTCTCGGATCTAGAACGACGTCAGATCGGACCGTTCACGGTTGAGTTCATCCCGGTGACGCACTCCGTGCCCTCCTCGTTTGCACTTGCGATCTCGACCTCGCAAGGTTTGATTCTGCACACCGGTGATTTTAAGTTGGACCTCACTCCAGTTGACGGCCGTACTACCGAGCTTGCGCGCATTGGAGCTCTGGCAGGCGATCCTGGGATTCGACTCTTGTTGTCGGACTCTACCAATGCGGAAGAGGAAGGCTTCACCGATTCAGAGACCTCGGTGCGCTCAGCGCTCGAGGGCCTCTTCAGTCGGTACGAGGAGCGTCGTATTGTGGTTGCGTGCTTCGCTTCGCATATCCATCGTGTGCAGCAGATTGCCGAGGTCGCTCTCGCTCATGGGCGCAAGGTCTTTACTTTGGGGCGCTCCATGGGCAAGAACGTTGCTCTCGCCCGGGCCCAGGGAATACTTCGGATTCCTGAGTCGGAGTTAGTCGATATCGAGGCGATTGGCAAGTACAAAGACTCCGAGATCTGTGTCATATCCACCGGTTCGCAAGGAGAGCCGATGTCAGCGCTCTCTTTGATGTCTGCAGGAGAGTCCCGCTGGATTCGAGTCGGCGAGAACGACCTCATTATTATTAGCGCAGATATTATTCCTGGGAATGAGTCTTCGGTCGGTAAGGTCATCGATGGCCTCTACCGTCGTGGCACCGATGTTGCACATCCCGGTACCGACCATGTCCACGCATCTGGGCACGCCCGCCGTGGTGAGCTGCGTACCATGCTCTCAGTAGCGAAACCGTGGTCATTTGTGCCGGTGCACGGAGAGTTTCGGCACCTCGTCAACCACGCTCGCTTAGCTATCTCGATGGGTATCGCAAGCGACCGGGTCTTGCTCGCCCAAGACGGTGATGTCGTGGTGCTCACCGACGATGCAATTACGTACGGGGACGACATACCGGCCGGCTACCTCTACGTCGATGGCGTCGTGGGGGATATCACGAAAGGCGTCCTGCGAGATCGACGCACGCTCTCAGAGGATGGCGTTGTGGTCGTCGCTGCTACCGTCAACCTCACCGACCTCGAGCTGCTCGCTGATCCCGAAGTTACCTCTCGGGGCTGGATACACCCAGAGGATGATGAGTTGATCCGGGAGCTCCAAGGTGAGGCACGAAAGGCGATCGAGACGACGTTGAAGGGTGGCACACGGAGCGTCGATGCGCTCGGACGGAACGTGCGATCGGCGGTGGGCAAAAAGATCTCTTCGACGACGAAGCGTAAGCCGATGATCGTTCCGGTCATAACTGAGATCTGAACTAGTCGGAAGGAGCGGACCGAGGGTAGTGCATGGCTAAGGACCAGTCGAAGGTTGGAAGCTCACGAGATGCTCGTCGAGGTTCCTCTCTGCCCCAAGGTGGAGCAGGTTCCGCTCGGCAAAGCGGTAGAGGCGGTGTCTCGTCACAGACGGGTCGGGCGAGCTCGAGCGCCCGAAAGGGCTCGCGGAGTGTAACCTCGCGAAGTGGTTCGACTCAGAGGCAGGGTCAGGCTCGAACGACTCGCACAACCGAGACAGCGTCAGCGTCATCCACTCCACGGCGTAGCCGAGAAGCGACTGCGCTGCTCTGGATCTTGATCTCAGTCGTTATCGGTGGTCTCGGTGAACTCGAGATTTTTGGAGCGCTCCATCGTGCCGTGTACGCGTTCTTCACAGCTCTTGGCGGACCGAGCAGCTTCCTCCTGTGCGCCTTGGGGGTCGTCGGCGGTGTGGTTGCACTCTCCCATGCACCGTGGGCCCAACGCCGTTGGGTCTTCGTGGAGCTTGCAGTTCTCCAGGTCGTGGTCTCCGCCTTCGTTGCGATAGCTACCTATAATGTGCACTACTCGGTCTTGGACCTGCAGCGAGCGCAGGAGTACGGTGGCCTGGTTGGTGCGGTGATCGCTGGCGCTCTTCACCCGCTCGTTGGTACGGTCGGTGGCGCTATCGTCGTCGGGCTCATTGGCATCGTGGTTGTGCTGTCGCTACTCGGTGTCCGTATCGAGAGCACTGCCCAGTCGCTTGCCAACCTTTTGAGGGCTCGATCCGAGAGGCCAATCGGCCTCTCGGAAGAGGATCGATCGATAGAGCGGTCGAAGCGGTCCTCGTCACGATCTCGTCGCCACAACGACGTGACCGAGGACTCCTCTGCCCCGCTCTCGCTGAGCGAGCTGCTTGGAGAGGTCGATGATACGCCCTTTGATGGCGAAGCTGGGTTTGACGGTGAGCGGGAAACGACCGAATACATCGACGGGGGGGAGATTGAGGCACTCGTTGGCAGGGGAGATCTTCTTGGGAGCGATGCAGTGGTCGAGACGACCGCACATGGTCTACCTGAGCAGGAGCTTGACGGTGGTCACCCGAGCCGTGGGGTCCATTGGAAGCTACCTTCGCCGACACTGCTGCGTCGGGGAGCTCGGCAGCGTCTCAATCGTGGCGAACTGATAGAGCGAGGTGCAACGCTACAAGCCTCACTCCTCACCCACGGTGTCCCGGTAAAGATTGCCGGTATGACGGTAGGTCCCACGGTGACGCGATACGAACTTGAGCTCGGCGAAGGTATTAAGGTCGCCCGTATCCTTGCGCTGCATCGAGATATTGCCTACGCTATGGCCGCAACCGACGTGCGAATCTTGGCACCGATTCCCGGTCGCTCCGCTATTGGAGTCGAGGTGCCAAATCGGACGAGAGAGGTCGTCACGCTTGGTGATGTCATGAGCTCTCCGGAGATGCGTAGGGCCGAACACCCTCTTGAGGTGCCACTTGGACAAGATATCTCCGGCACAGCAGCAGTGATGAATCTGGCCGAAATGCCCCATGTATTGATCGCTGGAGCGACCGGGGCCGGTAAGTCGTCGGCGTTGAACTCGCTGCTGACCTCGATCCTGATGCGATCCACGCCGGACGACGTTCGGCTGATTTTGATCGATCCGAAGAGGGTCGAGCTAGGACAGTACAATCGGCTTCCACACCTCCTGACTGCGGTCGTAGTGGACCCAAAGAAGGCGGCCAATGCGCTGTCGTGGGCGGTGAAGGAGATGGAGCTTCGCTACGACCTCCTCGCCTCCTTTGGAGTGCGCGACATTGCAGGGTACAACGCGTTGGTGAAGGCCCAACGTGAAGGCGGAGTAGAGGACTCGACCTTCAATGAGCTTCCCTTCGAAGAGGAGAAAGTGGGAACCCTTGGTAGTCCTGATCTCGCTGCTGAGAGAGGAACGAGCTCGAGTGAAGAGGAAGCATCACTTCGACACCTACCCTTCATCTTGGTCGTCGTGGACGAGCTGAATGACCTCATGATGGCAGCTGCACGCGATGTCGAGGACTCGATCTGTCGGATAGCGCAGAAGGCTCGGGCGGTCGGTATTCACTTGGTGATCGCAACGCAACGACCCTCGGTCGACGTCATCACCGGCGTGATCAAGGCCAATGTGCCGTCCCGAATGGCCTTTGCTGTGGCCTCTCAGGCGGACTCCCGGGTTATTCTCGATCATCCCGGTGCAGAGAAGCTCGTGGGTCAAGGCGATATGTTGCTGGTGACCGCTTCCTCCTCGCACCCCCGGCGAATCCAGTCCCCGTGGGTCAGCGAAGATGAGGTTCGAGCGGTTGTTGCGAGCTGGGTGCGCCAAGGTGATCCGCGCTACGTCGAAGGGGTAGAGGGTTCTTCGGAGAGTAGCTCGGGCGGGGGAGGCACGAGTGTTGGTGGGGGAGATGAGCTCTTTGACGAGGCGGTCCGACTCGTCGTTATGAGTCAGCTCGGCTCAACCTCGATGCTGCAGCGTAAGCTTCGGGTCGGCTTCGCTCGAGCTGGGCGACTGATGGATCTCCTCG
>JBMFXG010000084.1:0-11209 GCA_049964535.1 Acidimicrobiales bacterium | reverse complement strand
GTCCTTGACGTAGACGATCGATCACTTCGCAATATCGTGATCGGGCTCGGAGGCAGAAACGATGGCGTCACTCGCCAGACAGGCTTTGATATCACCGCTGCGTCAGAGATCATGGGGATACTCGCGCTCTCAAACTCCCTCCATGACCTACGAGCCCGACTCGGACGGATCGTCGTTGGCTATACCAAAGGTGGAGAGCCGGTCACTGCTGAACAGTTGAAGGCCGCTGGAGCAATGACAGTGATGATGCGCGACGCTATCAAGCCCAACTTGCTACAGACTCTTGAGAACACACCGGTCCTCGTCCACGCAGGACCCTTCGGTAATATCGCCCATGGAAACTCCTCCATCGTTGCAGATCTCATCGGTATCCACTCGGGCGACTTCCTCATAACCGAAGCTGGCTTTGGAGCCGACATGGGCGCTGAACGCTTCTTCAACATCAAGTGTCGGACCTCTGGCTTGACTCCTGACGCTGCGGTTGTAGTAGCCACCGTGCGCGCCCTAAAGGTTCACTCAGGGTCTCATCGAGTGGTTGCAGGGCGGCCGCTACCGCCCGAAATGCTCAAAGAGAATCCGGACGAGGTTTTTGCCGGAGGTGCCAACCTCCGCAAACAAATTGAGAATATCAAGCTCCACGGTGTGAGCCCAGTCGTAGCTGTCAATGTCTTTCCCGGCGACTTCGATTCTGAGCATCAAGCGATCACCGACATCGCACGAGAGATGGGAGCTCGGGTGGCGCTCTGTCGCAACTTCACCGATGGCGGCAGCGGCGCAACTGAGCTTGCAGAGATGGTCGTTGAGGCTTCCAACGATAAAAATGATTTTCATCTGCTCTATGACGACGAGCTCCCTCTCCGAGAGAAGATCGAGGTCATCGCAGAGAGAGTGTATGGAGCAGAAGGTGTCGACTACCTTCCTCTTGCAGCTCGCCAGCTCGATATGTATGAGGCAAATGGCTTCGGACATCTTCCAGTGATTATCGCTAAAACTCACCTCTCGATCTCGTCCGATCCATCACTGAAAGGCGCACCGACTGGGTGGAGAATGCCTGTTCGAGAGGCACGCGCCTCGGTCGGTGCAGGATTTGTCTATCTCATCTGCGGGGATATCTCCACCATGCCTGGTCTCTCAGCACATCCAGCAGCAGAGGGCATGGACATCGATCAGAATGGTGAGATCATTGGACTCAGCTGAGGGGTACCACTACGAACGCTACGGTATCGCTGAGTTCCTAGCTGTGATGAGCGAGGCAGGACCGGCCCCAGCTGCCGGCTCAGCCGCCGCGAATGTAGCCGCTCTTGCGGCATCATTGATCTCGAAGGCCGCCAAGCTCTCGGTCAAACACCTCCCACGGAGCGATGACTTAGACCGCAGAGCGATCCTCCTACGAGATCGCGCCATGGAACTTTGCAACGAAGACCCAGAACACTACGCAAAAGTTATCGAAGCTCGACGAAAGCAGCGAGACGAAGACGATCCCACCACGGAGTTGCCGGCACTCGCGTTGGCGCTCTCACTCGCAAATCGAGTACCGTACGAGCTGGCAGAGCTCGCAGCAGAGTTGAGCGCACTCGCGGCCGAGATCGCCGTGACTGGGAATCCGAATCTGATCGGAGACTGCATCAGCGCGGCGATATTGGCCCAATCGGTAGTGAACATTGCATCAGTACTCACTGAGATCAACGTCCCTGACCCTTCATCTCACTCCTCTGCAACGGAGCTGAAAGAGCTCTACTCCACAGTCTCAAACCACGTTACCAGCGCACTCGCTTCGCTAGCGCGACGCTCTGCCACAACGAATCAGCAGCGATAAACCACGTACGGCGCATCGGGTCATCTGACACCTCTGTGGCGTGCGTTCTCCGAGGGGACGAGAGCCCGCAGTGAGTAGGGAGCGTAGGAGTCAGTACCGGACCAGACGGTCCCTCCTTCTATCTCCCACAAGAGTGCACAAACGACGTCATGGGGAGGTGACCGACCTCTGCGCTATCGGGAGTACTCAACGAAATCACCTCCATCTTTGGCTCGTTCGGATCTCATCATGAGCGACTTGATTGAGAGTCGTTGGATCCAAATGACGACGAGCGTGACGCTACGCGCACAGATTCAAGAGCAGCCCTGCGCGTCGGACACCGTGTAGGTCCCTGGCCTATGCAAAGGAGAGTCTGAATCGAGCTGGCGACGCAATGGAGCTAGTCGAGCTCGCGGTGAATGCTCTGCGACTCTACCTCCCTGTCACTGTCACCACCTACGCTAGACCTCATCCTTCAAGAGGAGATTTTGATGCTCAGACTTTTGCATACCTCTGACTGGCAACTCGGTATGACGCGTCACTTCCTTAATTCCGATGCACATCCACGGTTCGATCAGGAGAGAATCGATGCAGTGACGAGAATCGCCTCCATAGCCGACAACGAACACTGTGATCTCGTTGTAGTGGCTGGCGACGTATTTGAGTCCAACTACTTGGATCGACAGTACCTCCTTCGTTGTCTTGAAGCACTGCGTTCCTTCCATGTTCCCGTGGTTCTCGTACCAGGAAACCACGATCCCAGCGATCCAGCGTCTATCTATACCTCGAGACAGTTTCGATCGGCATGCCCACCACAGATCGTCGTGGCTCACGACACAACGCCGCTCCAATTTCCCGATCTTGAATGCGTGATCTATCCGGCCCCCTGGCCATCTAAGCGAGTGACGATGGACCTCGTCACCCAAGCGTGCACAGCTGTGCGGCCTGACTCTGCTCGTTACCGAGTCGTAGTTGGCCATGGCGCAGTCGACACGATCGTTCCCTCATTCGATAATCCCGCAGCAATCTTGCTCTCCGACCTCGAGCCGTACCTCACGAGTTCAATCGTTCACTACGTCGCTCTCGGAGACCGACACTCACGGACCGAGGTGGGTGAGACAGGGCGATGCTGGTACTCAGGTACTCCGGTAGTGACAGATTTCGACGAGACTGAACCCAATAGCGTCCTCCTCGTTGATCTAGCCGACGACGGAACGGTCTCACTACAGACCCGTGAGACATCGCAATGGCGCTTCATCGACCTAGCCGCCGACTTCATCGGCCGTCTCAGCGTCGACCAGTTGCGTGAACGCCTCGATGCCATCGCCCACAAACACACGGTCGTGCTCCGCCTCAGTCTCACTGGAACACTTAAACTCATGGACTACCTGCAACTCGAACAGATACTCGAAGACTATCACGCCCTCTTCGCCGGGTTCACTCGCTGGGAACGCCAAAGTGACCTCACTATCCTTCCCGGTGAGATTACAAGTGAGATGCTTGATCTGCACGGCTACGCTGCTCAAGCTCTCAACGCCCTCATCGCAGAGAGCTCGTCCCCCACTGAAGAAGCCTCCGCAGCGCTCGATGCAGTTGCACTCCTCTACCGCCTCCACGGACAGCTCTCGTGATTCTCCACTCTCTGAAGCTGCAAGACTTTCGAGGCACTCGATCGGAAACACTCACCTTCGCTGAACGGGGTGTCACGATCGTCTCGGGACCGAACGAAGTTGGCAAGAGTAGCTTCTTAATCGCTCTTGACATGCTGCTCTCCGACCCAGACTCCTCAACGAAGAGTGCGATCAAGGCCGTTCAACCCATTGGACGCGACGTTGGACCCGAGGCGTCAATGACGTTCTCAAGTGGACCCTATCGTGCGAGTCTTACCAAGCGATGGCTCAAATCACCATCTACGATGCTTGAGATCCATCAACCATTCAAGCTCACGCTCACCGGACGACAGGCTCATGACAAAGTCAGAGAGATCCTGAACGAGACGCTGGACGAGACGCTCTGGAAGGCTCTGCGCTACCAGCAGGGAGCGCTGCACCTAGGATACGCCCCAGCGCAGAGCGAAACTCTCGGAGCGGCTCTCGACTCAACCGTGGGTGAACTCAGCACGAAAGACAATACGAGTACGAGCGAGCTCATCACGTTGGTCCGCGCGGAGCGCTCCAACTACTTCACCGAAACAGGCAGGCCAACGCGAGCTCGAACGGAATTAGAGCAACAACTTCACAAGCTGGAGGAACAGATCAGCGAGACCGAAGCGGCGCTCGCTCACTGTGAGGGCCAGAGCGAGGAGCTCCAACGATTACGAGCCAGCATCGCACCCAGAGAGCACGAGCTCGACCAGCATCGCGGGAAGCTCGAGAGGCACGATGCGACTTGGCTTGAGTTCAACGCATTAAAGAACCAGCTCCACATTGCGGATCTCGAACTGACCGTCGCGCGTTCAAACTATCAAAGTGCACGCCTCAAAGAGACGGATCGAACTCGACTGCAAGAGCGGCTGCTGGCCGCAACGCAAGAGGTTAAAGACCTAGAGAACTCCTGTGAGAAGCTTGAGCGACGAGTTACGGTCGAGCGCGAGGCGCTGACTCAAGCAACGGTCGAGGCCGAACGTCAACGTGCAGAGCTCGCACCGCTGCTTCAACGTCGCACGAACATCGAAGATCAGCGCAACGATCTCTACCGCCGTCAAGAGGCAACTCAGCTCCGTAATCTCATAGAGCGGGTGGATGAGCTGCAGAGCCTACAACGGGAGTCGGAGCAGTTCCTTGCAGAGTGCACCGTCACTCCTGAGATCGTGGAGGAGCTCGAGGAGCTCGAACGACATACTGCGAGCACCCGAGCAAAGCTCGAAGTTGAACTTCCACGTGTGACTGTTCATGCACATCGACCATTTCAGCTTGGATTCAACGATCAGACACACGATATCGATACTGACGAGATCTTTAGCCCTTCTGCGACCGACCCACTCGTCATGACCCTCGGCGACTTGGCCACTGTCGAGATATCCGGTGGATCGAACCTTGGAGAGCTCCAGAGCGCGTACGACCGTGCACTCATGGGACTACAGAGTTTCTGCGCAGCGAACTCCATACCTGCCGAAGCGAGTGGTCTCTTTGCGCGCACCGCGGTTCGACAACGAGAGAATCATCTCGAGCGACGAGACCAAATCACGACACAGTTGAATCAGATCTTCACAAGCTCGGGGTACTCAACCCTGTCGAGCATGCAAGAGCAACTACATGCCCTCGAGATTCGGACGCCTCAGCACGTGATCGAGTCGGACGATGAGATCTCCTATCGCAGAGCGTTCGACGAACTCGGTGACCAACTCACCGAGCTGAACGAGAAGTATTCACAGGCAGAGCGCGATCTTGGTGAGCTGGAGCGCCGGGTCACCGAGGCACAAGCGACCCATCAGACGCACCTCTCCCAGCTCAAGGTATCTGAAGAGCTCCGGGAGATCGCTCGAGCGACAACCCAGAACCTCCAAAACGAGCTTGACCGGGCGAACCAACTCGAACCAGATTCACAGATCGCGAACAACGTTCTCCTCACCACCGCCGATCTCGAACAGAGCCAACGTCGTTGCGATAACCTGCGAGAACAGCTTCGTGACCCTCGTTTTGACCTCCTCGACGACATCCGAGAGAACGAGGTACTTCGAATCAACGAGCTCGAAGAGGAGAGGGACTCGGTTGACCGAAAGATCGAACGGCTCACCGGGGAGCTCTCTGCCCTTGGCGAGAGCGGCCTCTACAGCACGCTCGAACAGCTACGCCACGAGCGCGAGATTCTGGCAGTTCGCATCACTATCACACATCGACAAGCACGAGCAGTCGACAAACTCTACCGAACCCTCACCTACTACCAATACAGTGATCGGCAACGGCTGATCGAGCCTCTGACGCAGACGATCTCCGCTCTAGGATCGGCACTCTACGGGAGCCCCTTCGAGGTTGCGCTCGATCACGCCACCCTCAACGTCACCACCAGAACGCTGCATGGAACGACATTAGCGCTCGACCAAATCTCCGTTGGCGCGCAAGAGCAGATTGCATTGCTCTACATGCTGGCGGTAGCTCAAATCATCGGGCGATCTCCAACGAGTCTCGATCACGTCACCGGTGCACCGATCATCTTGGATGACGCACTCGGAAATAGCGATCGGGGTCGCCTCGATCAGCTTGGCATCCTCTTTCGCATGGTGGCTGCGAACAGCCAGATCATCATCTTTACGTGTTATCCCGAACGATTCTCGTCGGTTGGTGGCGCACGTCGCATCGAACTACCATCGTCATCGGACTCACCCAACTAGCTGCACTCTGCGGCGAGGAGAGCGGTGCTCTCCTCGCCGTGCTATACCACACCGTACAGTTTCTCGTCACAGAGGGCCCACTCCATCCCCCGAGTTCGGGCCTTGCATCGAACCTCGAGAGCCGACACGAAGCTATCCAAAGGTAGTACTACCTTGACATGAACCGTACCGAGCACAGCTGCAAAGTGGCCGAGCACGATATAGACCGCAATAAGAGCCAAGGAAAAGTGAGGCTATCGAATCAGCGTGTAAGAGCGATACGAAGCCTGCTCACGACTCCCAAGAAGAGGTACTCGCTAGTTCAACCGTTCATCTCCAGTCCACTACGGTATCGATCAAGGTGCTCTATGTGAGCGAGCATCCATAGATTCGCAAGAGTACGCCACTCTCACGAGCGACCACATACCAACCACTACCGAAGCCCAGGAGTATCGGCGGACGCACAAGATCTCTCACCATGGAACCCCGAGTTCAACCCGTCGAAAGCTCCGCTATCAGGTCCTACAACTTGGAAAAGTACGCCACAACGACTTCGCTCGGTCGTGACTCCATCGGACTATCGTTACGATACCTGGTATCCGTATCGTGCTGAAGCATCGAGCGCTTCGGCGAATCTAGACAGCAAGGAACGTCGTGCAGCTGGAGAGCCCTAGCCCACAACCAAGTCCAAACGGCAACGTCCAATCCTCGGGTCTGCGAGCGATGTTCTCCGCATTCGAGATTCGTCCGTTCCGATGGGTGTGGACAGCTGCCTTGAGCGGCAACTCAGGTCGTTTCGCAGTCATCTTCGTCGCCGGGTGGGATGCGTATCGACTTGGTCATCACTCCTCGCTCTGGCCAAGTGCTGTCAGCATGCTTCTGCTCGTACCTTCGATGTTCCTCGGTCTCATAGCTGGAAGTATCGCAGATCGACGAAATCGCGCTCGCATGGCCGCCACGGGCCAACTCATCAATGCTCTCAGCTGCATCATCGCCTTTGCATTCACGCTCGTCCACCGGCTCGATCTCGCCGAGCTCCTCGTGCTTACTGCAGCGATCGGAGTTGGCAACTCAATCCAGGCTCCGGCTTGGCAGGCGATGATACCCGATCTCGTCGGACGAGATCGACTCATGAATGCCAGTATGACCGCTCGGATCGCACAACAAGGTGCTGAACTCACCGGTCCCGCTCTCGCTACGATCGTTCTCACGACTATGGGACTTGGGGCCGCATTTCTCACCTGCGCCGCTTTGTATCTCATCGGCATGGTCATGTTCTTCAGGGTCCGACATCGAGTCACCGCTCCGAAGTTACCCCCGGAGCGCCTACGAGTGACCAAGCAAGTACGCGACGGGCTATCGTACGTGTCAGAGCAGCGACCATTGGGGACCCTCCTCATTTGGGTTGGGCTCCACTGCAGTCTGACGATGGCCAGCATCGGGATTCTCCCCGCCGTCGCTACGACGAACCTACATGGCAATGCGAGCGCTTACGGACTGCTCTTGACTTCATTCGGTCTCGGCTCTGTCATCGGTCCTCTTGTGATGATGGCCATTGGACGACGGCATCGCATTATCACGATCCTGCTCGTATCGGGAGTACTGAGCGGACTCCCTCTCATCACCCTCGGTCTCGTCCATGAGGTCGTGGTGGACGTCCTATCGTCTGCATTGGCCGGTGCCGCACAAGCTGTCTTTATGGCGGGGATCTACTCAGCGAACCAAGGTGTCTCGAGAGACTCTATGCGTGGGAGGGTAGCAAGCGTACAGCTCTCCCTAACAACCGGAGCAATGGGATTAGCGAGCATCGGCTGGGGCGCTTTGGTTGTCTACATCTCACCTGGCATCACCCTTGCGGCACCGGGAGCTATCTTCATTGCGACCTGCATACCCTTCGCACTTCGCAGGAGAACGATTGCGTCTGCTTTGCATGACCGAACTCCTCGAAAAACAAGCTCAGTCCAGCAGGGACCATCAACGCCTTGCCCGAGCGATCTAGAACATATCGAGCACCAACATGCTCGCAGCGAGGCTCCGACCTCGCTCGCAAAGAAGGACAAATAAGTCGTGCCAATGCCTATGCCAGGTGCCTCTGGGGAACCCTACGTTTGGGCCGTGCTAGCGCTCGTTCTCTTTGCGATCCTCGTCGGTCTCGGTGTCGCTCTCGCAAAGGTAGCTCGATCACACCTCTCCAGCCGCCGAGTAGATTCGTCCGCCCTCCAAATCAGCGACAGGAAACGTAACACGCACGAATCTGATAGACCTAGGGAACGGTGAGGACCGCATCGTTCGCTTGAGAGCGGGGCGCCACCGAGCCCCTATCACCATATTGCACCTCGGTGGAGAGGAAGAGTCATTGTTGGAGACCGAGATAGTGTGTATCGCGGTCTCACTCTACTCCGGGCGACCGAGCTTCCAACGAGCGGTCGCCGTAGAGAGACCCTGCAATTCTTCGCCAAGAAGACCAACGGACCGTTTGCGTTTTCGAGCCGCTACTTTTGAGACTCGTATAGCGTCATTACTTGGGAAATTGGAGCACACATGGGCATCCTGGAAGGTAAGCGAGTACTCATCACAGGAGTTCTCAACACATCGTCGATAGCGTATGCGAGTGCACAAGTTGCCCAAGCAGAGGGCGCCGAGATCGTCCTCTCTGGTTTTGGACGCGGGCTCTCGATCACCGAGAGGGTGGCGAAGAAGCTTGGGGATAGCGTCCCGGTCATTGAGCTCGACGTCTCAAATCCAGACCAACTAGAAGCCGCAGCTCAGTACATCGGCGATCGTTGGGGTGCTCTCGACGGACTCCTGCACTCAATAGGGTATGCACCGCCAGCGTGCCTCGAGGGAGATATCCTCCATCCCCAGTGGAGCGACGTATCGATCGCCATCGAGATCTCAGCGTACTCACTCAAAAGCTTGACCCAAGCGATGCTCCCGCTCCTACGCAAGGGCAGTGATTCATCGGTTGTCGGCCTCGATTTCGATGCACAGGTGGCATGGCCGGGATACAACTGGATGGGAGTTGCGAAAGCCGCTCTCGAGTCCCTCTCTCGTTATCTTGCGCGCGACCTCGGCCCAGACGGCATTCGCGTCAACCTGGTCTCCGCTGGACCGATCAAGACGATAGCCGCACGGTCAGTTGAGTCTTTCGGTGGCTTTCAGGACCTATGGGGTCAAAAAGCTCCGCTTGGCTGGGATCCGAGTAATGCCATCCCGGTCGCTCGAGCAGTAGCTGCGCTGCTCTCATCGTGGTTTCCGATGACTACCGGCGAGATCATCCATGTCGACGGTGGCTTCCATGCAGTCGGAGCGTAGTACTTGCTAAGCCGACTTTGCGAGCGCTGGGGCAGGAAACGAGCTACATTGATGAGTTGAGACAGGACGTCTCTGCACTGATCAAGGAGGATCCTCGTGTATTTCTATCTTCGCGTACGCTCACTGCTCATCTTGACCGTCGCTGTGGCCATCGTCATGGATTCGCTCTGGAGCCGCTCTCTTCCCCTCCGGACCGTAGAGCCATCTATCTTGACCGGGACCACCATTACCACCGGAAGCGGTAATGGTGGTGTCTCAGTCACGATCTCCGGCGGTTCCACTGGATCACAGAGTGGAAGCAAGGGAACGACCGCTCCAACGACTATCACCATCTACGTACCTTTTGTAACCTTCCACGCTGGCGACTCTCTCGCTAGCGCTTGTGTTAGCTACCGAACGATCACAATGGCAAACTCATACGCCGCTCAACTCGAGTTGAACAACGCACAAGCCCTCTGGGCCCGCTATGCCACGCTCTTCCAGCGGTGCACTCCTACTCAGGTAGCGGCGGCGCCTCCGTCCCCAGGCACACTTGCGTCATCGATGTGGCAACAGCGGTTCGAGCACCTCTTGCCGACTCCGGTCTTTACCATCCCACCAGGCTTCGGCGTTATCAACATACCGTCGTACCTTGTTACCGAGGGGCGAGATACCGTGGGCTTCACGGACTCCACGGCACTTGGAACTCTCTCCATAGCTGCCTCATCTACCTACTCTGTCTCCACCGATGGCGGAGCCACCTTCCAAGGACCCTTCGTCCATGGATATCCATGGCCAACCGGCGGGATCACGCTCCGGTGGCAGCGCGCCGGAAACACAACGGTTATGGTGCGCCAAGACTGGATGGCACGCTGGAGTTTAGATGGACAAAGTGGCAGCTTCCCGATGGTCGTCACCACGACAAGCGAGAACTTCCACGTTGCCACGCTCACGGCGCTCCACCTCCAAAGCCAGTTCTAGAGAGCCCACCCTTCGGCAGAACAACGGGAACGCCTTGCCGCATTGCCAGCGAGGACGCACACCGAGAAAGGTGCTCTCTCTTCACGATCGGTGGAGCGAAGCCCAAATGTAATCAAGCGTTAATGGAATTTCGCTCCACGATCTTCCGCTCTTCTGCACAGATGCGCTATGGTAGTTGAGTCGGGTTGGCCGAAAAGCGAGGTTTGCGATCAGATGAGCAGTATCAGGGATGTACTGCCCCAACGCAAGCTGCTCAGCAATATCGACCCAGCGCTGCTGCACAGCTGGCACCCAGTGGCTCGCAGCACCGATGTCGGCGAGAACCCACACCGGGTCACCCTGATGGGCGAGCCGTGGTTGCTCTATCGTCATGAGGGAGAGATCGCAGCCTTCGTCGATCAGTGTCCTCATCGGCTAGCTCCACTCTCCCTCGGACGCTGTCGAGAGAGCGGGCTTGAGTGCGCCTACCACGGATGGCGCTTCGATCACAGCGGACAGTGCATCGAGATACCGGCGCTTCCGCCTGAGGCTCGTAGACCGGAGCGAGCGCGTCTCTCCGCCGCTGCAGGCATCACGGAACGCTTCGGAATGGTATATCTCGCACCGAGAACCCCACTATCTCCTCCACCGGAGCAGGAGAGCGTGGTGAACTCTCAATTTCAGGTCGGAGAGCTACCGATCATCGCCACACGAGCTTCGGCGGGATTTCTCTGCGATAACTTTATTGATTTGGCTCACTTCCCATTTCTCCACGCCTCAACGTTCGCTTCCGAGGACGCCGTTACAGTTGGGACGGCAGAGATCACCTACGACGACCACGGTTTCTGCGC
>JBMFXG010000083.1:0-11226 GCA_049964535.1 Acidimicrobiales bacterium | reverse complement strand
TTTGGTCGGCCGGGTCGCGCTGTAAATGGTGCACGAGTCTTTGGCGGAGGCGGAATTGTGACTCCGAGCATTTGCGCAAGTGCAGGAATTCGACCGGCATGTTCCTTTGCGAACTCTACAAGCTGGGCAGTCGGCTGTTCGGGAAAGCCTTGAGGTTGGACCTGTCGTCGTATCGGAGAGGCTGCCACTGCGTCAATGAGTGTGAGCCATCGGTCGCTCGTGGTGTCGGCAGACATTGCCTGGCTGGTTAGGTCGATAAGTTGAGTCGAGAGGTCCTCAGGAAATTTTGCCGTCGGTTCAGGTGGACGAGCTGCGAGGCGCAGTGCTCGCACGATCCGGTTCTCCTGGATTGCTTTCGTAATTTCTGTTAGCCATTCAGCAATTGTCTTGTCAACGCGCTCTGTGAGCTTGGTGCGAAGTTGATTGGCCAGCTCCCGAGCTTCAGGATCCTTCATCGACGCATCTGCAGAGGAGACGACCGAGCGCAGATCTCTCAACGATATTTCATCTACATCGCGTAGGGCGCCCTCGGCTCGATCCTTCCAGACTGCAGTTTGACTCTGTTGGGCAAGACTTTCGGCAATAGTGAGAACGGCTTGTTCGGGGGTAGCTGGACGATGCTCAGCGTTAGCAGCCTCATTCGCCTCCTTGATTGCTGCTCGAACCGCTGGTATCCCGCCGCGTAGCAATTGCTCGGCAATTGCCTTGTGTTCCTCAGGTATCGTGAGGAGGAATGAGTTCCTGTGCTTGTTCGTCGGAATTAGTCGTTTCGCCTTCGGCCGTTCCTGTTGGGGACGAGTCTCGCGGGAAGGGCGGGTGTCGCCCCGGCTTGGGCCTGCCGTAGAGTTCGTAAACTCTTCTCGCTTTGGCCTTCCAGCGTTCCGACGGTCTTGTGTGCCTCGTGCAGGTCCCGTGCCTGATCGAGGTCGATCTGTCCGGTCTCTGTTGTCGCGCGCTCCCGTTCGAGCGTCCTGTCCATCCCCCCTGCGGGGTGATCGATTAGATCGTTTCTTCTCTACCAGCCTCGACGTGATGAGCGATGCTGGCTGGCTCGGGGTCAAGAGTTCTATGGTGTTGGTCGAGGAGGCTCGAGATTTTGGCGGGATGACCGCTTGAATGGTGATCCCATCGACTTCGAAGATAGCGTCTACCTTGACTACGTCACCGACCTTCGCACCCGGATAGAGCAGGTTCTCGGAGATGGTTCCCTTCGGTTGCTTGGCGCCCGCTGCTCGCCAGGTCCAGATACCATCTTCTCGCTTGCTAGTGAACTCAATTTCTATCCGTGAAGACATTAACCTTCTCTTTTGCCGTTCGTCGATCGGTCCTACGGCCCACTAGTTTCAGGCCACATGCACGACGCTATAGGCTAGCGGAAGTCCAATCGAAACTGACAGAGACCAGGCAAGGTTATCTTGTGAAGTGCCCGTGTTTCAGTACTCGGGAGGTGCACCGAAGAAATTTTGATTTCGCCTGGTTTGTCCCCGTGAGTTTTTGCTCGTGAACCTACTCTAGCTTTATCCTTCGTAGCGCTATCGGCGAGGACTAGACATCGAAAGTGAACATCATCTCGGAGCTCGTGGTTGAGCTGTCTTCGGACTCCGCCCCTTTGAGTGATCGCTTGAAGGTCGCACTCCGCCGCTAGATATTACTCGCCGATAGACAATACCTTCTTGTACATTATGTGAGTCGTTTGTCTGTGTGGTTAGAGTACCGCAAGGATCCGAGACGTTCCGCACCCTCTGGAAGCGCAGAATGGTAATGGTACGTTCGTGCGAGATTCAGGTGGGTTCTGTGCAAGAAGTTGCAATTTATCCAGGCGCCGATTCTCATCAGTGAACACCGATGAGATGCTGGAGTCCAAGGCTAGTGACCGCCACGGTTACCCAGAGAATGGCCCCGAGTAGTAGTGGCTTCGCTCCTGTTGAACGAATAGCGGAAATGTTCGTTGAGAGTCCGATCGATGCGAGTGCTACCGTGATGAGGAAGCTCGAAGTTGATGAGAGGTGAACTCGGATTAGCTCCGGGACTCCAACGGTGGAGTTCAGTACGACAGCTCCGATGAAGAGGAGCAAGAAGGGCGGAATTCCACGCCGGATCAATGCCCATACCTTGGTCTCTTCCTTGATTCCATCAGCTTGATCTCGACTGCGAGAGAGTGATGTGGCCAGGGTAATGGGAACAATCATGAGTGTGCGCGTGAGCTTTACGATCACTGCGTAGCCGACGGAAGCGGTTGAGAAAATGTTGGCTGCGGCGACAACGGAGGAGAGATCGTTGACTGCCGTACCTGCGAAGAGACCGAAGCCGTGTGGACTCATTCCTAAAATGTGACCAAGGGTCGGAAACGTCAAGACTGCAGCGACATTAAACGTGAAGATAGTAGCGATTGCGTACGAAACATCAACCTCGGCCGCTCCAATAGTCGCAGTAGTTGCTGCGATAGCAGAGGCACCGCAGATACCGGTGCCGACCGAGACTAAGAGTCGGAGATCTTTATCGAGGCCGAGAAACTTCCCGATCGTTAGGCCAACGATGAGCGCGGCAGCGAGCGAACCGATAAGAACTGGAAGGGATGAAGTGCCGACCTGTGAGACTTCTTGAAGGGAGAGTCCGAGGCCAAGAAGGACGACGGAGAGCTGTAATACATACTTGGCACCGAAACGAATTCCCGGCATCAGCGATGCTCTCCCGTGGTAGCGGAGTGAAAGTAGCGCTCCGCTCACCACTGCGATCACGGGACCACCGACGACGGGAAGAACATGTCCGGCGAAGGTTGCTAGAACTGCAATGAGTATTGCCAAGAGAAGGCCAGGCAGTAGATCGACTGAATACCGTCTGGTCCGGCCTGCTCCTCGTCTTTTGCGCAGCTGCGCTCCGGATGGAGTTAGTTGGGTCATACATGCAAGGTACGAGGTCGCGTGGTCGCGCTATGCTCCCTATTCGCGATACCTTTATAAGCTTTCTTTATGGTACTTCGACTCCCTGTTCCAGATCTGTTCTCTCTTGATTTGCTACGCAGCGTGGATGAACTGGGTTCGATAACAAAAGCTGCTCAAGCTCATCGGCTTTCGCAACCTGCGGCAAGTATGCGGTTGCGAGACCTTGAACGCACTCTTGGAGTCCGCTTACTTGAGCGGCGTGGTGGAGGTTCACGTCTCTCTGGTGATGGGAAGGTCATCCTCGGTTGGGCAGAGAAGATTCTCGATCAGGTTGGAGCTCTGCAAGAAGCGGTTTATTCACTTCGTCATGACGTCGACCATCGGCTGTCGATAGGTGCTTCGCTAACCGTGGCGGAGTACTTGATGCCCGATTGGCTTGTGAAGATTCGTAGCGTTGCGCCTACGACGAGCATCTCCCTCCGGATGGGCAACTCGGCCCAAATCTGCGATGCTGTGCGAGCAAACGACGTCGAACTGGGCTTTCTCGAAGGGTCCCGCAATCCTGATGATCTCGAAGCTCGTTACGTCAGGAACGACCTGCTCCGCGTGGTCGTCAGTCGGAGCCATAACTGGGCTAAGCGACGTTCGAATATTACTGTCGAAGAGCTGTGCTCAACTCCGATTTTGGTTCGTGAAAGTGGATCTGGAACGAAAGAGGTCCTAGATGAAGCGCTTGGTGTTCTTGGTCAGACAGCAAGTGTCTTTGCTGAACTCTCCTCGACGACCGCAATCAAATCTGCCATCCGGAGTGGACTGGCTCCAGCGGTAATGAGTGAACTCGTCGTCTCTGAAGAGCTGCGGTCCGGCGATCTCGTTGCCATCGACGTTGATGGTCTCGACCTCACTCGAACGATTCGTGTTGTTTTCCGTGGTGACCGAGCTCGAAGTCGTGCTGCGAAGACCTTTCTTACGAAGGTCCTGGGTGTGGACGTCGACTCTTAAGCTGCTCTTGGGGTAGAAACATCGATCTCGATGCTAAGTTTCGCCGCTCATTGCGAGCAAGTATGGGATCGGACGGTAGGAGCGTCGACACAATGTCCTGACGAATCACATGGCTGGCGAAAGGACGTAGGGTAGGTGGTACGTTCGTAACGAAGATTGAGGGCCGCCGTTGGCGATCTCTACTCTGCTTGGCGATCTCATTAAAACGAGACGAGATGAACAAGAGGGTGATTGTTGAGAGAGAGCGAGAGCGGCTGACCTAAGACGCTGCTCGTCATCCGACGAGATATCAGCTCGAATGTCTGTACAGTCTTGGTGCTGTCGTAGATGGCTCGTCCAATTGGGCCGCCATTCGCTTGCGTGCGGCATGAAGGCGAGATCGGACCGTGCCAACGGGACAGTCGACGATTTCAGCTATCTCGTCGTAGTGAAATCCGAGAACCGCTGAGAGAAGCAACACGGTTCGAAGCTCGGGTGGCAACGCAAGGGTGATCTGTGAGACCTCCGAGAGATGATGGTCAGGTGGGGCCACGCCATCTGGGAGTGTCCCGGTCGGTATGTCTCTGCGGGAGGAGAGTTTTCGAGCATGATCGACGATGCTGCGATGAGCCAACATGAAGAGCCAAGTGAGTGAGGAGTGTTCAGGGTCATAACGGGGCAGAGTCTGCCAAAGTCGTAGGTAGACCTCTTGGATACAATCGGCTACGGCCGAGTCTGGCAAAAATCTGCGAACATAGCGTGCTACTGATTCGACTGTGCGGCGATAGAACTCGTCGTAGGCCTCACCGTCGCCGTGCATCGCCTGCGTAAGAAGCTTTCTTAAATCCTGTTCGTCCGGCCTCATCGTTGCTCACGATCTTGATGGAACTCCAATGAACTTTTCTCGCTCTTTCTACGAATACCTTAGTGTGGTCGATGAAAACTGTGAAGCGACGCAGAGACACATAGACGATGCAGTAGCTGGTGAGATCGGCTTTAACTTGGTTGAGATTCACCTTCATGGGTGTCGCCATTGCACTCGTTATCTGCTTCAACAATTGGAGTTCAATCGCCAGCTTCAGCTTGACGCTGTGAGACCACATCTTGTCGATAACCTTCCCAGCGCTGTATGGGACAGCGTTTCGCTACGATCGGGACATACTTGGCTGTCGACTCCGCTTCGTTGGATGATTGGGCTACTGGGTGTTGCCTGTCTGACCCTGCTGAGTTTTTTTGGCCCTAGCACTCACGGGCTTAGATTGAACGATGGGCTGTTGATTAACGTCGCCTCAACGCTCATGGGCATTGTGGGTTTCACTTTAGTGATTGCATCTCTATGGCCTGAGTGGTCGTATCGCCTCAGACCATTCATTGTCGGGGGAGTAGTCGGTAGTGCACTGGCAACGTTGGCTGGACGGAGCCTGAGCGGATCCTCCGATGGCCTCTCGGCAGAGCTGTTTGGTCTGGGGCTTGGGATTGCCGGTATGTCCCTGCTGCTTGGCTCAGAATGGCTGCGTCGTCCTCGAGCTCAATCACTTGAGATGCGCTTCATGAGCACGAATTGGAGAGAAAGTCGGTCTCGGCGGATTGGAATGGTTCTCACCATGTCGCTCCTCGTTTCAATTCCATTTGTGGCTTTAAGCTCATGGGACCTGGGATCTCGGCCACGCACGAACGTAGGTAGTGCAGGTACTATCAGCGAACTATCGATGAGGCGCACTGGAGTCGTGTGCATGAAGACGCGTCAGGCGCAGTGGTCGGTTGCGAGTCGCTACTGGAATATTGGGTGAGTCGTCGGATGAAGACAGAAAAGTGTGAAGGGAGAAGGACGGTGCATCGTAGTATTCGGGCGGATGAAGCGGTTCGCCATGGCGTGGGGGAGGCGTTGCTGTGCCAGGCATGAATTCCGCCTCAGCAGCGGCATTTCATACGCTTTCAACCACCTTCTACTCAACGTGGTTTTCTCTCGTGGCGGTTGCTTTTCTCGTCGTCTTGTTGGTTGGTTTCGCCATTCTGCTGCTACGAATTGAATTGAAGCCGACGAGCCTCCTCAATCGATTTCAGCGACCATGGATAGTGGGAGAGGACCGCTCCACGCATCCGCGAGCGAGGTTTTTGCAGATTTCGTTCGGTTTCGCTTGGATCGTTGACGGTCTCTTTCAGTTACGGCCTGACATGCCTGGCGGCTTTGTGACGCAGGTTGCTAACTCTGCCCTCACCGGAGCTCCTCGGTGGCTTACCGATCTTTCACTGCCGTTGCTTCGCCTTTGGGATGCTCATCCCATCAAGATCGATATCGTTACTGCGTTTGTACAGCTCTCCATTGGTCTGGCATTCGTCCTCTTGCGTCGAACAACTACCCTGCGGGTAGTTCTCTACCTCTCTCTTGCCTGGTTAGTTTTCGTGTTGGTGCCCGGTAATGGTCTTGGCATCTTTTACCCCGGCGCCTCGTTCTTAAGTGGAGCCCCAGGTGCGCCTTATCTCTATGGATTTGTTTCGATCTATCTCCTTGCTTCGCAGTCTGGTAGAAAGTGGGCGGAGTCTGATCGAGCGCTCGCTCTCGCAATATTTGTCTTTTTCGTGATTGGTGCCGCTCTCCAAGCACTTCCCTCAGAAGGGCTATGGAAGAGCGGAGGAATTGAGTCGATGGCAAGATCGATGTCGCAGGCAGGTCAGCCCGGTTTTCTCTCGAGTGGACTTAGTGTATTCGCTCGCCTCGCGTCTTTGTCTCCTCAGCTACTCAACGGCATCATCATTGCACTCGTTCTTGCGGCTGCGGTTGGCCTGTATGTTCGACCGCAGTCGAGAGCTCTACAGTGGTTTGCCTTTGCGGTAGCGTTCATTGGATGGTGGTTCGGCCAGGATTTCGGTATATTTTCCTCGACAGCTACGGACTTCAACAGTGGTTTGCCACTGATGTTGCTTGTGTTCTCTCTGCACAAGGATGTCACTGTTCCGGCTCCACAACGCAATCCTCGTGTCGAGAAGGTGGTCAAGGAGGTTGAATCTGCGGTTCCTGCGATCACGCCAACCTACGCGCGACACTGGCTGATGTCGTTTCCTTTGGTTGGTTTGGTTCTGTCTAGCTTGATTGCCGGGATTGCGCTGTTGGGTCCGACTTCGGCATCGATGGCACTGGTGGATTCGGGGGGAGCGATTTCGATTCCAGCTCAGACTGCGCCAAATTTTCAACTTCAGAACTATAACGGTCGGCCAATCTCGCTTTCGCAGCTACGCGGTAGGGCTATTGTTCTGACGTTCTTAGATCCGACCTGTTATGATCAGTGTCCGCTGTTTGCTCAGGAGATGGTTGCAACGGACCGGCTTCTTGGCAAAGAAGCATCGAAGGTAGCCCTTGTTGCGGTTGCGGCAAATCCAATTACGCACACGGTGGGAGCGGTGAAGGACTTTACAGTTACCCATGATCTAGCGACCTATCGAAACTGGTACTATCTCACCGGATCTTTGGCGAGCCTCCGACAGGTTTGGAAGGACTACAGCGTTACCGTAAGCGTGAATTCGGTCGGTATGGTGGTGCACTCTTCGCAGTTCTACTTCATCTCTCCGAATGGAACGGAACGAGCTCTCATGGACAATACGGGTAATCCGCAGCTTGCGCAGAGTTATACGTCGGTGATCTATAAGGAAGAGAAGGCTCTCTTGTGATTCAGGACGGTGGTAATGAGCGGTTAGTCCTTCGCTGGAGGCGGAAGAAACAGGGCCTGAACACGACCGGTAGTGCTCCCGCCGTTCGCAGGCTTCGTGGTGTGGTGTTGATTGTGGCGATGGCTCTCCTTGCTGCGGCGTGTGGTTCCGCTGTCTCGTCTAACCCAGCGGAGCTCTCGGCCTCGAGCACTGCGCAGTTCTCTACGAAGGCTTCGATGATTGAAGTAAGCCCTTCGACACTCTGGCTCACGACGAAAGTAGGGCCATACTGGAACTTGGTGAGCTACGACGTTGCCTCGAGAACGTTTGATTTCCTTACTCCACCGTCTATCAGCCAGCGTGGAGGTTTCGCTATCGCTGCGAATGGCGTCGGCGGAGGACTAGTGGCCTTCTACCCCTATGGGTCGATGCTGTTCTCGCCATACTTTTACACCAGTGGGATCCCCGTCAACTGGAAGACAGGTCAGTTGCCGGACGGTCTGCTGCCGATACAACACGCTGTGGTAGACACAGGGACCGATATTGTCGCGGCCGTGAGAGACCACTCTGGAAAGGAAGCGATTATCTACGGAGCGCTCGGTGGTTCTCGGACCTCCGTAGCGACCTACCCTTTGAATGGTTCGCAGATTGCAGGTCTCTATTCCAGCGGCTCGAACGTCACGGTCGATCTCGTTCGGGGTAATAACCACACCCTCGAGTTGTTCAACGTTGAATCGAAGACCTGGAAGACACTCGCTAGTGTCGTGACTCCTCGGCTCGAACTTGCGCAAGGATTCGTTGGAACAACTGCAACACCTCAAGCAATGGAGACCGTTGGATGCTCGCTAGCTCCACAGAACCACCACGACGTGGTCGTATGGAGATTGACGTCTACGGGAGAGGTGCAGCTAGACAAGCTAGTTGTGGCCGGTTCGGTATCGTCATGCGGAGTGGCATCTGCAAGCGCAAGCTATCTCACTACTCGCAAAGGACATGGAGCTGTTCAAATAGTCGTATCTCAAGGAAGCTCTCCTATCCAGAGAGAGCTTTCAACTTCGTACGTCGATCCTCGCGCTACATCCGAGATCGATGGAACCTTCATTGCGTACAATCTCACGAACTCTGGCACGCTGCTGCTCTATCGCGGTGGATCTTCGCAGAGCGTTGCGAATCCTATCAACATCTATCTGCGTCGGGTGCTGAAACAAGCGCAGTCTGGAGGAGTGGGTTAGCGAGAAGAACGTACGATCATGCAGAGGAAGGACTGCTTTGACTGCGCGACCTACCTGCCGACTCAGAACCTTTTCTGCTCGTCAGTCCACGCGCCACGGTTGAGGATGGCGTGAAGTGAGGTAATACATTAGGAACTCGGTATCCCATAGAGAGATGGTTGAGATGAATGGAAGCACCTGCGGAGCGGGTGGGTTGATTCAATAACTGAGACCAAGGGAGAAACTTACAGTGATGGTAGATCAGGTATCGTGATCGTCTGGGAGTCCGCTCAGCACAAAGGAAGGTAGATTTCGCAGGATTAAGTGCGGAGTATCTCCACGCGAGCAAGGTGGTGCTGCTATAGTTCCGCTCAGCGTTGGGGGTGCAGTCTGAAGTTTTTCGGCGATAGTCCGGAAGCCCAAGGACGAGTCGGTTGTCAGCTCCTTCGTCATTAGTAGCAACTCGGCGGGAGTGGATGGACATTACTTCTACCCAAATGAGGGGAGACCAACATGTTCGGACTTTTCAGGCAGAAGACACATGTAAAGCGACTGGTAATAGCCGGCACCGCAATGCTCGTCGTGCTTGGTACGGGAACGGGAATTGCTGCAGCAGCGGGAGTGGTTACGCTGCCGTTCTCAGGTAATGGTAACATCATCAACGGCTGTTACTCTCCGGGCGGGCAACTAAAGGTGTTGACAGAGCATCAAACCACCTGCCCCAACGGAATGACGCCTATCCACTGGAATGTCGTCGGTCCGCAAGGCCCGACCGGTCCGCAAGGCGCAACCGGTCCCACCGGTCCGCAAGGCGCAACCGGTCCGCAAGGCCCGACTGGACCAGCTGGGACCAATGTTGCTGCAGGCCAGACGTGTCCTTCGGGCCAGTTTGTGGACGGATTTACCTCGAGTGGAAACATTATCTGTGCTGCGCCGACCACCACGACTACGGCCTCGACCTGTCCTGCGAATAGTCAGTTGACCTTCCAGGTTACTGGTAGTCCCTCTGGTGATACTGCTGGGCTCCAATACTGGCCGGGCGGAGCTCAGACGATGGCCGCAACGGGATACCCGAACTGCACCGTCACTGTGCAGGCACCAGCCGGCGTGATCAACGATGCTCCGGGCACGAATGGTTGGTCTGTCTTGTCTTGGACCGGTTTCACCTCGGCTTCCGGTGTCGTGGAGCCACCATCTTGCGGTAGCGGTTCAGCCTTTGGAACTGGAAGTTCACCCAGTGTCAATGGGAACTACCCTACCTGTTCCGACGCACTGGACGTGAATCCTTCGACTGACGACTTCGTTGTAACCGCTTCATAAAGTGGGCCTCGTCTCGGTCATGGTGCCGAGATCACGCTGTCTACCGGGCTAGAGAATCGGCCCGGTAGACAGGGATCGTCAATGTGTCCATGTCTTAGTCGTACGGGTACAATTGACACGGGGCAGTCTTGTATGCTCTGCCTAACAGGTCAATGTGTGCAGCGAACCGGTCGGCGGACGGCAACTCCATCAGGATCAGATGGATCGCTGCGCTGAGCGAGGAAGCCTTGAGTGTGGTTAGTATCCGTGGGAATTTCCGAGCTTCGGAGAATTGTCTCTGACTTATGAATTCCCTGGTCTAAAGACGTGGCAGTCTCTTGCGTGATGCTTTGTCTTCTCTTTCGATGGAGCGTTCTTGTTTCCTTGCGTTCTTCCACTGGTTTCTCGTAACCATAGAGAACGTATCGGGGTGGTTGAACGATATGCGAGCTCGGTATCCGAGTACCTCTCGTTTCCTTGAGCGGGATAGCATGGCGAGATGCTGATAGGTGCCCACGTCACGACGAAATCTGGACCAACTTCTGGGGTCCGAGAAGGCGAACGACTCAACGCCGAGGTCGTCCAGATATTTGTGGGTAGCCCCAGGATGTGGAGGATGTCGCCAAAGACTCGAGATGATGGTCGCGACCTCCAGGATGCCATTGCTGGCTCAACGATCGTACGATCTCTCGTCGTTCACGCTTCGTACCTGATTAACCTGGCAAGTAGCGAGGAGGAGCTTGTGAGTAAGTCACGAGAACTCCTTTTGAAGACGGTTCTCAGCGCTTCCAATCTCGGCGCATCGTACGTTGTTTTACATACCGGATCTCACCGTCAGCGTGGGTATGAAGCCGTGCGTGACCAGGTCGCAGCTTCACTTTTCGAAGTTGTGGAGTTACTTCAAGGAGAAGGGGTCGGGACTAAGCTCCTGATAGAGAACACTGCTGGAGCCGGAGGGACGGTCGGTGCCTCGCTTGAGGAACTCGATGATCTGATTCATCTCGTTGATGCTCCTTCTCAGCTCGGCCTCTGTCTCGATACCCAACACCTCTTTGCCTATGGATATGACTATCGCAAGCAAGAGGTCCGTGATCACCTTGTAAGTGAGCTAGCTGGGAGATTTGGCTCTGTTGATTGCGTGCACCTCAATGACTCTAAGACCCCATCGGGAGAAAAACATGATCGCCATGAGAATCTTGGAGAAGGCG
>JBMFXG010000082.1:0-11250 GCA_049964535.1 Acidimicrobiales bacterium | reverse complement strand
CTCGTCATCGGTTAGGCCACCGTGGCGAGCAACGAGCTCAAAAGGTCCGGTATCTGCGGGGTCAAAAAAGGCCACCGGCGAGCGTGCGATCAGTGCTACGTCACCCAGGCGGCGAGCGGCCTCATCACTCAGTCCAGGGCCAAAGAGCTGGCAGTCAAGCACCTCGGCCCGGGTCAAGATCTCAGCATCTCCGCCGTAGAGATCGACACAACGCTCCTTAACGTGAGCGACACGACCCCCACGCACGTGCAGCCAACGGAAACGACCCTCACCGCTCTGATAGTGAACATCGGAGAGGATCTCTCCGCTGAGATGCAGTGGCGGGGATTTCACCTCCACTTGGCCATGGTCGGCCGTCACAATCAGTGAGCTTCTCTTCGGCAAGACGGCCATGAGGTGTCCGAGAAGAAAGTCAACGAACTGCAGCTCGGTATCGTAGGCCTCACCGAGACCGAACTCGTGAGCGGTCGTATCGATTCCCTCGTAGTACAGATAGATGAACCTCTCTCCGGTCCGGAGACTCTCTTGGACACGTGAGACGAGCCCCGACATAGTTCGATAGTAGCTCGATCGCACACCACGGAGATGAGCTTTGGTGAAGCCCGTGTTCTCGAAGAGTGACTTTGTAACCACGACAGGTCGAAGCCCGAGAAAGGGTTCGTGGGGCTGAATCGACCGAGGATCCGGTGCACGACCCGAGCTATCTCCGGCGACCGTCCACTTCAGGGTATTTAAGATGACTCCGGGTCCCACTCGGATCCGATAGCCCACGACACCGTGCTCTGCAGGCGAGAGTCCGGTCGTCAACGATGGTAGGGCCGCAGCAGTGGTCGTAGGCGCCACGGAATCGATAGAGAGCAGATCCATCATGGCAAAAGAGCGAAGAGACGAGAGACGAGAGACGAGCTGTCGGTAGCCAAGCCCATCGAGAACCAACAGAACGACCTGCTCACTTGAGCTCAGGACCCCTGGCACGAGATCGGGTGCGAGGTTGGAACTCAGGCGCAGACCTCGAGAGAGGGTCTGGTCGAGCCGAGATTGATTTGGGAAGCCTTCTCCATCACACGACTTTGCGAGAGAGCGAAAGATGGTCGGCATCACATTCCCAATGCAGCCGTCTCGATAACGAGGCACGCGAAACTGAGTCCTCGCAGTCATCTCCATTTCCACGACTCTACCAGGTCTAGCGTAACTCTTACCGATGCGTGCTGCCGTCAGAAACTCTTCGTGGAGCTCGCATCGTTAGCTCGAGTGCTCAGGCTACTACGATGAGCGGTGTGAAGGTCTCTACTCGAGGTGACTACGCATCACGAGCGCTCTTATCGCTCGCACTGCACGCCACCGGCAACCAGCCAACGTCGGTTCACGAGATTGCCGAGCGAACCGGGCTTCCTCAGCCGTACCTCGAACAGATCCTCCTCGCTCTCAAAGGTGCCGGGCTCGTGCGCTCGAAACGAGGCGTTGGCGGGGGTTATATTCTCGCCCGGCCAACTACAGAGATCACGCTCGCACAGGTCGTCAGCGCCGTCGACGGGCCGATCGTCGCAGGTGATTTCGGTGCACCACATGAAAACGGGGCCTGCGATCACGAGGGCCAATGTGTCCTCCTTGGGGTCTGGGCCGAGGTGGGTGCTCACATGAGAGCGCATCTGAGCTCATACACCATCGCCGACATAGTACGAATCGCTCGGGGAGAGTCACCGAACCTCGCCCCAACGCCCGCCGTTCACGACGATGCTGACCACCTCCTCGGCACACGATAACCGGGTGATCCAACTCCGAACGAGGGAGACGCTATGACCGATGATCTCGCACGGGAGTACCCACGAAAGTGGGAGACCGACGTCGTTCTCTCCGATGGAGCCACGGTCTACGTGCGCCCAATTAAGCCGACCGACGATCGGGGCATCGAGTCTTTCTATGCTCGTCTCTCGCCAGAAACGATCTACCTCCGTTTCTTTACACCGCTCCCTCGTCTCTCTGATACGATGCTCCATCGCTTCGTCAACGTCGATTACGTAGATCGGATGGCCTTCGTTGCCCTCCTTGGTGACTCCATTATTGCGGTCGCCCGATACGACAGAATTCCGGGGTCTGACGCTGCAGAGGTAGCATTCCTGGTCGACGACGCACACCAAGGCCGAGGTCTTGGCACCATCATGTTGGAGTATCTCGCTGCTGTAGCACAGGAGTCCGGTATTGCGCGATTCCTCGCAGACACGCTTCCAGAGAACACGAAGATGCTGCACGTTTTTCACGATGCCGGCTTCCACGATCAGAAGTCTTTTCAAGACGGGGTCGTCCGCGTCACCTTTACCATCGCAACCACCAAAGAGTCAGCGGAGGCGATGTACCGTCGTGAACAGGCCGCCGTGTCAGCCTCTGTCACTAAGCTCCTCGCCCCTCAATCGATAGCCGTAGTCGGCGCTTCGCGCATACCCGGAAGCGTCGGCCATCTCCTCTTCCGCAACATTTTGGACTCTAACTTCCAAGGGACTGCCTACCCGGTCAACCCTTCTGCGAACTCGATCGCTTCGGTCAAGGCCTATCCGAACCTCCAGGCCATACCCGATTCGGTCGATTTAGCGATCATTGCGGTTGCTGCAGAGAGTGTGGAGGGGATCATCCGCGATGCCGCAGAGAAACAGGTCGGGGCCGTCGTCATCGTTTCGGCCGGTTTCTCCGAGCTCTCTCAGGCCGGTCACGACCTGGAGCGCCGGATCGTGCGAATCGCTCGGCGTAACGGTATGCGGGTCGTTGGCCCATCGTCAATGGGGGTGGCCTCGATGACGCCGACGGTCTCGCTGAACGCAACGCTATCACCTCTCCCGCCCACGGCCGGAAAGGCGGCCCTCCACGCTCAGTCCGGCGCACTCTCACTTGCAATACTAGAAGAAGCGCGCCGAAGGGGTCTTGGGATCTCTCACTTCGTCTCCTCCGGAAACAAGGCGGACATCTCGGGCAACGACCTCCTGCACTATTGGGAGAACGACCCTGCGACCTCAGTCATCATGTTGTACATCGAAGATTTTGGTAACCCGCGCACCTTCGCTCGAGTCGCTCGACGAGTCAGCCTCTCAAAACCGATCATCGCAGTGAAATCTAAGCGCTCCTCAGCACATGAGCCTCGACAAGATCTATCATCACCCACGCCCACTACGACGGAGCAGACCCTACCGAACCACCTCGCAGTCGATGCACTCTTCGCCCACACTGGCGTCGTGCGAGTTGACACCTTAGAGCAGCTCTTCGAGCAAGCGAACGCTATGGTAAGCCAACCCTTACCACTCGGCCCACGAGTCGCCATCCTCTCCAATATCGGTGGTCCAGCACCTCTGTGTGCTGACGCTTGTCGGGCCGTTGGGCTCCTGGTCGAGCCACTTCCTGACGAGACGCAGCAGAAACTGAGGGCTCAGCTTCCGCAAGACTGCAAGGTTCTCAACCCTGTAGAGCTCTCGGCGTCTGCAATTCCAGGAGATTTCGAACAGACTCTCCGTACCCTCCTTGCGACACCAGAGATCGACGCCGCCATCGTGTTGTACATACCAACCGTGGTAGGGTCACCCGACGCTCCAAGCACCCTGAGTCGCCCGGTCAGCGGGGGTCGACTCCGAGGAACCCCGGAGAGAGCTGCGGCCACCGCCGCAGAGGTTGCCGTTGCGATCTCTCAAGCCGCACTTCAAGAAGATCTCCCAGCAGATCCAAAACCCGTTGTGGCGAACTTTCTCTCACTACCTGGCGTTGAACCTGCTCTCTCGAGCTCTCGCAGAACGATCCCTCTCTTTGCGTTTCCTGAGGCCGCTGCCATGGCACTCGGACGAATGTACGACTACCAACGCTGGCGATCCCGGCCGGAAGCCGAGTACTCCGAGACGATAGCTCCGGAGCCTACAGAGATCCAAAAGATCATCGATGAAACACTGCAATCTGCCCACCTTATCGATGCGCAGCGCGAGACGCTCCAAAACAGTGAGCCTCTGAGGACCACCAAGGTTGCGGCCGAGGACGTGAGGCGCCTCTGCTCGCTCTACGAGCTGCCGCTCCTTGATATGGAGGCCAGCGCTCAAGCTCCCGCTGAGGAGCCCTACGCGATGCTCCGCATCGACCTCGCACACGACCTCACCTTCGGGCCCTTTATCGAGATGCGGTTGTCCGGAGAGATCGCCGAGCTCATCGGCACCCGAGCCATACGAGCTCTACCTCGCTCCAACGCCGAGGTACTGGAGCTCATCCGCACGATGCCAGGGAGCCGCCTCCTCTACGGCTATCGAGATCTACCTCCGCTGGACGAACAAGGTCTCGCCAGGATCGTTCGCAGACTCGTCGCCATGGCAGACGGAATCTTTGAACTCGTGCATCTCAAACTCGACCCGCTCTTCGTGCGGCCGCACGGATGTCTTCTCACTCCCCCAGAGATTACCGTTGCGAACTGGTCGAGATCGGCAATTCTCTCGACTCGAGCGCTTCGATCGATCTAGGCCAACCTCTGGGCCAGCTCCGGGGAAGCCTCCGAACCCCCGTCAACGGGCGAACTCCAGCTCCCCCTTGCTCACTTCTCTCGCCTCACGAACCTGCTCGGCCCTTCGCTTCAGAGCGCTATCGCTGCGTACTTTGTCTCGAGATATTCGTCAATGCCTTCAAAGCCGCCCTCTCGCCCAAAGCCGGAGTGTTTGACACCGCCGAAGGGTCCTGCAGCATTAGATACCATCCCTTGATTGACGCCGACCATCCCTGTCTCAAGTCGATCGATCACGCGTAGCGCCCGATCGAGACGCTGCGTGTAGAGATACGCCACGAGACCGAACTCTGTGGAGTTCGCCAACGCTACGACCTCGTCTTCGTCGGAGAACGAGAAGACTGGAGCCACCGGACCAAAGATCTCCTCGTGAGCCATTCGAGCATCAACTGGGACATCTTTCAAGACGGTCGGTTCGTAGAAGTACCCTGGCCCAAAGGACCGACCGCCGGTCAACACTCGAGCCCCTCGTTCTCTTGCTTCAGCCACGAGGCTGTCGACCTTGGTCACCGCATCGGCCTCGATCAGTGGTCCAACTTGTACTCCGTCTTCAGTACCACGACCGACTCGCAGCGACGACATCGCCTGAGAGAGGCGCTCGGAAAACTCTCCAACACGGGACTCGTGCACATAGATCCGATTTGCAGAGGTACACGCCTCGCCCATGTTGCGCATCTTGGCAACCATCACGCCTTCAACGGCTCTATCGAGATCGGCATCATCGAAGATGATGAAGGGCGCGTTGCCACCAAGTTCCATAGAGAGACGAAGGAGATTTGGTGCAGCCTGGGCCATGAGGAGTCGCCCCACCTCCGTCGAGCCCGTGAAGGAGAGCTTGCGAAGACGACGATCTCGCAGCAGTGGTTCGGTTACGGCCGCAGGATTCGAGGTTGAGATGAGGTTGACCACCCCTGACGGTAGGCCGACCTCTTCAAGAATTCCCACAAATGCGTGCGCAGTGAGCGGCGTAAGCTCAGCAGGCTTCAGCACTACCGTACAGCCCGCCGCAAGCGCAGGTGCGATCTTCCGAGTCGCCATAGCGAGAGGAAAGTTCCACGGCGTGATCAGCAGCGACGGCCCTACTGGACGTCGAGACGTCATAATCCGCATGGTACCCTCGGGCGCAAGATAGTACTCACCGTGCGCGCGTACTGCCTCTTCGGAGAACCAGCGGAGAAACTCAGCGGCGTAGGTCACCTCACCTCTCGCCTCAGCAAGCGGCTTTCCCATCTCAAGCGTCATCAACAGTGCCAGCTCTTCGCGTCGCTCTATCGTGAGTTCGAAGCATCGTCGAAGCAGCTCGCCACGCTCTCTCGGAGCTCTACTAGCCCACGACTCCGCTGCGTCACTTGCGCTCTGAAGAGCCTCCAGCGCGTCCGCTGAGGTTGCATCGGCCACGGTAGCGAGAACCCGGGTCGTCGATGGGTCAACGACCTCAAAAGTCGAGTCCGAGGCCGACGGGCGCCAGGTTCCTCCAATAAAGAGCTCGGTCTTGACCGACCTCAAAAGTCTCTCTTCTTGATCTGCTCCACTCTGCATTGCTACCTCCACCGCCTAGCGCCAACCACACAACAGTTCGCCATCACGTCACAAGTTACCTCAGTTCGGCCGACAGTCACAGCGCTTCGACTCAAGCGTGTCGTGACATGCAGGGTCACGACACGCTTGAGGAATCGCCACAGACCAACACAACGATCCCTCCTCGACGAAGAGATCGGTGGTTCGGGCTATCTCGTGGCGCTCCACGGTGGTTCTCGCCAAGCTCCTCAACGGAGAGATCAACGCTTGTGTTACCAGCTTTCAACGGCACAGAGATTACACCTATGACCGTTAGAGATTGATCAGCTCAGAAGATCCTTCTTCGCAAAGTTCACCGCTCCTGCTATCACGGTCACAGCTAACCAACCAAAGGATTCCAAGACGTCTCGGCCGACTCCGTGCCATACCTGAGGAGTCCGCATGAGATCAGTAAAGGAGCTCCAGTAGGTTGACAACAAGATCGGCTGCACATGGACGAGTTGAGGAATTCCACCGAGAATCTCGGTGATGATCGCAACTCCCACTGCCACGGCGCTCGCAGCAGCGGGAGTATCGGTCAAGGTCGAGACGAAAAGTCCAAGCCCAACAACGGAGAACATCGAGACACCGACGGTCAAAGCGGCCTCAATAGTCAAGACGACGCCCCGTGCGTTTGACACCACAGAACCAGAGAGCGTGACGATCTTGCCAACGTGGAAGAGGAGGGAACCCGTGATTCCACCGGTCAAAGCGATCGTCAAGACTGCAGCGAGCGTAAAGAGCATCACAACCAAGGTCTTGATCGCAATGATGCGAACTCGACCTGCCGGTGCGGCCACAAGATACCGGAGCGAACCGCTCGAAGCCTCTCCAGCAACGCTGTCACCGGCCACAAGGCCGATGAGCAACGGTAAGAGAAACGTCTGCATCGTCGAAAGCGCAACCAGAACCAAGAAGACTGGATTGTCAGTGATCTGCCCGAAGAATGGAGGACCTCCCCCACCGTGACCGACACCCAGGGTCTTGACGACCACACCGAGCAGAATCGGGACTAAGCCGATCAAACCCAAAATCACGAGATTTCTTGGCCGAGTAAAGGTCCGGCGAAGCTCCTCAGCGAACATCAAAACCCTCACCAACGTACTCAACGAAGAGGTCTTCAAGACTCGTTGCGATAGAGACGAACGAGGATACCTCCACACCACCTTCAACGAGATGACGGTTGATGACCGCATCCTTTGGACCGGCATCAAGACCCCGCACACGCAACACATTGTCTGCACCAACGTCGATCGAAAGATCTTGAGAAAGCTCCAACAGGAGCGTCTTCGCCAGGACTCCATCATCGGTCACGATCTCGAGGTGGCGCTGATGATGAGACCTCAGCTCAGAGAGACTTTCGCTCAACACAATTTTTCCCTGAGTCATAAACGAGACGTGCGTACAGATCTGCTCCACCTCACCCAAGAGGTGAGAGGAGACGAAGACCGTTGAACCTTCCTGCGCAAGCGAGGCGACCACCTCTCGCACTTCGCGCATCCCAGATGGATCGAGTCCATTCGTAGGTTCATCGAGTATGTATAACTCCCGAGGTAGAGCCAACGCCCAAGCCAGAGAGAGCCGCTGCTTCATGCCCATCGAGTACTGCTTCGCCTTACGATCCGCTGCAGGTCCTAGACCGACTCGATCGAGAGCCTGGCGAGCAAACAGCTTCTGGTCCCGACTGGAAGCTCCGGTAGCCGATAACAATCGACGAAGATTATCCTCGCCAGAGAGGTATGGCACAAACCCCGGACCTTCAATCATCGACCCAACTCGGCGAAGAACTTTTCTCCCCGCCTTCGGCATTGACTCTCCGAGCAACGTCAACTCGCCACTATCGGCGAAGATCAAGCCGACGAGCATTCGGATCGTCGTCGTCTTGCCAGCACCGTTGGGACCAAGAAAACCGAAGACAGACCCCGATGGGACCGAGAGCGAGATGTCGTCCACCGCCGCCCTCGGACCAAATCGTTTAGTAAGCCCTTGACCCGAGATAGCTTGACTCGCTAGAGCAAGACCATCAGCCACCTCTAAGTCCAAACGCTGTGCTAGTACGAGCTAGCCAATCGATCACCCTGCCACCAACGAAGCGTCGGCGAGTAGCTCAGTCTCATTGACAGATCCGGCAAGGATCGTTCCATTCGGGAGAACCAGCACGTCCACGAGGGGCGTCGAGAGGAACTTACCTTCACCGAATGGCGTTGACACGCTCTGTAGTGCACCCTTGAGTAGTCCAACTGCCTGCGGATCTTTCGTCGAAAGCCCCGTGATCAACGAACTATACGCACCGGAGCTGCTGACCGCAACCGTTGACCAGCCATGACCGTAAGGAGTGAACTTGACCCCTTGTAGAGAAGAAAGTGGGCTCGTTGAAGGCGATGAACTCGACGAGCTTGGCACCGTTGAGCCACTCATCGTCGTCGTCGACGGAAGTACTTCTTTCTTCACCGAAGCAGTGGCAGGAGGAGTGAACACGAAGACATTTGGGTTCGGTGCCGCAAAGGTGACTCCGGAGAACTTCACCGAGAGAGCCTGCGTTCCGTCTGAAGCCACCACGTCAACTCCGAGGACCTGAGAGGTCGATGCATCTACATAGATGTCGACATATCCGAAGAGAGAGTTATGGTCCAAAGGAGTGAGGCGTAGCACGTAGGCAGGTCGTCCACCCACGTAGGTATTAGTCCCAAGTGAGATGCTGGTCGTCGGAGCTAGCGCCTTCAAGAGATTGGTCGCCTCGACCTGCGGATCGTAGGTGGCCATAGAGGGCGAGACAGTAGAGGATTGCGCTGTAGACGACGGGACTAGCTCAATCGCCTGGTTGGACGAGGAGTTCCACAGCCACGTCGCAGAACCATTGACGTAGAGGTCACGCTCTGAGGAGCTATTGAGGATCTGGGCTCTGAACTGCCGAGACGCCCCCACCCACACGTTCACGGTGGCGGTGCCACCAGGGAGCGACACACCTCCCGGCAGCTGCGAACTCAACGAGGAGAGTGAGCCAAGCAACGATGCGCTGGCAACGACCGTGCCACTCAGGGGAGCCGGCTTCGTGGACAGCACATCGGTCACAAGCTGTGTCGTAGTCACGGTTGGTAAGGTCGGACTCTGCGCAGATGCCAGAGACGGAGTTCCAAGCGCAGCCCCGAGCGCTAACCCACCGAGTGCAACAGGAACTGCAATACGAACGAATTTTCTAGTGCGAAACACCGTACAACCTCCCGGTCACAACGCCTTGCGTGACCTCCGCTCTCAACTCGTCGAAGAACTACTTCTCCGGCGGGACGACAACCATGTCGCTGAGCAATTAGGCGAAAACCTCAAACGTCGAAACGAACGCTTGCGACTCACGCAACCTCAACCATGTTAACGCCCCCGCTACGAGAAATTCCTTAATTAGCGGAACTCCAAGGTGTCACTCATCCAAGTCTCAAGTTTCCCAACCACACTCTCCGATAAAGAATGAGTAATCGATGGAACTTCTCAACCATTCGAGTGTTATACTACAGCGTCACGATTTACACGGTAAAGAGCGAGAGATTTTATGGCGATTAAAAATGAAGTTCGACAAGAGACCGATTCTACCCCTGAGGTGAAGACGAAGAAGAAGCGAGGCACGACCGAGTTAGAGACGGCACTCGCCTCTGTTGGACTCGGGGCGGACTCCGTTCGCTTGTTCCTCGACGACCTCGCCAAACATCCTCTCCCATCGTCAAACGAGCAGGTCGAGCTGGCCAAGAGAGTGCGCGAGGGCGATGAATACGCTAAGGCCGAGATGGTAGCGGCCAACCTTCGCCTTGTGGTTCACTGGGCTCGTCGTTACCAAGACCGAGGAGTGGAGCTCTCTGACCTCATTCAAGAAGGAACGTTCGGGCTCATTCGTGCGGTAGAGAAGTTCGACTGGCGCCGGGGCTTCAAGTTCTCGACCTATGCGACCTGGTGGGTCCGACAGTCTCTGCAGCGTGCCGTGCACAACCATGGCCAGGCCATTCGCCTGCCCATGGAGGCAGCTGAGCGATCGAGAAGAGTAGACAACGTCTCTCGTGAGCTCGCAGCAGATCTCGGTCGGGCGGCATCTGAGGACGAGATCGCTGAGGCATCCAATCTGTCGTCATCGCAGCTCTCCGATGTTCGCCACGCCGCTCGAGTCGTCGCAAGCCTCGATCAGGCGGTAGGACCCGAGGGTGAGACCTCTCTTGGAGATCTCGTCGTTGGACCAGACACCAACTTTGAGGACACTGTTGACGACTCTCTCGCACGTGAGCAGCTTCGCCAAGCCGTCGAGGAGCTTGACGAACTCGAGCGCAAGGTCTTGACGCTTCGCTTCGGCCTGAATGGTGAGCGTCCCGCTTCCTTGGAGGCGACCGCCCGAATGCTCGGGATCGGCCCTCGTCGAGCTCGACGCCTCGAGGCTTCGGCTCTCGACCGGCTCGCCGATCACCCAGGTCTCAAAGCTCCAGCTGCGTAGAGGAAGCTTCACGAACTCGCCGAGTTCGTTGCTCCAGCATGCACGCTCGAACGGGCCAGACCACTCGAGCGTGACATAAATATCTAACGGTGCCGCTCGCAACTCCCTCTGCACTCCTGCTGATCATGCACAAGCTCAGCAGGAGTCAGTGAGCGAACGGTTCAGAGTTCACCACTGCAAAGTTCACTGTGTCGAGGAAAAGGAACGCAGTCCATGGATCGCCCCTACCGGAGATCGGCACCGTCTCGCCTCCGTCACAGATCCCACCGGTATTCTTTCGATCGAAGTGGGAACAAAAATGCTTCGTCGGAAGACCGAACGGGCGCTGAGCCCGAGCGATAACTTCGCTGCAGTGCAGAGATCGTGGGGCTCCGGGCCCCCTCACCACAATGGGCCCTCAAATCGACCCACAGGCCAGCTCAACGAGCTCTGCTCGCCCCTCCTTCTCGCAAGCTCGTCGAGGACAAAGCTCTCATGCTGGTCCTTCCGGTTCGTTGTAAACGTTGACACTCTCGCACGGCTGAGCTCCACAAACCAAGGCTCAACTCTTCAACAACGACTCAACTTCCGATCCCAGACTCACTGGACCGCAGAGCAGACGACGCAAGTCGGTCCAAAAGATTCGCCACCGAAGCGGTAGGAGAGAGCGGACCATGCGGAGAGACAAGGACTCCACGACCACCACAAGAGAGCGGCCATGGTTCGACGA
>JBMFXG010000081.1:0-11297 GCA_049964535.1 Acidimicrobiales bacterium | reverse complement strand
TTTGAGTTCTGCAACGAGCGAAGATACGTTGCAGCACCATCCACGTCTCCGACGAGACGGTCGTCGGGCACACCTCCGTTCGCCCGAGCGGTAGCAGCTGCATCGTCTGGATCCGCTCCAGGCGCCTCCCGGGAGTAGAGATTCGGGCAGACTGCATTGAGTCCTAGCTCTGCAAAGCGGCGTGTGATCTCCTTGGTCGCTCGGTCGTATCCGGGCATGTGGTGGATCACAACGACGCCACCACGCGGTGCGCTGTCGAGAGGTCTTGCGCTGTAGGCCTCGATCGCATCTCCGTCCGCTCCGGTAATCGTTATCGTCTCAGCCAAAATCGTGTCGTACACGGTCGTTCCTTTCCGAATCTGCATTTCCATCCGTTTACTCATGGGCTAGGGCGCAGTGGTCTTTCTCGACCTAAGTCCGTGATGTAAACGTGACGCAAAGCTACTTCTTGACGTATGTCATAGTAACCCTACCTACTGTGAACGAGTTTGACCATCCTCCATCTCTCTTGAGGTTCTTGCCTGGTAGAGATCGACTTGCCACCATGTTCGCAAGACAAGATGGTGGATTGCAGTGGCGACACCACAGAGATGCTGACTCAGTGGCGTGACTGACGAACTCGGTCGGCTCTCTCTCCTGACATCACGTTGAACGACGCACGAAGGTTGTCTCTATCGTCTCGTTCCATCGGCTACGCGGCCTCGGCAAAAGCTCAGGTTCGGAGATGACTCGTGTCGAATGAGCTCGGTCCCAGACTCCTCTGCTGAGATGTTCTCTTCACCTCCGCCACCTCGATGCTCGCTGAATAGAACCAGCCAGGGTGTCGATGGTGACAACTAGATCTTGTGAACCTCAAGGCCGCTGACATCGCACTCCCGTCCCACACGATGGCTGTGTCGTTCGAGAGACAGGGTGTTGAGCGACGAGGACGATCAACACTGCAGTACGGTCCTGACACTGCAGTTCGGTGCCGTTGGCACGTGCTCGGTGAAAAGTCGAGCTTCAGGTCCTCTTTCGATCCGTACGACGCAATCGGCTACGTTGCAGAGGCCTTGCTGCTTCGGTGCTGATGTTAGCATCGACCCTTCGGGCCGGCCGCCACGACCCTCACGACCTCCTCATAGACCAACTGTGAGGCGCTGAAGTTCTCTAAGATCCACGTGACTCCGGCCGCTTCGAGGCGCTGAGCCGTGTTGATTGGGTCCGGTGTCGATGCTGTGGAGTATCGGACCACGAGATCGAACCCTGGGCCAGTTTCGGAGAGAGAGCGTACGATACTCTCGATTTCAGAGAGTTCTGGAGCCGGGAGAGGATCGGGAGCTGCAAAGATAGGAAAATAGCCCTGGTATCGAGCGGCTCGACTGAGCGGAGCCCGATTTGGCCAACGTCCTGCAATCCAGATTGGAATCTGCTCCTGGAGTGGCTTTGGCAGGAATTCAGACGCATTCACCTGATATTTCGAGCCATTGAAGTTGACCGGTTCTCCCGAATGAAAAAGCCTGAGGAGCTCGAGTGACTCGTCAACCATGATCGCTCGCTGTTTCGGATCGAGCTCCTCTTGGAAGGAACTGAACTCTCTCCAGCCGTCGTCTCCGAGGCCAACCCCTGCGTAGAGGCGACCGGACGAGAGGTGATCCAACGTCACGATCTGTCGTGCCAAGGTCCAAGGGCGACGCCGAGGGAGTGGCGTCACCATAGCTCCAATGCGCAGTTTTTCGGTAACCGTTGCTACGGCGGCGAGCGTGACCCAGACGTCAGCTACCGGAACACCGGGTTCGCTGAGGATATGATCCCAGAGAAAGAGCCCATCCCAACCAGTCTCCTCGGCAAGACGCGCAAGGCGTACCACTGCTTGTGGGTCGGCAAAGCCTCGAAATGGCGGTAAAAAGATCCCAAATTGCATACTCATTTGATCTCCTAGCTCTCTCACTACCCTATCTCCTAGACTCGCACCGCACCGGTAAGCGCCTGCACCGGTGAGCCTTACCGTGAGAGAAGCGCACCGATCGTATGGAAGGCGTCGTTCACCGCGACCCCGATGACGAGATGGGACGACCCCACTGGTGCATCGTGCTCACGGACTGCAAAACTTCACATCTCCACTCGAGTGCGTGGAACGAATCAAAGACAGAGCAGGTTCTATCACTCAAATGGTTTGCAAAGGCGGCTCACGCGAACCCACGACGTGGCGCCCTGAGAGACAGGGTGAGCCTGTGCCGACGGTAGTGCACACGACGCGCGCTCACGAAACGGCACTAGAGACCGAAAGAGAGCCCGGCAGGTCAACCGGATCGAGATTGATCTAATCCGCACTTTGCAGACTGTTCGGATGTTCTAAGCTGAGGGAGTGGCCGGGAGGTCAACAAATCTATTCCGACCATCAGCGGAGGCCGATGGTTACTGAGTGCGACCTGGTGGCAAAGGATCTTGGTGGAAGATAACCGAAACGTTACGAGCCGAGGTGCTCTCTCAATGGATTATCTCAGGGAGCAGGTCAAAGAGGGGTCTATCGACACCGTAATCGTTGCGATGACCGACATGCAGGGACGACTAGTCGGAAAGAAGCTGAACGCCCCGTTTTTTGTCGAAAATGTTGCGTACGAAGGGACCGATGGTTGCAACTACTTGCTCGCAGTCGACGTAGACATGCGTCCAGCATCTGGGTACGCGATGAGTTCGTGGGAGCGAGGCTACGGCGATTTTGTGATGAAACCCGATCTCGCTACCCTTCGCATGGTGCCATGGCAGACTAAGACCGCCCTCGTGCTTTCAGATGTTGTGTGGCCGGACGGAACTGAGGTCGTTGCTTCCCCACGTCAGATACTGCGCAAGCAGCTTGATCGCCTCGGTGGACTCGGTCTCGACGCTTACTGCGGAACCGAGTTGGAGTTTCTCGTCTTCAACGATACCTATGAAGTAGCGTGGAAGAAGGGTTATCGAGATTTAGAGCCGGCCAACCTCTACAACGTTGACTACTCGCTACTCGGTGTCTCGCGCGTTGAGGCGCTCCTCCGAGATATTCGGATCTCGATGGCGGGAGCTGCCATGACCGTCGAATCGGTCAAAGGTGAGTGTAACTTGGGCCAACACGAGATTGCATTTCGTTACGACCACGCTCTTCGAACCTGTGACAACCACGTGATCTACAAACTTGGAGCCAAAGAGATCGCCGCACAGCACGGCAAGTCTCTTACGTTTATGGCCAAATTCAACGAGGCCGAGGGCTCGTCGTGTCACACCCACCTCTCGTTACGGGATCAGAACGGTGGTCTCGTGTTTGTCGATCCGGAACGACCCTCTGAGCTGAGCACGCTTGGACAACAGTTTCTTGCGGGTCAACTTGACCACGTGAGTGAGATGACCCTCATGTTTGCACCGAACATCAACTCCTACAAACGTTTCGTAGAGGGTTCCTTTGCACCTACCGCAATAGCCTGGGGCAGGGACAACCGTACGTGTGCTCTTCGGCTCGTCGGAAGCGGCGCTGGACTGCGTTTTGAGAATCGCGTGCCAGGCGGTGATGCCAATCCTTACCTCGTCGTGGCTGCGATGGTAGCGGCCGGCCTCGATGGAATTGAGCGTGGACTCGAACTACCGCCTCCAGAGAGCGGTAATGCCTACCATGGCGAGCATGAGCGGATTCCAAGCTCGCTAGCAGACGCTCTCGCCACCTGGAAGCACTCCCCGTTCATCGCCGAAGCCTTCGGCGATGAGGTGCGTGACCACTATGCCACGATGGGCTCCGTTGAGCTAGAGGTCTTTGCCCGAGCGATTACCGACTGGGAGCGATTTCGAAGTTTTGAGAGGATGTGATCACCGTATCGACGCTGCAGATCGTACGAAACCCCGCAACAGAGCAGGTCTTGGCCGAAGTGCCAGGAGCCACAGTAGCGGAAACCCGTGAGGCCGTTCAGCGGGCGAAGCGAGGTTTTCGGGAATGGCGGGCACTTGCGCCGGGTGACCGCGCAACGCTACTGCGAGCCTTTGGTGCAGCTGTCCTTTCTCATAACGAGGAGCTAGCGCAACTAGAGGTCCGCAATGCTGGCCACACCATCTCTAATGCACGATGGGAGGCGAACAACGTCGCCGATGTCATCATGTACTATGCCGGTTCGGTTGAGCGACTCCTCGGACAGCAGATACCAGTAGCGGGCGGAGTTGATCTCACCTTCAAAGAACCCCTCGGAGTCGTTGGCATCATCGTGCCGTGGAACTTTCCGATGCCGATAGCGAGTTGGGGCTTTGCGCCAGCACTCGCTGCTGGCTGCTCAGTCATTCTCAAGCCTGCCGAAACGACGCCGCTCAGCGCTCTCCGGCTTGCGGAGCTAGCGCACGAAGCGGGCATACCTCAAGATGTCTTTCAGGTCATCACCGGGGTGGGCAGTGTTGTAGGTGAGGCGTTGGTTCGTGATCCAGATGTTGCCAAGATTGTTTTTACAGGATCGACCCGTGTTGGGGTGCGTATCCAGGAGCTCGCAGCGCCTCAGGTCAAGCCAGTAACACTTGAGCTCGGTGGCAAAAGCGCAAATATCATCTTCGAGGATGCAGACCTTGACCGAGCTGCATCTTCGGCTCCATATGCTGTCTTCGATAACGCAGGTCAAGACTGTTGCGCTCGGTCACGGTTGCTCGTTCAAGCAAGTGTGTTGGACGCGTTTCTTGAGCGCTTCGAAGCCGCAGTCAAGGCCGTACGAGTTGAGGATCCCACCTTGGAGACTGCGGAGATGGGCCCGTTGATCACGCCAGAACACCGAGAGCGAGTCGCAAGCTACGTTGATGAGAACACGATTCTCTTTCGTGGAGCGTGTCCTGAGGGGCCGGGGTATTGGTATCCGCCTACCGTTGTCGGTATCGAAGACACGCGTCATCGATCCGTTCGCGAGGAGATCTTTGGGCCGGTCGTCGTCGTTCAGCGTTTTACCGACGAGGCCCATGCCATTGCGCTGGCAAACGATAGTGACTACGGGCTCTCTGGTTCGATCTGGACGTCAAATCTCGGTCGAGGTCTTCGGATGGCGCGAGCGCTCGAGAGCGGAGCACTCTCGATTAATTCTCACTCCTCTGTACGATATTGGACCCCGTTCGGAGGCTATAAGAGATCTGGGCTCGGCCGAGAACTCGGCCCCGATGCCACCGATGCATTCTGTGAGACGAAGAACGTATTTATCAACACCGAACTGTAGGAAGGGAATCGAGATGGAGCGATTAAGGGATCGAGTAGCGATCGTCACCGGCGGAGCGAGTGGAATAGGAAAAGCGACGGTCGAGCGATTTCTCGCCGAGGGTGCACGAGTTGTCCTTGCTGACCTTGACGCTAGTGCCGGAGAGGCCGTCGCACAGGAGCTCGGGGCCACTTTTGTGAGAACCGACGTAGCGGAGAAGGCCAGCGTCGATGCTCTGATCGAGACGACGGTCAAAGAGTTTGGCAGAATTGACGTATCGTTCCATAATGCGGGAATCTCCCCTCCCGATGATGACTCCATTTTGAATACCTCTCTCGAAGCTTGGAGAAAGGTACAGGAGGTCAACCTCACCTCTGTATACCTCTGCTGCAAGGCGGTCTTGCCGGTCATGCTCGAGCAGGGCAAAGGGAGTATCATCAACACTGCATCCTTCGTAGCGACGCTCGGAGCTGCAACCTCTCAAATCTCGTATACCGCATCCAAAGGCGGGGTTCTCGCTATGACGAGAGAGCTTGGCGTTCAGTTCGCAAGAAGCGCGGTGCGCGTCAATGCAATCAGCCCAGGGCCGATCGCCACGCCGCTTCTCATGGACCTCTTTGCGAAAGATCCTGAACGAGCTGAGCGGCGACTCGTCCACGTACCGATGGGCAGATTTGGTGAGCCAAGCGAGATAGCGGCGGCAGTGGCCTTCCTTGCTTCAGATGACGCGTCCTTTGTGACCGCCTCCAACTTCGTGGTAGACGGAGGTCTCACCGGAGCCTACGTCACCCCCCTGTAAGCCACTCTGTAGCTGAGATGTTGCACTGTTGAGCGCCGTAACGACGGGAGTCTCCTTCGGTCTGCGAAAGGGATGGCTTTGCCACTCAACTCTACGGCGAGCTCAGCGGTAGTGAAGCGTCGGGTCACCGGAGGCGCAAGCTGCAGGTGATGGTGCGAGCGCATTCTCATCGGTTCTGCCCGGTTCGGTGCCATCTCAGTTACTATAGGGACCTCGCTGAGGACGGAGGAGGCGTGCCGGTCGTGATCGGAAGGCTGAGAGTTGTTTCCTCCATACGATCGAGCGCGTGAGAACAGCGCTCGATCGTATGGAGTCCAATCCTTGTTGCGAGAATGCGCCTACGGTACGAAAGCGTCCGCGGCGAGTCCCAGTAAGAGTCCGTCGCTCAACACTGCTGGAGAGGAGGTCTGGAAGAGTACTACCCCATCGCTCGGAGCTACCACTGAACTCTGCTCCACACCGAGCAGATCGAGAACCGATCCCAAGGTATCACCGAGATGCACCCTTGCGCCCACTGGGACGCTCGGAGACCACCAACCCTGATGCTCGCTACGAATCCAGTGGAAGGCTGCGAAGTGCTCGATAGGGACGCTCGGCGCTTCCGTCGTATCGAAATCCGTCATATCGAGCTGGTTGGTAACTCTTCTCAGCCCAAGAAGGTGTCTCGCGACGGCATCGTCCTCCATAATGCCCCGTCCTCCGGACTCGGCGATGATCGCCGGTATGCCGAGGTCTGCAGCGGTGGCGGACGTTGCGCCCGCGACAGTTTTTCCCTGCCGTCGTTGAAAGACGCTGTATGGTAGGCCATACGCCTCGGCTAGAGCGCGAGAACTCTCCGTCACATCTGACTCCTCGTAGAGCGTGAATGGCTCGAGTGCTTCGACGAGGTCGCCAGCGTGAAGATCGATGAGTGCATCGGAACCTTTGATGAGGTTTTCCGTGACTGCATACGCCAACTGCTCGCTATAGGTGCCGAGCGCAATCCCAGGGAAGGAGCGATTGAGATTTTTTCCGTCATCAGGCGATACGAACGGTGATCGAGAGTAGAAAGATTTGACGTTGAGGGTCGGAACCGCTCTCACCCTACCGCGCAGGGTGCCTTCGTCGAGGATGTCGAAGAACTCTCGTACTGCGGCCTGCGATGTATACTCACAACCGTGGACTCCTCCAAGTAGCGTCAGTGTGGGACCATCCTGGTCGCCACAGATCTCGAGATAGGGAATCTCGAGATCTGTTAGTAGAGGTTGGACGAAGCGGAGATAGGTCCGTAGCATTCGTGCTCCTTCTTGGGTCTTGGACTTAGTCTGACACAGTGTCGCGGTCGCTTCGGCATTCGTTCATTTCGTCGATCACTACCTCGAGGCCATACATACGGAGTCCCGGCGCAGAGGTCGTTGAGACGACGACGAATCGGAGCGATCGGTCAGCGACCGCCCGATTGGCGAGTAATGTAGCTCACTCCTACGAAGCGCTCGTAGAGCTCGATTGGATCCTGGCCCGTAATCTGCGCCTCTCGAAGACCCGTGCGGTCGACTCCTCGAACCCACGACGCCACCTTTGCCATATCGGCGGTCAGAAAGCTCATCGTTAGTGTCGCAGGAAGCTCAATTGTCGGTAGTCCATGGTGGGCTAGCGAGCTCGTGGCTCGCTCGGCTCCAGCGTAGAGGAGCTCTCGAGCTGTCTCGGGGTGCAGATTGAGCGCCGCGAAGCGTGTAATCGACTCCTTGACCACCACTGCTTCAATGTCAGGGATGAGCCGCTGTGCCTGTTCCTTGGTGGGTTGGTCCCCACTGATTAACGCTATGGGAACGCTATACCCAAGAGCAACCAGGGCGTTGATGCCGCTCTCCCCAACCTCAACGCCGTTAAGTCTGACTTCCGTAAAGATCGATGGGTTGTACGTATGGGAGAGTGTTGAGGGCTCCCCAGAGATCGCTCCGTGGTAGCCAAGGAAGAAGATGAGATCGAAGGAGCTATCGAGACCCTCCATCATGTAGTGCGGCTTGTGAGCACCGGTGATGTAGCTCGCACGGTGATGAAGGCCCGCTGGATTGAGATTTCGCATCTTTGAGTGCGCGTCGTTGACGACGACCTCAGTCACGCCTGCACTCACCGCTCCGTCAATTGCGGCGTTAATCTCCGCCAAGGTTAATTCAATGCCCTGGAGGTATTCAAAGCTCGATCCAGTGCACTGTTCCCAGTCTACGATCCCCGAAATACCCTCAAGGTCGAACGATATGTAGAGCTTCATAGCTTTCCTTCCTACTCCGATTCAATGTCGTGCTGTGCAGTAGTTGAACTTTCGAACTCGTGGCCTCTTCCGTACCTGTTCGAGAACGACCGCTTCGTTGTCAGAACCTGATCGAGCTTCAATTCTTCGCCCGGTCGCAGACGACGAAGGGTCGCAAGCTCTTTGATCTCAATGTCCACCCTCGAGAGAGACGTACGTTCTCTCCAAGACTTCGGTCGACTTCGAGTTTCCATCTCTCCACGCGTAGAGAGCCCCTCGTTGCGTCGAAAGGGCAGCGTGCTCGCCATCTTTGGAGAGCACGACAACGTGCATAATCATGTTCTCCGTTGGTTCATCGAGCGAGGCAAGATCTAAGAGGGCGCTACGACCGGCCTCGAGTGGAGAGGCTCCTTCAGCAAGACGGTTGACAATGGCACGCGCAGTCGATGTTCGAAGCGCAAGCTCGCCGTAGCCAGTGCACGCTGCCGAGCCAAAGCGCGAGTCGCAGTAGTTCCCGGCCCCCGGTATTGGCGAGTCTCCTGCACGGCCAGGCCACTTCCACGCCCATCCACTCGTGGACACGGCACTGGCGAGCGAACCATTGAGGTCTCGGGCGAGGAAGTTAACGGTTCCCACCGCCCGTTCCGGATCGGCCGTTAGTGCTTTAGCTCGCTCGAGTATGGTTCCTGCTAGTCCGCCAGGTGCAGCAGTTAAACCCTCTGACCATATCTTCTCGGCCTCTTCAGTCAAGAGTTCGCCAGCCTCTGCGCCGATCTCTTGTGCAAAACGTGCTGCGCCGTCACCCACGATGAGGACGTGTGGGAGACGTTCTAGTACCGCTCGGGCAACACTGATCGGATGGCGATAACCCCGAAGGGCCGCAACCGCGCCTGCGGCTCGATTATCCCCGTCCATGATGGAGGCGTCAAGCTCGACGATTCCGTCGAGATTCGGTAGGCCCCCCGTACCCACAGAGTGATCATCAACGTTGTCTTCGACCACGCGAGCCGCAGCCTCGACTGCGTCGAGGGCACGGATGCCTTGGGCGAGATTCTCCCACACCGCGTCGATGCCGATCGCTCCGTTAGCGCTAGCGATAATTTGAATATCTGGGTTCATGTCTTGCCTTACTTCCCTCTTTGAACTCTATGACTGTCTGTCGACCGATAGCTTGCGAAGCTCGCTCCGAGCGTACCGTGCACTGCTCCCGCCGGTACTCCTCTCGGCTCTTACCTACCCTGCCGCATGGACGGCGAGATAGCAGCAGCTACCGTTCGATCGATGGCCGTGCAACCAAGATCACTGCGAGAGAGTACTGGATCGCTTCAAGCTTGTGAACTCCGGGAGGGTTAGAGAGCTTGATGGTGTATCCCTGATTCTCACCCGCCTCATCCCCGCCCATGGATGAGAGCGATACCTCATTCGCCTACGTCGCCTCTCGCCACTTCCTCACGTCGATCGTGATACCTTTCGCCAACTTTACCCCTGGTGTTGTCGCTGTCCTCTACGACCCACATGACTTTGGGACAAGCCTCCTCAGTGCTGTTGAGCGACTCAGAACCGCACTGCATTAGCTCGCCCACCGGCCCATTCTTGAGTGAGCGCATTGGGCTCTCTTACGCTGCACGAAAGTGACGTGGTTGCAGGGGCGGTTCATCTCAGAACCGAAAGAACTGAAGAGCTGACTACGTCGAGCGTACCGCACGTAACGAAGAGACACAGGCAGATGCCTGTGTCTCTTCGTTGACAGAAGGGTCATCTCGTTCACGTCGATGCCTACCTGGCGCTCGATGTCGATCCGTCAGACGACCCTCCTCTGACTACTTAGTGAAGTACCAGTTCTCAGGCAGCAGGTACTGATAGGGACTCTGAGGAGTCGCACCTTGAAGGTTCGACTTGATCTCGGAGAGCTGGTAGTCCTGCTCCGGCTGGTAGATCACGGGCAAGTTTTTGACGAGATAGTCCTGGTAGGCGTTGAGCGCCTTCTGAGGATTCGAACTCGTCTCCACCGCTGCGATCAAGCTGTTGGCAGTTGCATTGTTGTAGCTTCCGAAGTTCGCACCTGCTCCTTGGGCGAACAGCGTCTCACCTGAGGGGTAGTAGTCCGGAGAGTAGCTCCAACCACCGCCCCAGTTTGCGATCTCCCACTTGCACGAAGGTGCTGTCGAGGCACACGGAGTCGCATTGGAGATCACACTGTTGAACGGTGCGACCGAAAGCGAGATCTGGATTCCAGCGCTCGCAGCTGCTGACTTGTATGCCTGCATCTCCTGCGAGACCGCTGCGAGTCCCGATAGGTACTGAAGCGAGAGCGCAAACTTCTGTCCCTTCGTGACGCCGGTACCGCACTGCGTCGCGCCGGAGCCCGGCTTGGCACAGAAGGCCGCTCCTGAAGCAGGGATCTTCCATCCATGAGAAGTGAGGAGCTTCCTCGCTTCTGATATGGAGTAGTTATAGACGCCCTTTTTCGAGACGTTATCTGCAAATGGGTTCGCAGGAGCCACTGGGACCGGACCGTGCGTTGGGACGGCTAAGCCCTTCCAGAAGCTCTTGATCCATGCGGTTTGATCGACCAGATCCTCAAGAGCTTGGCGAGCATAGAGCTGTTGAAAGATTGGCCCGACCGTTGGATTGTTGAAGTTGATAGACATGTAGTCGAAGCCGAAGAGGAGCCACGGTGCAAAGTTATATCTCTGCGCCGCGATGCGACTCTTCTGAGGGAGGTCTGAAACCGGGATGTAACCATAGGTCAGCTGGTTTCCTTGTTGCAAGACATTGTATTCTGCTGCATCAGAGGAGAACGGTAGCTCGACGAACTTCGAGAGTGTCGGCTTGATCGGCCCGGAATAAGAGTGGTTTGGTACGAAGACCGCCTTGCCCTGGGTCGTAAAGCTCTGTAAGACCCATGGTCCGTCTACCACCTGCCACAGAGGATTACTTCCGTAGGTGTTGAGATCACTCGCCTGGGTATTGAGGAACTTATAGACGGCCACCGCACCTGTTGGAGTAAGATCTGGCGCAGTTGTCGACGTCTCTGAAGGCGTCGGAGCCGTGGCCGATGTCTTGTCCCAAGCCATTGGAATTGGGGTGAGCTGAGAGAGCTCAT
>JBMFXG010000080.1:0-11403 GCA_049964535.1 Acidimicrobiales bacterium | reverse complement strand
CTACTCAACTTCGGCTTTTGGGCAATATCGGGCAACCCTCGATCGACTTTACGTACTTACGGTGGATCGAAGCTTAGAAACCGCTCACCTCCACCGCGCCTTACATGCCCACAAGGTCGTGTCCGGGTTCTACTGCGTCGGCACGCACCTCCTGGCTACCCAAGACTTGCCTTTACCAAGAACCGCTGTGAGAAAAAATTGATAGCAGCTTCTACCTGCAATACTGCAGGTCAGATGCTCTCGCCAAAACGGGCCCCATCTCTCTGCAGCAGGGGAACTGCAAAGCGCTCCGGCCGTGTGAGTCTCAAAGAGTTCCCGAACTCGGCCATCGCTCTTAGGTCCAAAGCAAAAAATTCCGATAGACACGAGTGGTCTCCGAGTATTCTGACTCGGGTCGGTCGAGGGAGAAGCCACTCAAGTACACAGCTGTGTTCCTAGGAGAGATGGAGGTGACTACATGGATCAGACGCGTCGGGCCCACGGGCGCCATCGAATAATCAAATTCATTGCCTCGATGTGGCTCGTAACCGTCGGTCTCGTGCTAGCACATTCGACCGCCGTCTCAGCGAGCCCCCTTCAAGACGCACAGGCACAGGTTCGAGCACTCACCCAGTCAATCGACGAGCTTCGACTACAGATTCAGGCCGACTCCCTTGCGTATCAGCAGTCCGAAACACAACTCCAGCAGACTCAGGTACACATCACACAGCTTCATCACCGTATCGCTGTCAAGCGACGTCAGATCCAGACCCTCAAATTAAAGGTTCGCTCTGAGGCGCTTAACCTCTTCATCCAAGGCGAGACATCACCTTGGTGGTTTGACATCGCTCAGGGAAACCCTAGTTCGATTCCTCTCAAACAAGAAGACGCTTCCACGGCATCATCGATCCAGCAACAAGCAGTTCTTCAATACCAGCAAGCGACTGCGCAGCTCAAGATCACCATGGTGCAGCTCCATACCTTGCAGACCCAGCAACGTGACGCCGCCACCGCCGCACAGCGAGACCAATCGGCGGTCGAGCTCGCTGTCACAACTGCACAGGCAAAGTTAAGCTCGGCTAGTACGACCGTACAGACGCTTGTGGCGCAACAAGAACAGCAGCAAGCGATCGCAGCGCAACAGGCGGCGGCTCGCCAGGCGGCTGCTCAACAGGCAGCCGTACAGCAGGCAGCGGCTCGCCAGGCGGCTGCACAGCAGGCGGCTGCACAGCAGGCAGCTGCACAGCAGGCAGCTGCACAGCAGGCAGCTGCACAGCAGGTCACCGATCAACGTACCATCGTTACCGCTCCACCACCCACCTCGAATCCGGTTTACGTAAACCCAAGCCCTAGCCCACCGGTCTCATCTGGGGCGTACGCCAATCCTCTCAGAAGCATCAGTGGGCTCGCTGTCGAACGCATCGATCAAGGTGTTGATTACAACGGAGTGGGACCGATTTACGCTATTGGCAATGGAGTTGTCACCTCCGTGTACAACGGAGGGTGGCCGAGTGGAGTTTACATCGCCTACCAACTCACCAGCGGACCCGCGAGCGGGGAATACGTTTACGTCGCAGAATCGGTCCGACCCGCAGTGTCGGTGGGCCAATCGGTTTCAAGCTCTACCGTCTTGGGCACGCTCTACAACGGTGCGGACGGGATTGAAACAGGTTGGGCAAACACCGGTGGCGACGGCACGACCATGGCTGCGACCTCTGGCCAATTCTACGGCGCAAACTCCACTGCATACGGCTACAACTTCTCACAACTACTGCAGTCCCTTGGAGCCCCTGGAGGTGTTCTGACAGGACCGCCGACTGGACTTACCTCGAGCAACTGGCCCCAATGGTCCTAGAGTCCGTAGAGAGCTCGGCTCAACTGGCACCGCTGCGCTGCCACCATTGAGAAGAGTCGGCTTGGTAGTGCATCGGTTGGGAATGCCTTCCAACTTGGTTCTTTCCGAAGGGCGTAGCTGAGCGAGAACCTTGCCTACTCTCATGCATCGAGCCGATCGAAGTCTTCGGTACAGGGCATGACACTACTCTTCTGCTCGCACGCCGTTACGAACGAGTCACCTGGATTCGAAAATATGACTCACAAGCTTGCGATCCGTTGACCCGCCCGTAGCCAGTCGAGAGCTGCAACGATGGGAAAGTTATCGATGGCGGCACAGACCCTCCATGTCGATAACCTACAATCCACCGATCTAGATCGCTCACAGAACCAGCAGAGCCCGCAACCGACAACTCAGTTCCGAGCTCTGCAGAAGTCAACGAGCATCACAACAAGTGGAAGTTCATCAACCAGAGTTTCCACACTGATGGTTCGACGATATGAATCCGTAGACAAACTGGGATGAGAGAGATGCTCTCCTCCCAGTTGTACTCAGCGATCGTTAGCCATCGACAGCTCCAAGAAGGCTAGCTTGTCGACGACTTCGTCAACGAGCATCTCCACTGGCTTCCCAAGGCCATGGCCGGTCGAAGCTGCAACACGCAACAGTATCGGCCGGTCACATCCCTGAGCCGCCTGCAATGTAGCGGCAAACTTGAGAGAGTGGCCCGGTACGACGCGATCATCGTGATCCCCGGTCAGCACAAGCGTTGGGGGGTAGCAAGTCCCTTCAGATACGTTATGAAGTGGCGAATAGGCCCTCAGCCAACGATATTGCTCCGGGTCGCTTGGGCTCCCGTAATCACTGGACCAAGCCCACCCAACAGTGAACTTATCGAAGCGCAACATGTCGTGGACCCCAACATCAGCGATCGCCGCTCCAAAGAGTTCGGGGTGTTGTGTCAAGCAAGCACCGACCAAAAGGCCGCCATTTGAAGCTCCGGAGATTGCGGTTTGCTCAGGAGTCGACCATCCAGAGGCGGTCAGCCAGCGCGCACACGCGCAGTAGTCATCAAAGACGTTCTGCTTATTGCCAAGGCGACCACCATCGTGCCACGACGCGCCGTACTCCCCGCCTCCACGCAAGTTCGCGACCGCAACAACGCCGCCGCGATCTAACCACGATGCGAACAGGAGAGAAAACGATGGAGTTACCGGTATGTCAAAGCCCCCGTAGCCATACATCAAGACTTTTGCATTGCCATTGGGTTTGACATCACGACCGTGGGTCAGAAACATGGGCACCATCGTGCCGTCGGTCGACTCAACGAAGACGCGCTCGGTCACAAACGCAGTCGAGTCGAAGATGGAAGCCGATTTCTGGACCACCTCGGTGACCTGGGTCTCCACACTGTGGCGCCAAATCGTGCCGGGCTCCGTGAAGGAGACCGCTTGAAAGTAGATCCATTCATCAATGGAACTACCTTCAAACGAGCCGGAGGACGTGGAGTCCTGCGTCAAGGAGACGATTCCGAGGTCGGCGACCTCATGAGATGGAGAGCCATCTCGCTCGTACACCTTAAGGATCGAGTGAGCATCGCGCAGGTAGTGGCAGACGATCTTTCCCCCGCAGATCTGAGCCTCTAAGAGAGTGTCCTCACCCTGCTCGATCACATCCACCCACGGCTCATCGGGACGAGTGAGGTCGAAGGCAACGAGCTTTTGTCGCTCAGCGTCTCGATTGGTGAGCAACCATACTCTCGTGCCCTCATTACCAACAACTTGAGCCTTCCAAGAGAAGTCGCCGCAGAGAGATTGAAACGACGATACCGGGTCAGTTAAGTCGCGAACGAGGAGCATATTCTCGATACCCGTACCTCTGTGGATGCTCAGAAACAGGTACCGGTCATCATCGCTCACCTCAACAACCGGAAGCCAGTCAGGTTGATCGGGAGCACCGAAGACCTCCTCGTCGCTGCTCTGAGGAGTACCGAGCTGATGAAAAAAGATACGCCGGCCCCGGCTCTCGTCTAGGAAGACCCCCGAATCAGGGGGTTGATCCATCCCGGCATAGTAGAACCCACTCTTGTCACGACGCCAGGAGACGGACATGAACTTGGACCACCGCACCACGTCTTCTAGATCCTGACCGGTGGAAACCTCTCGCACACGCCAGGTCATCCAGTCCGATCCCGCCTCGCTCACTGCGTACGCGACTAGGGCACCGTCGTGAGAGATCGAAAGCTGCGTAAGGGCGACCGTGCCGTTGCTTGACAGCTCATTTGGATCGATGAGCACCCGCGCTTCACCACATGGCTCTTCTCCAACCATCAAAACGGCCTGGTTCTGCAGGCCCGAATTACGAGTCTGAAACCAGTTAGATGCACGCCGAAATGGAACACCGGCCTTCGGGAAGTCCCACAGCGCTGCAGCTCGGTTGCGCATCGAATCGCGCTCTGATATGCCACCAAGTACCTTTTGTGTCAACGCATTTTGTAAAGCTATCCAAGATCGAGTCTCTTCGCTGTTAGTATCTTCAAGCCATCGATACGGGTCTGCAACGGCTTCACCAAAGTAGTGATCTACGACATCACTCCGCCTCGTGACTGGGTATTCAAGGTTCTCCATAGCTCGCAACACTAGTAGGGATTCAGAGAATCTCATGGGCACCTTTGACAGTGCATCCATTACTTGGGCTACCTCACCGCAGAACGAACTACTTCTATGTACTCTGCCTTGAAGTTGATTGCCATGAAACAAAGCGTGCGGGCTTCGTGAACGCAGATCACCCCGCTATCGACACAGCAGATGTGCTCACCTAACTCACTACACCCTTATCTCTTGCCCCTCCAGGTACCGCGTAGCGTTATCCCCGATCCCAGGCATCACCTTTGAAAAAATTGCCGACAGCACTACTTGCGGACCCAGCGTTCTACTTCCACTGATCGACATCTCGTTCTTGAACATACACTCAATGTCATACGCGTCTTGCCGAAAGCGACAAGGTCCATCCCACTGCCTTCCTTACTACACGAAGCCCCACTTATGAAGAGAGGCGGTATCAGACGAAACCTCAGTGAACGATCTCAGAACCACGGTCGAGCTTCACCTAGATCGGCGGGGGCCATGCGCGTCCACCCCTTGTAGCTCAACGACTACAGCGTTCGCGTTGATCTTGGTTTTCATGCATCTCAGGATATCTATGCTTCACCCGAGGGGTCCCCAATAGCTGATCCCCTGTCTCTGTGAGTTCTGCCAGTGGTTATCGTCGTAGGGAGTACTCCTCCAACCCCTCCTGTTCTCTTCAATGTTTTCTAGTGTGGAAAGACGAGCCGGAAGGGTGAGAGTCTTTCGCCCTAATGGGTTATGCCGCAAGCATTCCTTCCCACAGCTCTCACGACACACGTGGTCGCCGTTTGGCGTTATGGAGGTGTCGTCGCTGTACGGCAATAGGTGGTGCCACGAACTCCTTGGGAGAGAGATAGCACGAGGGGCTATGGGGGCGATATTCGTTGTATTCCACCTACCAATAGTCCAAGAGGAGTCGAGCTTCGGAGATACTCTCGAGAAGTCCCCGTTCAACATCTCCCCTCTAAATCTTCCGTTGAGGACTCGACCTTGCCATTTTCCATCGTGACCTTAGGATGGTGAACTAGAGGGTTACTCCCAACTCCTCGCAGAAATCGGAGGGGGTATCTCGAGGGAACGCTGAACCGGAATCAGCTTGGAGATACTTCGGTGCTGTTGCGGTCGTAACGAGATGATCCAAGTGCGCTAGCACTCCCATTGCGTCGATGGATCGTGATGCTGCACTCCAGAGGTTCCCTGCGGAGTACAGCATCATAACCGTAAAACACCAGTGGGGAGAGCAGCTCCCCGGTCGTCAAAGCAAGACGTCCGCAGCCAGACGCATGTTCACCGACCTCGACTCCCGCACCGTTTCGAACACTAGCCTTGTGCTGTTACTCTCCCCTCTTCTTGGTGGGGACACTGCAGCCAGCTGCTCCCCAGAGCCGAGGAACACGTGTAAAGTTCATGATCCCTCCCTCCTCGTTCGCAACGAAGTGGGTTCGCTTGTGAACCCACCGGGGTGGGCAAGAGCGAAACGCTACAACCAATCGAAGAGGGCTTCGTCATCAGATAGATACAGCGCAGTTAGGATTCACTACGTAGGGTGGCCGCACGGTCACGATGCAGTACAATCGCACCCGTTCCCCATAACGCCGTGACAGCAACCTAAAGGTGCTAGAGAGGCGCTCTTGGGGTGAGAAGTCTCCGATCGCCGGCTCCTTTGCCGTCAACGATACCAAGCGCTTGGTCGGCAACAATATCCTTACGTTTGCGGTTCTCCATCTCAAGCTCTTTGAGCTTCTTGACTTCGGTTAACGACAGTTCACCATAAGAATTCTTTAAACGGGACCAGATGGTCTTTACTACAAAGAGACTGCGAGCAACGTCCGCAACAAGTATTTGCAGCTTGAAGCAGACATACATGCCCTCACCAGGGCCTGTAATTCTGCGAGCAAGGGACAGCGGCCCTAAGACGAGACAGTCGCAACCATTACTGCATCACCTTCCTCTGCGATTTAGGAATCGCTGCTCGCCTTTCTGCTAGTGTCGACCACTTCCTGACGAACCACCACGAAGTTCGAAGTAGCTTGGTCGACTTTCGACCACACGATTGTGTTGCCGGTATCTGCCGGATTAGCACCACAGATGGTCGTTGTTACAAGATATCCATGTCGAAAAGTCGGATTACCACCGATCTCCGTACTCTCTTGATTCGCAGCATCTAAGGCACTCAATAAGCTCCATCTCCCTTTAAGGAAGGCCAGTACCGAGCCCGGGAAACAGCCACCCCCTACACTCCGAACCAGAAAGGCAGGGCTCGAGAGTCCAGAGATTGACCCTACCGGAATGACGGATGAGAAAAGATAGATCGCTCCTTCTGCAAAACCAAAGGGCGATCGCAGCGCAGCGATCGCCCTCCAAGAGCCAGTTGATGAGTATTGATAGACCTTGATTGGCAGCCCATCTGGAGTCCATGGGAAGGCGACAACCGCATCGTAATGTCCATGGAAGTGGACGATCCTGCTCTTCGCTCCGACAAATTCTTGCGCACTTGACCCTACTATGAGCGTTGATACGCGGTGATGTAGCGCAATTCTGCGATACGAAGCGTCAAGGGTCTCGACACTTCGAATCAAATCCGTCTCCATGATACCCATCATGCCACGCTCCGTCCTTGGAGGTGACTCTCGACCTAGTGGATCCACTCTCGCACCTTTGCTCGAAAGAGAATTCGAGGTAACTGTCGATCCGCAAGCCCCCAACAATAAACCCCCAATGACGACGTTCAGCACACGCACCCAACGCGTCACCTACCTCACCTGCCCCTTTCGGTTACGCTCATACTCCTGAAAGCAGCACACTGCTAATGGTAATGTTCGCACCTAGTGGCCTCGCACTTGCATCGGGTTAGTCGCGCTGCTCGATAGCGCGCCGATGTCGATCAGCCTCCTTCGTTGTTGAGCCAGTTGACGTATTTCTAAAAGATCTTTCGTAGTCCACCGGCCACCGCTCACCTCCTCTCTCGTTACCCCGCTCTCGCCGAGGTCGCGCTAGTCCGCCTACCTCGCCCGCACAACAGGACCATCGACATCTGCCGCTCGAGCGGCCTGACGACCGACGATCGCTTCGGGCAGTCAAGGTCGGGCTCATCGATAGCGACAAGAAAGTAGAGCGTTCCTTCAGCGCGCACGAGCAACACTGGGTAGCCGGTGAGCTTCCTTCATAAACCTCTCCGCACCGCCGGGCTGACGTTGGAGCTGAACGTGAAGGTCATCGCTAAACCGGGGTAGGGCGATACTCTCAGCAGAAGGCAAGCAAGATCCAAGATGACCCTCCTGCAGAGACTCTTAAGTATCCTCTGACCTGGTAGGCCGCCAGGGTCTCGAACCCTGCACCTCGGGATTGCAAGTTCTCTACAGGAGCACTTGGTTGACACACATTAACCCTATATTCGCACCTCAGAGTCTATGGCGCTTGAAGGGTAGTGCAGGGTTTACATCGCTCAGGGTCCGAAAATGTCGGTCAAATCCCGTGGAGTGTAAGGACGTTAGACCCATGGGCAAGGTTCTCGTGACCTTCGAGAAACTCGTAGAGGTTTCGTACTACTCCTCCGCCGTGAAGCGCACCCTTGCCCTCAACCACTGCGCGAACCACTTCTCCTCGACCTCATGAGCCGCAATCGCAATCATGGCGGCCTCAGCCTCATCGACGTTTGGGGGATCTGGATCAAAGTGTCCGTCATTTAGCGCTACAAACATTGCAAGCGCCATCCATGCTGCCCGTTTGTTGCCGTCGAAGAGAGGATGATTCCGAGCCAGTCGGCACGCAAGAACTGCGGCTTTGTCATAGAGATCTGGATAGAACTCTTGGTCCGAAAAGGTAGCACTCGGCGCATGGAGGGCAGAGTCAGCCAATTCAAGTCGGGAAGTTCGGATCAAAGTGTTGGTGTCTATCCCGACTGCCAGTTCGGCCAATCGGAGATACTCGGCCAAAGTAAGGTAACGGGTCAACGAGCGAGACGCTCTAGAAGCTCCTTATCACGTTCGATGAGCTTCTTGGCTCGAGCATTAAAGTCTCCATCGGCCTTCACTCTTTGAATCTCAGCTTGGAGTGACTCGATAATGACAGAGTTAAGACTCATATCCTTCACGCGTGCTACTGCTTCTGCCTCGGCGGCTAACTCATCAGGTATCCGCACGGTGGTTTGTTTTGTCATGACATCATGATACCACATGCTGACAACTCACGCCGTCCAAGATTGCCGTCAACCATCTTGATACCTTTCTTCATGGCCCCGGAGGTACTCGGGAATGTCGCTGGGCAATAAGCGGACCGATAGGGCCAAGACGGGACACTTGCAACCGTGCGGCGACTGGAATCGTATGGAAACAGTGCTCCAAGAACGGAGAGTCCATGGTGTATCTCTACTTAACACCGCGAAGCGTTCTCTACTTTTAAGCATAAACCATCCTTTCTGAGGTCACAGGAGCGCCGTCGTGACGTTAGGTGGTCGGGGTGACGACCACGCTAGGTTTAGCACCACAGCCGTGAAAGTACGGAAACGAGTCTCTCGGCCCAATCGTCAGCGCGCTGGCGTAGCAATGCTAGATCCGGGTCAGCACCAAAAGTCCGAAAGGACATGATTCGAGCGAACTCATCATCCCCTGAGAACAATCTGGCGGTATCCCTCCATGGGTCGTGATGATACTTAGCCTCAATACCGTTCAGTTAAGGGTTCTTATGCAGTAATGTGTATCTATGCCACGTTCTGGTTGGGTAAAGCCGGCAAGTGATCGTCGATTGTCCGATCTCGTCTCGATTGGTCTGCTGACGAGGGTATTCCCTCCAGGTGTCATCGATGAAGCGATCGATGAAGCTGGGCGTAGGGAGATTCGTAACCGAGTTCTTCCTGCCCGTGTGATGGTTTATTTTGCCATAGGGATGGCGATGTATTCAGAGGGTGCCTACGAGGATATCTTCTCCCAGCTTTCCGATGGCCTATCATGGTCGAAGGGATGGAGCGAGTCGTTGAAGCCTCCGTCGAAGTCTGCGCTCTTTCAGGCTCGGCTCCGGTTGGGCTCAGAGCCTCTACGTAAGCTATTTGCTAAGGTTGTGAGCCCTTTGGCCACGTCAGATACTCCTGGATCGTGGTTCGCGACAAGGCGTGTGATGGCGATCGATGGTACGTGTTTAGATATTGCAGATACCGTGGCGAATGAGACACACTTTGGTCGCCCTCCCTCGAGTCGAGGGGATCGCTCGGCATTCCCTCAGGCACGTATCGTGGCCTTGGCTGAGTGTGGGACCCATGCAATCATCGATGCTGTGGTTGGCCCCTGTACGACCTCAGAGGTTGAACTCACACGAGAACTCATCAGCCGTCTTCATCCTGGGATGTTAGTGTTGGCTGATCGTGGTCTCTATGGGTTCGACCTGTGGGGAAAGGCCGCAGATACCGGGGCAGATCTCCTGTTTCGAGTCAAGTCCACTCTGTCTCCTCACCATGAGCAGACCTTAGAGGATGGTTCTTGGATCGCCTCCATCAAGCCAACCTCTGGAACAGGTCGTCATCAAAGAGAGCCTCACAGGGTACGTGTCATTGACTACACCGTGAACGGTGATGAGCGCTATCGACTCATCACCACCCTTCTTAATCCCTCCGTAGCACCAGCCGAAGGATTGGCCAGGCTGTACGCTGAGCGCTGGGAGATAGAGACCACCTTCGACGAGTTAAAAACCCACCAGCGAGGATCGAGAGAGGTACTTCGTTCTAAGTCCCCAGAGCTCATCTACCAAGAGATCTGGGGGCACCTCTGCTGTCACTACGCCATCAGAGTCCTCATGGCGAACACGGCAGAACATTCAGGACACGACCCAGATCGAATCTCCCTTGTCGCTGATTTGCGTATCGTCCGGCACTCCGTTGCAAAGGACGATTTTCCCCCCGGTGGGAACAGCTGAAGCAGAAGTGGTCTGGGTCTTTGCTATGAACACCCTCGCGAGGCGTCTCAACCCGCCTCGTCGATTACGTGCTAACCCTCGCGTTGTCAAGCGCAAAGTCCTCAAGTGGGAGCCAAACGCCTTCACCACCACAACTGGCCCCAACCCGAGCACCCGCCGCAGATCTGTGTAGTAGCGCTTAACTGAACGGTATTGAGGCTAAAGCTTAAGATGAGTAATATCGGCTCTGACGTGGTGGGCCGCCAGGGTCTCGAACCCTGCACCTTGGGATTAAAAGTCCCCTGCTCTACCGGATGAGCTAGCGGCCCGAAGCACCAAGTAAGGTTAGCCTCGCAAGGAGATTTCCAAGTCCTATGGCACCTGGTTTCTAGAGGCATCTACTTGAGAACGGAGCGCTACACCATGGACCACTCAACTGAAACGGGACACGATGAACCTCTTCAAGAAGCGCAACCGGCTGAGACGAATCAGAACGACCTCGACAGTGCAACCCTGGATTCGCTAGAGAGCTTCGCTGCTGCACTCGAGTCAGAACTCGCAGCCGCAGAACAGTCGATCGCCGAGGATCCCCTACTTGCTCGCCCATCGAGCCAAAATCTCAAAAGTGATGAGCGTGGCTAACCTCCGCCTCTTTGCAATGGCTCGGGAGACGGCAGGTATAGCTATCGTTTCCATCGACGCCTCGACCGTGAGGGAGCTCCTAGATCGGGCAGTCGATAAGTTCGGCGAGGATCTCCGAAGCGTCATCGCCATCTCCGCAATCTGGGTCAACGGCGAGAGCGCTACGCTTGACACAGCGCTCACCGAAGATGACGAGGTCGCTGTTCTCCCACCGGTCTCAGGCGGATCGAGCGAGATACCAATTTTTTTGCGTGATCTCGCCAGCACAAGACACTCTCATCAAGAGCCGAGATCTCGCTCTGAGGACGCAAGTTGCACACCTTGCGGGGGCAATCGCTCGATCGTCCGTGAGCGGACTTAGCGGCTCTTCCGTTTCTAGCGGGGTTAGCCCTCCTATTTCAACCGAGGTGTTGCGAGCGGTTGACTGTCTGCATCCGA
>JBMFXG010000079.1:0-11405 GCA_049964535.1 Acidimicrobiales bacterium | reverse complement strand
CAGAGAGCACGATCACTCCCGCGAAAGGGACCTTGAACCAGAACATCGTGGCTCCAAAGATCCATAGAACTGATGACGAGAGGATCTGTCCGGCAAGCTTTGCCGGAGCGGTCACGTCGAAGATATCATCGAGAGCGCCAACCGTCGTTATCACGATCGCTGCGAGTACTATGCCAATGGGCTCCGATGATCGAGTAAAGATGTCATGGAATCCTCGTACCTGAGATGCGAATCCGAATGCGACGAGAAACCCAAACAGCATCGCGAGACCGCCCATGGTAGCTGTAGACCTCGTGTGAACCATACGTTCGCTCGGAGCGACAACGAGTTTCAGCCTGGGAGCTGCTGCGCGCACAACGAAGGTGGCAACCCACGTTACGAAGGCCGCAACGAGGACCACAAGGACGTACAGCATTCTTTTTGCCTGGAGGTCCTAGCGATCGGCCGGAGGTGGGAACGACGCTGTCAGCTCTGCAACCTGAGCACGAATTCGCTCGACCTCACTTGCATCGGAGCGCTTTAACAGCGTTCGGGCTATCAGCTCTCCGATAGCGTCCATCTCGCTCGGTCCCATACCGGTAGTTGTCACGGCAGGAGTACCAAAACGTAGGCCCGACGTAACGAAGGGAGATCGCGGATCCTCCGGAATCTGGTTGCGATTACACGTAATGCCCGCTCTATCGAGAACTTCCTGTGCCTCCTTGCCCGAGAGATCTGGGTCAAAGCCTTGGAGGTCGACCAAAAGGAGATGCGTGTCGGTACCGCCTGAGACCAATCGGAATCCATGCGAGCTCAGTGCCCCCGCCAAACGTTGGGCATTCAAAACGACGTTGCGTTGATACTGCGCAAACGATGGCTGAAGTGCTTCTCGAAATGCAACGGCCTTTGCCGCTATCGTATTCTCGATCGGCCCACCTTGAAAGCCAGGGAAGAGCGCCTTGTCGATCTTGGGAGCAAGATCCTCATGGCACACGATTGCACCGCCGCGTGGGCCACGAAGTGTCTTATGAGTCGTAAAGGTAACGACGTCCGCCCCTCTCCTACCGTCCCGCATGAACAGAGGATTGGGATACTGACCACCTGCGATCAGACCTGCAACGTGAGCGGCATCGAAGAGCACCAGAGCTCCAACTTCGTCTGCGATCGAACGGATTGGATCAATCTCGATCGTTCGCGGATAGGCCGTGGCTCCAACAACGATTAGCTTCGGACGCTCCTGCTGAGCTAGCCGTGCTAGAGCATCAAGATCGAGCCACTCCCCTCCATCACCCCTTGGCGTCACTCCATATCCAGCAAATCGGTAGAGCTTTCCCGAAAAATTGACCGGGGATCCGTGGGTTAGATGTCCCCCTTGGTCCAGTCGCATAGCGACAACGGTATCGCCAGGGTTCAATAGAGCAAAGTAGACGGCTGCATTGGCATTGGCTCCGCTGTGCGGTTGGACATTTGCGTGCTCCGCTCCAAAGAGCAGCTTCAACCGATCGATGGCAAGCTGCTCGACCTGATCGATAACTCCATTACCGCCGTAGTAGCGCTTACCGGGGTATCCCTCGGAGTACTTGTTGGTCAAGACCGTTCCAGACGCATCCATTACGGCGCGCGAAGCAAAGTTCTCTGAAGCGATCAACTGAAGTGTGGTTCTCTGACGAATCTCTTCAGCCTCAATGAGGGATGCCAACTCGGGATCCTCGCGTCGAACTTCATCACTTATTTCCCTACGACCCACGCTCACCACTGCTCCCTTACACTCCGTGACCCATAGCTTAACTACTTTCTGTCCGCCTCCGAGAGGGAAGCCTCAGCGCGTCAGAGATGTCGGAGCTGGAGATTGGACCATCCCGAAGAATAACCGGCAGTTCACCCCGCAAGTCGACCACTGTCGAACTTTGCGATCCTCCGGGTCGACCATCAATAACCAGACCCAAGCCAATCTCGTACAGGTACTTGAGACTTCTCCCCGACTCTCCCATCAAGCCATTGACGACCTCCAGTCCGCCAGAACCAGGTAGTTGACCATGAAGATTTGCGGACGTTCCAACCAGCGGTTCCGCTGTGAGTAGGGACCTCAACAGCTCGTCATCGGGAGCCCTTACTGCGATGCTGGAACCATCACTCACATTGGTGGTGATCGGATTCGCTTCCGCACTGACGACCATGGTCAAAGCTCCTGGCCAAAAGAGCTCGGCCAACTCTTCCATGCGGTCCTTTGAACGGCCATTGATCACACTGCAGGCCTCGATAGCCTGACTAGTTCCCTGAACGAGTACCGGGAGCGCCCGTTCGCGCGGTCGCGCCTTGAGCTGAAAGACGGCATCAATGGCCTCACTCGATGAGGCCATTGCTAGCAAGCCGTAGACCGTGTCGGTTGGGGCCGCAACGATCCTTCCCGAGCGCAGATTCGCACGCGCATGCTCCACTAACACCGTTTGTTCATATCGTTCCCACTTCGTACCCGAAAGATCGAGCGCGCTCGTGAGCCCCATCACCCAGCCTCCTTGTCTCTCCTCTTCGGTGCGACAGCGACCGTAAAACGATCGCGCCCCACCAGATCTTTGATACATCGCACTCCCTCGTACCCTAACATCTCCAAGATCTTTGCTAGAGGAGCGCGCTGCTCGGGCGAGTGCTCAAGGATGAGACTCGCTCCGACCCGAAGAAATGGCACCGCATCTCTCGCAATCAACGCCAAAACTCCCAAACCATCCCCGCCAGGCGTAAGCGCTAGCTCCGGTTCGAAGTCACGCACTTTTGGCTCTGCGCTTTGGTAGAGCTCCTCCGAGAGGTAAGGAGGGTTTGAAACCACCACATCCACCCCTCTCTCAAGCCCTATCGGGATCGGTTCGAAGAGTGAACCAAGGAGAAAGGTCACCCGATCCGTCACGGTTCCATTCCTAGAAGAGATGGCCTCGAGGTTCTCTTGAGCTAGCGAAAATGCCGCGGCGTCGACTTCGGTTCCAAAGACCTGAATAGATGGATTCTCTTGTGCAATCGCCAACGAGATCACCCCGGTACCTAGCCCTATCTCAACGACCGTTCTCGGGCAATGCTCATGTAAACGATCCGCTCTTAGCAGGTCGCTCACGATATCGACGATCAGCTCCGTTTCAGCTCGTGGGATGAGAGCTCGACGGTCTACGTGAACCTCCAAGCCGCGAAACTGCCAGCTGCCCAAGACGTATTGGAGTGGTTCACCGAACTCTAGGCGCTCCAACGCCTCGATAAGTTTCAACTCAAACGACAGTTGATCCTTCGCCACCGATTGAATGGATTGAAGTAGCCACTGAATCTCAACCGCACGCAGACCGCTACCTTTCACCCTCTGAGCGAGCGCTCCAGCAAGACCTGGGGCGAAACGATCATAGGGCAGCTCTAACCACCCCTCGCTTCTTCAAGTTGACGAGTGCGCTCATCGAGAACCAGTGCATCAATAAGCTCATCGAGATCCCCGATGAGCATGGCGTCGAGCTTGTACAAGGTCTTGTTGATGCGATGATCGGTAACTCGATTCTCTTTGAAGTTGTACGTTCTAATCTTCTCAGATCGCCCACCTCCACCTATCTGAGACCTCCGAGCTGCTGAGAGCGCCTCGGATTGACGGTCTTGCTCAGCCTTGAGTAAGCGAGCCCGTAAGACTTGGAGCGCCTTCGCACGATTTTGAATCTGACTTTTCTCATCTTGCATTGCCACGACCGTTCCCGTGGGAATGTGCGTAATCCGTACGGCAGAGTCTGTCGTGTTGACAGATTGACCACCCGGACCCGTCGAACGATAGACGTCAATACGCAGATCATTCGGATCGATATCTACCTCAACGTCGTCCGCTTCCGGCAGGACGCTCACCGTCGCCGACGACGTATGAATTCTCCCTTGGGACTCCGTAACCGGCACTCGCTGAACACGATGAGGTCCTCCTTCGTGCTTCAACCGGCGCCAAGCGTCATCTCCGCGAATCATGAGGGTGACCGAGTTATAACCCCCCATATCGGAGTGGTCGATCGAGAGCGTCTCGGCCTTCCAAAGCATCCGATCGGCGTACCGTAGATACATCTCTGCGAGATCTTTCGCGAAGAGATTCGCTTCCTCCCCACCTTCTGCACCTCGGATCTCAAGGATCACATTGCGACCATCGTTCGGATCCTTCGGCAACAGGAGTAGCTCTAACTCCTGTTCAAACTTATCGACCAAACCCTCAAGCTCGACTAGCTCCTCTCGAAGCAGCTCTCGATCGGAAGAGGATGCCTCCTGGTACATCTCTTTGGCCATCGCAAGATCATCAGTTGCTCGCTCGAGATCGTTAAAACATCGAACGATCGACTCAAGCTCTTTGTGTCGTCGAGCAAGATCACGCGCTCGACGCTGGTCACTAAAGACCGTTGGATCTGAGAGATCGGCCAGTACTCTCTCGTACTCTTGTTCGAAGTCCATCTTTTTCTCGAGCAGTGTCACTAGGCCTCCTCGCCTCGTCTTTGCCAGTCCTTCGAGACGCTGACAACGCTAATGTCAAGTGTGGAACGCCCGAAAAGCCTCTCGTAACCTTCAATTCGATCCTGCTCTGGGGTGTAGATCGACACATGGCCGCTCAGGTCACGACTGCTGCGACGTAGAGCTGCGTAGACAGATCCTAGTTCAAAGATCAAAGTCGGATCAGGTCCAACGGTCATCGCCAGCAGCGTACCATTAGCGAGCGCATAGGCCCGACGACGGTTGTCATCGATACCGCCGATCTCCACCCACTCATCGGCTTTGGGGCCGTAGGCGTCGGTCTTTGAGATTTCATGGCGCAGCCAGCGCTCCGGTGCCACCTGTGCAATCGGATGAGAAGACCCTCCGACCCGTCTGGTCCGCACCTCGCTAAGCGTCCGGACCAGTTCGCTTACCCGATCATATGACTCCCCAAAAGCAAGGTTGCGCGCTTCACGATCTCGCTCAGATACCCCGACTTCAAACTGGCTTGACCCAGTTCGATCGATCGCTACGGCTAGCCCTCGATACTCTAGAGAAAAGCCATCCTCAAATGAACAGATCACGAGATCATCGTCCAGCGCAACTGTGGGAAATCGGTGGCGGATCAGTATCGACGACGAGCAGGTCACGTTGAGTTCACGATTACGGAGCTCCAGCTCTCCGCCGGACTTGCCATAACGCCAGAGTTTAATTCCAAGGTGGGCGAGTGCATCGGCCGACCAAAGGTCTTGGGAGGAACGAGCAGGAGAACCACGCACACTTCGAGGTGGAAACGACGGCTCCACCATCACTACATCACCTATTTGGGGGCCACAATCACGAGTGAGGGCCCGCCACAGAGTTCGCGCAAGATCATCGCTGCCGCTCGGAAGCGCAACGAGCACTGCTCTCTCTCCACGACCGGCCTCTACCAGGTAATCCCCACGGGGGACACATCGATCGGGCTCGCCTCCAAAGACAAGACGAGCAACCGACCGTGCGAGCCCTCCGATAATGTCAGGGCTCAACGCACTCCTCTACTTGAGTTAGCTTGAGGACTTCTTCGTGCGCTCACCATAACGCCGCTGGAAACGCTCAACCCGTCCACCGGTATCAACGAGCTTCTGCTTTCCGGTGTAGTACGGATGACACTCATTACAGAGCTCAACATGAAGTTCAGCCTTTGTAGATCGCGTAACAAATGTATTCCCGCATGAACATTTCACATGTGACTCTATGTAATTCGGATGAATCTCAGTCTTCACTTGCTCTACCTTCCTCTCACAAACAACTACCCTTGGGCTGAGATAACGACCTTCAAGCGAAGTTGGGGTCCTCAGTCTAGCCGATAGGAGACTTTTGAATCTCAGCTAGAAACTCTTGATTCGATCGAGTCGAACGCACCTTATCGATCAAGAGCTCAAGCCCCGGTGCCCCAGAACCCTCTGACGCGAGTGCGTTCAACACTCGTCGAAGCTTCCAAATGGAGTTCAACGATTCACGAGAGAACAAGAGCTCTTCGTGGCGAGTCGAACTCGCATTGACGTCTATCGCTGGGAAAAGCCTTCGCTCAGCCAAGCGTCGATCGAGTCGTAGCTCCATATTGCCTGTACCTTTGTACTCCTCGAAGATGACCTCGTCCATCTTGGAACCGGTCTCAACGAGAGCAGTTGCGAGCACCGTCAGGGATCCACCCTCTTCAACATTGCGGGCAGCTCCGAAGAACTTCTTCGGTGGGTAGAGGGCCCCTGAGTCAACACCGCCAGACATGATCCGGCCGGTTGCAGGCTGGGCAAGGTTGTACGCCCTTGCAAGACGAGTGATTCCATCCAAGATGATCACGACATCTTTACCCTGCTCCACCATACGTTTGGCACGCTCTATCGTCAGCTCCGCAACAACGGTATGCTCATCGGCCGGTCTATCAAAGGTCGAAGCGATGACCTCGCCTCGGACCGAGCGACGGATATCGGTCACCTCCTCGGGTCGCTCATCGACCAGCAGGACCATGAGATGCACTTCGGGATTGTTCGCTTCGATGGAGTGGGCTATCTGTTTGACGATGGTGGTCTTTCCAGCCTTCGGCGGCGCCACAATGAGACCACGCTGCCCTTTCCCTATCGGAGCAATCAGATCAACGATCCGAGCAACCATATTCATGGGATCTCCGACGGTCTCCAAAACCAACTTCTCATCTGGAAACAGAGGGGTGAGGTCTTCGAACTTCGGCCTCATGCGTGCAATCTCCGGATCCATGTCCGCGACGCGTTCAATTCGAACTGCAGCTGGGTACTTCTCGTTCGAGTTTGCTTGTCGAGCTGCTGCTGTGACGACATCACCTTTGCGAAGACCATACTTACGAGCCAATGAGGCAGCGACGTACACGTCTCGAGCTGAAGGTAGGTAGCCAACGGCTCGGATGAAACCGAATCCCTCCTCTCGGAGGTCGAGTATCCCGGTTAGCTCTTGAAGTTCAACGGGAGCCTGCGACTCGCTCGGCGAACCCTCGCTCCGATCTCCATTCCGATCGCGGCCACGACGTCGCCGTGCCCGACGAGAGAGCTGATCTCCTCCCTCTGTACGTCGCACGTCACTTCCCACGACTTCACCGTCGACCCCCTCACCTCCAGCCCGCACCTCCACCGTCGCTGGGCGAGGTTGAGCCAAACCGCCATCTCCACGCACATCTACCGCCGAGGTTGCCCCACCAACGGAGTCTGCGCTCTGAGGTGAGTTCGTGCTTCTCTGGCGAGGTGTCACGGTGATCGGCGGAAAGAGGCCGGCCACCTCGTGAGTAGACTTTGATCGTACCGGGGTGGAAGAATCGGATGTCGCCTTGGCGGACGATCCACTCTCACCACGTCTCGAGGTCGAGCTCAGTTCTGCCCCTTTTCCCACGCTCTCCGCCGAGGAGCCGGAGTGCTCTGCACCGTTACCGCTCTCTACCTTCGGTCGTACCGATGGGTTCGCACCTGGAGCTTCGGAGGCCTTGATAGTCGAGGTCGAGGCGGCCAAAATCTGATCGATAATATCTGCTTTCTTCAAGCGCGCACTTGATTTGAGGTCAAGCTCAGTGCACACGGTAAGAAGTTGCGACTTCTCCATTTTCTCTAATACGGTACGGTCTAGCTGAGCTACAAGGCTCATCGACACCTCTCAAAATCTTCGAAGACGTCTTCGTGCGTCGCGTCAATTATCGGCTTCATCGAGAATTCAACAGAGCTCAATCGGAGCAACCATTACGTGTACATAGCTACGAGAGCACGAAACGTGGGTTTGATACGCTCATGGGGCTAAGCCATAAGATACAAATAGTCTAGCCGAAACTCACTCGGCTGCATCACTCTTCCACAAGCGAAACGCTCGCTTGCTAATCAAGGCCTAACTCTCGTGCAATGCTCGCATACGTCGCGTCGACCGCATCTGGTACCGCAATCTGTGTAATCGCAGTATCTGGATCCTTGAGACCATGTCCGGTCAGTACGCACACTACGGTACTTCCCGGTTCGATAGCAGTCTTCAATAGTCCAGCGACCGACGCTGCTGATGCCGGTTCGCAGAAGGTGGACTCCCTCTGAGCTAGAAGGCGATAGGCATCAAGAATCTCCCGGTCGGTAACGGAACCGATCAAACCATGAGATGACTCTGCTGCCTCAAGAGCTCCCGCCCACGACGCCGGGTTTCCAATGCGAATAGCGGTCGCTACCGTCTCCGGTTGTTCGATAACACGACCAGCAACGATTGGGGCAGCACCAGCAGCTTGAAAACCCATCATTTTCGGAAGCGGAAGTGACCGCTCCGAGTTGACGCAATAGTCGCGATATCCGCGCCAGTAAGCAGTGATATTGCCAGCGTTCCCCACGGGCATGAAGTGGTAGTCAGGAGCTCGTCCCAAGACATCAACGATCTCAAACGCTCCCGTCTTTTGACCTTCAATTCGATCAGGGTTAATCGAGTTCACGACCGTCGCAACGCCAGACCCTCCTAGATCTCGTACTATCTCGAGCGCACGATCGAAGTTTCCTCGTATCTGGAGAACCTTCGCTCCGTAGACCAGCGCCTGTGCTAACTTCCCCAGCGCTATGTATCCACTCGGGATCAACACCACGCAGGTCATCGAAGCCTTCGCCGCATAGGCCGCGGCCGCAGCAGAGGTGTTTCCAGTGGAGGCACAGACTACCGCGACGGAGCCGGCCTCCTTCGCCTTCGTAATGGCGAGAGTCATGCCTCGATCCTTAAACGACCCAGTCGGATTTGCCCCTTCGTACTTCAACCAAACGTTCGCCTCTTTAAGCTCCGAAAGAGCATTCGCTCGATAGAGCGGGGTAGCTCCCTCGAAGAGCGTCACCGCTTCCACTTCGGGCGAGATGTCGAGGTACTGACGATAGGCCTCTATGATGCCCGGCCAGGTTAGGGCTGAGCGATGGGAGAAGTCACCACGTTGCATATCGCTCTGACCACTCATCTCATCCATGAACTACCCTTCCGTTATGACTCGCATCGAATGTCCGATCTCCTTGACCGTTCGGAGTCGTCTCAGCCCCTCAAGCGTACGAGCGATCGATCCTTCAGTCGTCGGGTGTGTCAAAAACACGAGTCTTGCCTCATCTGCGAGGCCGATCTGCTCCATCGACGATATCGAAACCTCGTTGGCTCCGAAGATCTCCGCTACCGAAGCCAAAACGCCCGGCTCATCAACTACCTCAACCGAAACGTAGAACTGCGAGGTAAGACGAGCGTAATCGACGATCCGAGCATCTTTTGTTCGCGTTCGACGCTCGGTAGAGCCGAAACGCAGATTCTGAGCAGCGTCAATGACATCGCCCATGACGGCGGAAGCCGTCGGGAGGCCGCCGGCTCCGCGCCCATAGAACATCAGCTCTCCAACGGCCTCGCCCTCTACAAAAACGGCATTGAAAGCGTCTCGAACCGCCGCCAATGGATGCGTCTCAGGCAACAGAGCGGGGAAGACCCGCACCGAGAACTCGTCATCCTCACTTCTCACCACAATGCGTTCGCACTGAGCAAGCAGCTTAACTACAAAGCCATGACGCCTAGCGAAGTTCACGTCACTTTCTCGCACATGCACGATCCCCTCGCATTGGACATCGTTGAATCGCACTTTTCGACCGAACGCTATCGAGGCCAAGATGGCCGCCTTTGCTGCAGCATCAAATCCTTCGAGATCGGCCCGAGGATCTGCCTCGACATAGCCAAGTTCTTGGGCGAGCTTGAGTGCCGCGCTGAAGCTGAGGTTCTCCTCGTACATCCTCGTCAAAATAAAGTTCGTGGTGCCATTGACGATTCCAGTAACTCTCGACAGCCTCTCCCCAACGAGCGATACCCGTAACGAGCGAATCAGTGGAATTCCACCGGCCACAGCGGCCTCAAAGAAAATATCTTTCCCCACGGTCTCTGCAAGATCTTCCAGCTCGAAGTAGCTCTCAGCCAGGAGGGCTTTATTCGCAGTTACGACCGATTTCGAAGCCTGAAGCGCAGCTTCAATCAGCTCCTTCGAGGCAGTCACATCTCCTATGACCTCGACAATGAGGTCGATATCTGGTGCCAGGACTACCGAACGAGCGTCCGTCGTCAACAAGGCCGGATCGACCCACTCCGGACGTTCACGGTCAAGATCTCTGACGACTACCGCAGCCAGTTCTAGGTCTTCTCCGCATCGTTCCTTGATCGATTCACGATTATCGATCAATAGTTTGATAAAGGCCGAGCCGACGTTTCCACAGCCCAATAGTCCGATCTTCACGCTTCTTCTCTTCTCTTTGACCCGAGCCCTTGGAGCGTCTCGACAGTACAGATTAGGCGTCTAACCTGACGAGGTCGTCAAGTGTCTCGCCTCTGACCACGACCCGCATCACACCCCCGCCTATAAAGACGACCGGCGGCCGAGGTACCTTGTTATAGTTCGAGCTCATTGCATAGCCATAGGCGCCAGTAACCGGAGTAACGAGCAGCTCACCGAGGCGAAGGTCTCTGGGCAGTAACCCGTCTTTCACGATGATGTCACCAGACTCGCAGTGCTTTCCAGCTACCGACCATTCTTCATCATGGAGATCGAATAGACGCTCTGCGGCATAGACGGCATAGCCACTTCCGTAGAGCACTGGTCGAGGATTATCACTCATTCCACCATCGATCGATACGTAGCGACGAATACCGGGGATCTCCTTACGCGTACCAACCGCATAGAGCGTCAGACCCGCAGTCGCAACAATCGCTCTACCCGGCTCAAGAAAGAGCTTGGTCTCCCCTGCTAGGCCGAGACGGGTTGCCGCTTGGTCGACCGCCTTCACCCAATCCACCACGGATGGGGCAGTCTCCTCCTCGAGATATGGAACACCGAGTCCTCCGCCGAGATTCAGCTCCTCGAGCTGATATCGCTGGACGAACTCGGCTACGACCTCGACCTCCTCAGAGAAGGACTCGAGCCGGAAAATCTGTGAGCCAATATGGGAATGAAGACCTCGAAGACGCAGATTACGGTGGTTCACTACCCATTGAACAGCACGATCAGCATCTCCGTTGCCTACATTGAAGCCGAACTTCGAATCGTCTTGACCCGTCCGGATGAACTCATGCGTATGAGCTTCAATGCCAGGAGTGAGCCGGAGCCAGATATCGATCGGTTCTTGGGTCAGGGCATTGAGTCGCTCGAGTTCATCGAAAGAGTCAACCACGATCCGCCCCACTCCGATGGAAGCTGCGTATTCGAGCTCACGGGTCGACTTATTATTGCCGTGGAACACAATCTTCGCAGGTGAGACGCCCCCTTGGAGCGCAACGTAGATCTCGCCCATCGAAGCAGCATCAAGATGAACGCCCTCCTCGGCAACGATCTCGGCCATGGCACGACACAGAAAGGCCTTCGATGCATACGCTATCGTTCCAGAGAAAACGGCGGCAGCCTCCCGCAGCCGCGCTCGAATGTGATCCTCATCGTAGAC
>JBMFXG010000078.1:0-11626 GCA_049964535.1 Acidimicrobiales bacterium | reverse complement strand
GATCCACGAGGTACTCTCCCGGTCGTAGCCCGAGTATCGCCACTCTACGCAGAGTCTCCCACGTTGAATGTACGCTTTCTTGAGGCGAGACGAGATCGGTATTCGTGGTATTTTCCTCGATCGTTTCGGGCGTATCGAGCGCCTCTTCATCTGCGAAGTGCCAGATCCCCTCCTCGATCCCGATGGCGCGTCCGGGAGTATCTTCGTTGATTTGGGGAGAAAATCGGCGAAGAGCGTCTTCGTCGATCCCGGACGGAAAGACCGGCGATGAATAGGGGTCGAGACTCGTCTCGAAGGCCGAACCTGAAGTCAAGCCAGATGAGTGTTCATCTACTTTTTGCTCTAGCTCAAACTTGGTGGTCGTAGTGAACTGAGCGTCGAAGGCGGATTGAGGTTCTTCGTAGAGTGACAGGCGTCGCTCCGTCGGTTGCCAAGGCTCGTACTCCCCAGCAGCCCACGGATCCCCCTCTGGTGTAATCCATGAAAGCGTCGAAGGTGAAGGCTCGTGTGGTGAATTCAGAAAGGTATCTGACGGTCTATCTTCTGAGAATTCGTTGTTGTGGTAGGTCGTGGATGAAACTGCGGGAGACTCCTCTTCAACTTCAAGCCAGGAGTAGCGATACTCTGCATCGGCAAACGGTCGTTGGCCGACGTCGCGATAGTCGGAGCGGTCCTCCCAGGAGAAGTCATCAAGATGTTCAGTATCTGATCGTTCGTCTGCCATAACTTTATATCGACAATTCGTGGTAATTATTAACTAGTTTCTTGAATATTCTCGCAACATAACCACTTTAGGTGACTTTAAGAGTGCCTAACTCTGTTGAGAGCTATCTCATGACTCTGGCGAGCCAGAGATCTGGATGCTCCAGATCGAAGATGGTTGGAAAGCTCTCACTATCGCTATAGATGGCGCTGAGCGCATCTGTGTGCTCGGCGTCTGCAAGAAATTCGGTGAAGCTGCTGCTCAGGTCGATCGCTCGTTCGCTCATCTCGATTCCGAAGAGATGGGCTAGTAGTCGATGCGCCTCGGTCCCTTCGATGCTGCGTCTGCGAAGGGCCTCCTCGATGGCGCCGGTCGCTCCTAAGACCGCCGATCCGATTTGACGGCACGCAAGGTTCGAGATCCCTAACAGCACTGCAAGCGTTGCCTCGATCTCCTCGTAGTTAATACGTTGGGCCTCTGTGAACTCTCCGCTAACGAGAGCCGATGGGTCTCCTAGAAATCCTTGAATAGCTTCTGGATCGGTAAAGTTGAGCGTCGAGAGCTGGTTCATTGCGGCGGTGACATCGGCACGCATGTCAACGAGGTGGAGTCGTATCTCCGTGTCGAGGCGATCTCGCAGCGTCTCGTTCGTGAGGAGGCTTGCCGTCACGAGTTGCTGAGTTAGGGTCCAGATAAAAAGGGAATCTCGATCGAGCTGCCAATCTTGCGCAAATCGTTCGATGGTCTGTGGCACAAGTACGATCGAAGACGGGTCCGTTGAGGGTATAAGTAAGTCGTACGCTGCGTGTGCCTCTTTGGCGAAGTGACCGATCAGTGACCCGATCTGCGCACCTGAGAGCATTGGGGTGAGCGTCGCACCGAACTGCCCAAGCATCGCCATCAAGGGGTTAGCGGTAGCATCGCTGCTCTGCAGATCTAAGGATGAGGAGATCACTCCTTGCGGAGCCATTGACTGTAACAGTAGCTCGATGTACGGTCGCCAACCGGTAAGCATCAGGTTTGAGAAGGCCAGCGGATTGGTGACGATTAGAGATTGACTGGTCGGTGCTGAGCTCGGTGGGAGATAACGAAGTGTGTCGACGTGAAGCTGTGCAAGGCGGAAAAGCTCTTCTACCCGAATTCGTAGTGATGGTTCGACATTTGCTGCCGAGGTCTCGTCCGCGTTTGCTACCTGAACGAACTGAGTTACCATAGCCATCGGATCTTGTACCTGTCCTGACATCGCCTTCATCATGTCCCCTAAGAGAAATTCAAAGGGATTCGACCCTGATGGCACTGCATCGCTCATAGTTATCAGTGTATCGACTGTGGAGTGTTCTCGTCGGGCCTCCTCTCAGAGGAGCATGGTAGAGTGGAAGGCCTGTCGGAGACTTCTTCCGTTGGACGACGGTGGCCGACTAGTGAGCGTGTCAACGTGGGAGTGGTGGAGCGAACTATGGGTTCATCGATGAACGATTCGCCTCAGTTGTCGGACCGTTTCTTGCAGGTGGACTTGACGACGGCACCGTTAGACGTAGCAGCGTTCTACGACTCACTGCTTCGAAAAGATTGTGGGGCGGTGGTGGTCTTCTCTGGAACCGTTCGAGATTTTTCTGAGGATCGCACTGGAGTCCTCGCCCTTAACTACGAGGCGTACGAGGAACCAGCTCGACGGCGGCTGGAGGCGATTGGGTACCAGATCTTCCAACGCTTCCGTGGAGTTCGGGCGGTGTCGCTCGTTCATCGATTGGGTTCAATGGTGCCGACTGAATCGACCGTGATGGTAGGAGTTGCATCGCATCACCGAGGCGACGCGTTTGAGGCAGCTCGCTATGGAATTGACACGCTCAAGACCTCGGTGCCGATCTGGAAGCAAGAGGTATGGGGGGAGAACGTATCGTGGGGTCTAGGAGCGAGCCCAATCTCAGAGGTCGAAGACCAGAACGATTAAACTGATAAGAAAACGCTGATCAACAAGTTTTGTTAGGTCAAGACACACTATGGTGTTGCGTTGCTATCGTTATGGATAGCGAGGTGAGAGGGTGGCTCGGGGTTGATAGTTCTTCTATATTGGGCGGTTCCCGTAGCGATATTCGTGTTGGTGGGAGCGATGATCTGGCTGATCGATCGCAGACCAAAGTCGGTTGAGTCTGGTGTGGAAGAGTTCTCTCGGCGGATTCAGGCGCTCTCTCAATCCCAGGACCGACGAGCGGATAAGGAGTAAGACGCTGGCGAGAACTGTCGTGATCGACTGTGGCGCGACACGAACTCGAGTAGCCGATGACCAGGGTCAAGTTCTGGCCGATTTCGAGTCGGTTGTAGCCGTGAATCTTCGGAGCGGGTCGCTGGTCGCGGTGGGAGACACCGCCCGCAAGATGAGTGTTGCGGCCGCTGGTCGTGTGGAACTTCGGACTCCATTTCAGCGTGGCATGGCAACGGCAGTTGACTACTTCGCGGAGTATGTTGAGCTTGTCTTCAAGCAGATTGGTCTTCGAGTTGGGGGACGGGTTCGCCTGGGTCTTTCCGTTCCGTCAAGTCTTTCGTCTCTAGAACGCGAGGTAATTGGAGCTGAGGTTGGGAGACTCGGCACTGCGGAATCCCTCTTGATTCCCTCGGTACTTGCCGGAGCGGTTGGTGCCGGTGTCGATATCACCCAACCAGAGGGCTCGATGATATTCCAAGGTGGCGCGTCCTCTTGTGAAGTTGCCGTTTTCTCCTTTGGTGAGATGATCTCGTATCGGTCCCGGCCTGTCGGGGGACGGGAACTCGTCGAACGCGTCATGAGGTACTTCTCGGAGTCCTGTGGGCTTGTGATCTCGTCTGAAACGGCTTCGGAGATCGTCGTGTCGTTGGTGGATCTCTCGCCGGAGCGCCGTAATCGACGTGCTGATGTGTGGGGTCGAGACTCCCGCAGCGGAGAGGTTCGCCAGGTCCGTGTCGAAGAGGACGCTTTCTATCACCTAGCACTGCCTCCCGTTGATGCAATGGTAGATCTCGTGCCCGAGGTTCTTTCAGTGTGTCAGGCGGAGCTCGTCGCAGATATTGCGGAACGGGGCGTGACTCTGATTGGGGGCCTAGCGCTATTGGCTGGCCTGAGCGCTCGGCTCGCTTCCTCCGCTCAGGTCAAGGTCATGGTTCCCGCTGACCCAGACCTTGTAGTGCTTCGTGGTTTGACGGAGATCCTGCGTCACGCTGGCCACGCCACCTACGACGGTATCTTGGAACAGCAGGGTAGAGGCCGGGGCCTCTCAGATGCGTCACTAAGGCCCTAAGGGGTCAAACGCTATTCCACGCTTATATCTGCGGTCGTAAGAGATCCTCGGCGAGCGTTCGGACTTGGAAGTCTTTGTCGTTCTTGGCTCGCTCGAGTGCTAGCTCGACTTGAGGGTCGTCGAAGGCGGAGAGAGCTACGACCGCTCGACGTCGGATCGTGGGCCGGTCATCGAGTGCGCGGAGAACGACTTGAAGTGAACGTGGGTCTCCGATGCTTCCGAGGGAGGCGATAGCGGACTCCCGGCAGAGCAGGTCACTATGCTCAACGGCGATTTTTTCGAGCGTAGTTCGATAGCAGGATTGGCCGGACTCGCCGGCGGAGTATGCCGCAGCTTCTACCACGGAAGGGTTCTCGTCACGAAGGAGCAACTCGTGGAGATCGGGATGCGATGCGGAAAAGTGAGTTGCAAGAGAGCGTTTGACGGAAGAGTCTTTGGTCGCATTGATGAGATTGACGATCGTCAGGCGTTTCAGGGAAGTGTGTAGGGTCGCAAGCCCTTCGATCGCTGCGACAAGGCGACGAGGATTGGCCTCAGAATCAAGAATCTCTTTCAGGAACAGTGCATTCCGGGCGAGTACAGCCTCCGCTATATCCATGGTTGCTGTCGGTTCTGAGGTGGACGCACCGGATCTTGTCATGGTTGAAATGCTATGTTCATGAATGATGCATATCTTCAGCTCACAGCGAAAGAGGTCGAAGATATCAACGATGGGTGGTGGCGTCGTGAGATGGAAGTTCCTTGCAGTTGCGTTACCAGTAGTTCTTCTTGTCGGCTGGGCTCTTAATGTCTCGATCTCGGTCTATGCAATCTCTCCTGGCAATGCAATCGATGTAAATCAAATCATCTCGGTTAATGGACTTACCAAGCAAAATCTCGGCCCTCCGCTGTTTATGACCGATGTCGGGTTGACCAAGGTCACTCCGCTGCTTTGGCTGGTCGACCACTTCAACTCATCGATAGCGCTCGTCCCAGCCTCTTCGGTCGTTGGGACGGATACCTCGGCGACCTTCAATCAGAGTCAACTATCTCAGATGGCCGATGCCAAAGTGGGGGCCGCAGTTGCAGCGCTCAACTTCCTCGGGCGTAAGGTGTCAATCCGCTATGGGGTCGAGGTTCTTTCAGTTCTAAAGGGAACTCCTGCTAGTCATGGTATCCAAGTTGGTGATCTCGTCTATGCAGTAAACGGGACGGGGACGCCTTCCGCGAAGTCTTTCTCGGCGACGGTCGCAGGGCTCTCGCCCGGGACTCAGGCGCATTTTTCTATTCTGCGAGAAGAGTCGAGCTCGAATGGTGTTCGAGCTGAGAACGTTCGGGTCTCACTAACGCTTGGTACCAATCCCAAGCACAAGGATCGGGCCTTCCTAGGGGTTGAGTTCACGCAAGGTGTATATTACCAGCTGCCCATCTCTGTCAAAATTCGGACGGGATCGATTGGAGGCCCTTCGGCCGGGCTTGCGTTTGCTCTCGGTTTGATCGAACAGCTCGAGGGTCGAAGTATCACTCATGGACTGACGGTTGCTGCCACAGGTACGATCGGTCCCAACGGAGTGGTTGGTGATGTAGGTGGGGTCGCCCAAAAAGCCATAGCGGTTCGAGATGCTGGGGCTCAAGTGTTCTTCGTGCCAAGGGCAGAGTTGAGCGCTGCAAAGTCGCAGAGCGGGCCGAAAATGAAGGTCTTTGGCGTTTCAACACTCTCTCAGGTGGTAGCAATTTTGAACAAGCTTCCTACGAGCAAAAATTCTCCGTAGGCTAGGAGTATGCCTGAGCAATACTCAAGTCAGTCCGAGAGCGATCGGTCAATGCTGAATCCGCCCAATTTCGCTGTCGTTCGGAAGGGTTTCGACCAGGCTCAAGTGATGGGGTATCTCAGATCCGTAGAGCGATCGCTACAGATGCTGGTCGAAGAGAAAGCTGATCTCTCGCGACGCATCGTGGAGCTAGAAGAACGAGTTGAGAATCCCGACCTCGACATTGAGAAGATCACGGAGCTAGTCGGACGACAGGCATCTGAGATTTTGCGTGGAGCTCACGATGCGGCAGAGGCGATACGCCAGCGGGCAGATGCGGTCTCTAAAGAAACGGTTGCGCGTGCAGCGCGTGAAGCGGCTGAGATCGTAAGTCGGGCGAATCTGGACGCGGAAGCTCAGCTTGACGAGGCCACAGGAACATCGCAGGAGATCTTGGAAGCGGCTCGTTCCCAGGCGCACGATACGATCGTGGTTGCCGAGCAGGGTGCAGCTTCGATCCTTGACCGAGCCAAGGTTGAGGGCCGAGCGGTCATACTTCGAGCTCGCGAGTTGCGCTCGAAAATCTTTGGGGAGACGCAAGCTCGCATTGATGAGCTTCAGCTTGAGATCCAAGGCCTCGAAGATTCGCGAACCGTCTTGATTCAGTTAATTCGGTCGGCCCGTCGCATGGTTGACGAGATGGCCGAGGTGCTTGAAGGCGATGTAGTCGAGCCTGGAGACCCCGTCTCAGCGGATGATGATAGCACGGCGCCGCCGATAGACGACGAAAGAAAACGTGACGTCGCTAACACCGAAGGCGAGCGTGACGAGTCTCTTGGCTCGTTCCCCTCGGCCCGTGAGATCTTGATCGATGTTGTAGAAGAATCGGTCGGGGAGCGCTTCGAATCTGACGAGAGCCCTTCGAGTAGTGGATTCGAACTTCAGAGCGAAGACGTTGCGGACGATGTCGAGGAGTCAGTGGTTGATTCAGTCACTTTTGATGGGCCGCAGTCATCCGATGCGGAAGTCGACCTCTTGGTGCAGGTCTCGATCGATCTCGAGGAAGAGAACGCGCTAACGTTTGCGCCTGAGGCCTTGCGTGCTGACGTGGAACCGCAGGCATCGGAGTCGATCGTTGGCGTTGACACCTCGGTTGTCTCGACCATGGAGGCGCCGTCGGAAGTCGGAAACGCACTCCAGAGCTTTCTTTCACAACGGATCGCTCAGCGAGTCTCGACTGTGATTGACTCAGATAACGAGAGCGTAGAAGTGGACGAGGTGCGGCAGGATCCCTCTCTAGCAGTATCGAGCGACGAGAACGATGCTCCTGATCTCGGTGCTGCGAACCGACTGGCTCCGAGTGATCACCGTCTCCACCGTCTTGAGGATCTCTTTGATCGTTTGAAGGTTACTCAGGTTCCGACTGCCGATCAGGAGGGCCGAGTAGCTATGAGCGAGGCGCACACGGCTGAGGCTTCTGGATCGCACGAGACCTCGCATCGCCAAACTCTTGGGGATATGAGACCTCGCGAGGTGGTGCCGAGGGTCGACTCAAGGGCCGTGGAGGACCCTCATCGAGTCGATAGAGGTCTTGCCGAAGGTGAGATTCGATCGGCTCTCGATGAGGCAGATCGCGCTCTCACACCCACTGATTCTGAGACCGGCGGGACAGCAAGAGGAGATGACGCTCTCACAGTCCGAAGCGACAACGGGCTCTTGGAGGCTCGGGATCTTGTAGTGGGACCGATTGCGACCTCTCTCGGTCGTCGTATCAAACGGATGCTGCAAGATGACCAGAACGACCTCCTGGACGCTTTACGGCAAGGGGGTATTGCTAGGGTATTGGAGCGTACTGCTGAGCTTTCCAGCGATAGCGATCGAAGAGCTCAACAGGTCTTTGAGCTCCTCCATAAAAGCGAACGAGAAGGTTTTCGCTTCGCCGAGGAGTTAAGAGGTGGGCCAAAAAGCCAGGACCCGGGACAAGGGGCTAACTCTAGCGAGAGGGAGCTCAGGGCGATGACAGATCACAGCCTTCAGGTGGTGACCTCTCTGACTCTTGGGCGAGTTGCCTCGATGTCAAGTGCACTCGAGGGAGCTAATGAGGCCGGGCAAGTCTCGATTTTAGGCTCGATATTTCGAGATATTCGAGGTCAGAAGGTCGACGAACTCGTGGGAGATCTCGTCAGTAGCGCCTTCGCCCTTGGCGTTCGATCCCTACCAGGTGCTCTGGGATATCGCTGGTTGACGAGCGATCTCGGAGTGAATTGTGCAGATTGCGATGATAATGCTCTGGCGAATGTGAACCCTAGCGAAGAAGATTTTCCTACTGGACATCGTTTACCGCCGGTCCACGGCGGATGTCGATGTCTAATAGTTCCGGTCTTCGCCTAGTTTTATTGGAATGCGAGTTCCCGAAGATCTAAATTCTGGCCGGAGGCGTGCCTCTCGTCGACAGCTCGCCATTGTTGCGGTGGTCGCTATCGTCGTGGTCGTTGTTCTCTCCTTGAGAAGTGTTGCAGTCTTCTACACCGATTATCTCTGGTTTAGGAGCATCGCTTTCTCCTCGGTTTGGAAGACGCTCCTGCTGACTAAGTTGGCGCTCGGTGCAGTATTTGTAGCCCTGTTTTTTGTCATGTGTCTCGGGAGTCTCGTCATCGCTGACAAGATCGCTGGTGGCACGGGAGACGACGCGTCGAACGACGATATCGTCAAGCGATACGCCCAAGCTCGTGGTCGCTTCCCCAATCTTCCTCGAATCGTCGTATCGCTGGTAGCCGCTCTCATCGTTGGAAGTGGGGCTTCGTCGGAGTGGTCGAACTGGATCCTCTTCCAAAATAGTGTTCCATTTGGGATCAAAGACCCACAGTTCCACTTGGACTACAGCTTCTACGTTTTTCATCTACCCTTCCTTCTCTTTTTGGTTCGCTGGAGTTTCCTTGCGCTGACAATTATCTTCATCCTGACGACCGGAGCCCACTATCTCAACGGGAGCATTCGAACTTCAGGTCGCCCCCCGCGAGTTTCCCCTCGAGTGAAGGCTCACATGTCGGTCATCTTGGCTCTCATGGCTGGGGTGAAGGCATATGGTTACTATCTTTCCCGGTTCGAACTGACGACCTCCACTCGGGGCTACGTTGAAGGCGCTGCCTATACCGACGTGCATGCACAACTCCCAGCGCTGACCCTTCTCATCTTCATCTCTATTGCATCAGGGGCGCTGTTCTTGGTGAACGTGCGTCGGCGCGGCTGGGTCCTCCCTACGATCGGACTTGGACTGTGGGCGTTTCTCTCGGTAGTTCTCGGAGCGATCTACCCTGCTATCGTGCAACAGTTTGTTGTTCAGCCTGCGCAGGGGACGAAGGAGATCCCTTACATTGCCCGCAACATAGCCGCAACGAGATACGGCATGAATATTGCGAATGTGAAACAAGTCCCATTCTCGGTCAACGATAACCTGACGAGTTCCCAGGTAAAAGCGGCCGCACCGACCTTGCAGGCAGTTCGCCTTTGGGACTCCTCGATACCGCTGCAGACCTTCAATAAGCTGCAAGATATTCGTTCCTACTATCAGTTCAATGAACTATCGGTGAACCGATACGATATCAATGGCCGAAATACCCCGGTCATCCTTGGGATTAGGCAGTTGAACTCGTCGAACCTGCCCGCTAACTCTTGGGTTAATCTTCACTTGCAGTACACACACGGCTACGGAGCTGTGGTGGCTCCGGCAAATGAGGTCAGCCCCTCAGGAAACCCTCGATTCATTGTGCGCGATCTCCCGCCAACCTCGACCTCGAGTGCACCAAAGTTGACGCAGCCGCAGGTATATTATGGACTCGGGTCTTCAGGGTATGTCATTTCCAACTCCCTCCAGCCAGAGATTGACTATCAAAATGCCTCTGGGGCGAGCGTTGAGACTCACTACAAGGGAAGTGGTGGAGTGCAGCTCTCGTCTACCTTGCGCAAGGTGGCGTTCTCTCTTCGTTTCGGAGATATCAATATCTTGATCTCGTCGCTGATCGATTCGCACTCTCGTTTGATGTTCAATAGAAATGTCGTCCAAGCTGCGAAGCAGGTAGCGCCCTTCTTGACCTACGGATCTCACCCTTACCCAGTCATTGCCCATGGGGGGATCTACTGGATGGAGAACGCCTACACGACGACGTCCAGATTGCCGTACGGAGAGGCTGCCGACGTCTCTGCTCTATCGCCAAATGCTGGCTTGGCGAAGTATTTCAACTACGTGAGGGCCTCCGTAGAGGCGGTAACGAATGCATACACCGGCAAGGTCTCTTTCTACGTAACTGACCCGTCAGACCCGATCATTCAAGTCTACGAGAAGGCCTTCCCGGGGTTGTTCAAACCGATGTCCGCGATGCCAGAAGCCCTGCGAAGCCATCTCCGTTACCCGTCTGATCTCTTCACCGTGCAAGCGCAAATGTACGGCCGCTATCACATCGTGAGCCCTTCAGCTTTCTACAGCGCAGGAGACGCTTGGACACTCTCTCAGAATCCAGGGACCGGTTCACCGTCTGCAGCACTCAGTCAAACAGTGACAACCAATGCGCAGGGATTTGCAATTTCGTCACAGGTGAGCCCAATGCAGCCGGTTTACGAGGAGATGCGTATCCCAGGATCGTCTGCGCCTCACTTCTCGATCGTCGAGGCCCTGGTTCCGTTGTCTCAGTCTCAAGTTCAGCAGAACCTGACGGGCTTTTTCGTCGGGCTTGCTGATCCGAAGAACTATGGCCAGCTGGTAGATCTGGTAACTCCACGAGGAACCCAAGTCGATGGCCCAGCATTGGTAAATGCTCGAATTAGTGCTCAAACCTCGGTCTCTCAGCAGATTAGTTTGTTGGATCAACACGGATCTCAGGTTCAACTAGGAAATGTGATGAGCGTACCTATCGGTCAGAACTTGCTGTATGTACGTCCTCTCTATACCGAGAGCGCCCAAAATCCCCTTCCTGAGTTGAAGGAGGTCATTGTGGTGTATAACACACAGGTTGCGATGGAGCCAACTTTTGCGCAAGCGCTTCACGACGTCTTTAATGTAAACATTCCGGGACTTCAGGGTTCATCAGCAGTTTCGTCTTCTGCTCCGTCTTCGACGACGACGCAGGGGGGTGGATCGCTCTCTGGCGCTAGCAAGTCGTTGATCTCGCAGGCAACGGCTCTCTATCAACAAGCACAGGCGGCGCTACGAGCGGGGAACCTTGGCACGTACCAGAAAGACGTTACGGAGATTGGTGCTCTCTTGTCGAGTGCCAATCAGTCGAGCACGACCAGTTCAAAGGCACCAACGAAGTCTACAGCTGGATAATCTACGGTGAACTGGCCAGTTTGTCATCTTGTGGCTATAGAATGTTGTGGTCGATGCGGGGTGGAGCAGTCAGGTAGCTCGTCGGGCTCATAACCCGAAGGTCATAGGTTCAAATCCTATCCCCGCCACCAAAGAAAGTGCAGGTCAGGGCCGGTCCGCAAGGGCCGGTTCTCTGCTATCCCCACGAGAATCCCAAAATCTCGCTACGCTTGCTTTCGTGCGTGGATCGAAGCGTGAGATCAAGCGTGGGGTGTGGGAGTTGCGGGTCTCCCTGGGGAAGGACCCGGTAACCGACAAGTACAAGGTGCTCTCGAAGGCCTTCCATGGGTCCGCTAGGGCCGTAGATGAAGCCCTCCGGGACCCTCATCGACCAGCAGGCTCGTCTCGGTCAGATGGGATCGGAGCGACCTTCGGTCAGCTCTTCGACCAGTGGCTCGAAGAGTGCGAACGGCTCGACCTCTCCCCAACCACCCTCCGGACCTATCGAGCACAGATCAAGACGACGATCCGGCCACGGCTTGGTAAGGTGGCTCTTCAGCATTTAGCGGGGTCTAGGGCTTTTAGCTAGCCCTGTCGTAGATGGATCTGAGACAGGAGC
>JBMFXG010000077.1:0-11684 GCA_049964535.1 Acidimicrobiales bacterium | reverse complement strand
CTACGGATCCACAGGAGCCATGACCCTCAATAAGCCCATAGTGGGTATGGCATCGACTCCCGATGGCCTCGGCTACTATCTCGTTGCATCCGATGGAGGGATCTTCTCCTTCGGAGATGCATCCTACCTCGGATCTGAGGGCGCCGCAACCATCCCAGGCTCAATCGTGACGATCTCAGTCACGAACACACAGGCCCTCTCGGCTCCGGGCTCCACTGGCTACGACGTCTCGAACTTCCAATGCGCTCAGCTTCCGCCGCAGGCCCCGCTCTATGTCATGGAAGTCGTGGGATGGCCATTCACGCTGACCTCGTCCGCCGCGTGCCTAAGTCACGAGTTCGCCTGGGGAGGTCCTCAGACGCAGCTCTACATCTTTATGGGTGATACGGTTCCACCGCCCCCGAACGAAACGGCTCCGCCATGCCCAAGCGGTCTCGACACCCTCGAGTGCACAGGGTGGCAGAACGGTTACACCCAAGCGCTCTTTGCATACCAGACGGCCCAAAATGCGCAGGTTAACTCATCTATCTGGTGGCTCGACGTGGAGACAGCGGCCGGTGCGTGGACCTCGAATCAAGCCGAGAACTATCAGGCCGTACTTGGGGCGCGTGCGGCGCTCACCGCACAGGGAAAGATCGTAGGAGTCTACTCCACTTCGCTGCAGTGGCCCCAAATCGCTGGAGCCTCTGCGTCGCTCGTCGGCGTGCCACTGTGGGCAACGGACTGGAACACTGGTAATGCCGCTCTCGCCTGTGGACAGGCCCAGACCTACGGCGGAGGTACGCTACTCCAAGTTCAGATTAAAGTTCCTGGTAGCACCTTCGACGACGACGTCGCTTGTTAGAACGGGTACCACCCGAATGATCTGTTTCGAGCGGTGGCGTACCCATTGGTCGCCGCCGCTCAGAACCGACAGCGCCACGTTCCCTTCAGAGAGCGTGTCAGCGTTACGCTCGTACCCTCATCGAACTCCTGATCGCTAAAGAGGCCAAGGCGGTTTCCTGTTGCACTCTCCACGAGTGCTAGCAGGAAACCGAGGTGCGTGACGATTGCGAGCCTCATACCCCCATAGTCACGCTCGACCAGCCGCAGACCGGCCGCCGCTCGAGCATCCACTTGATCATCACTCTCAGAACCTGAAGCCATCGGTCGCTGTGGATCTTCACCCCGAAACGACCTAGGTAGAGAACCGAAGGCTACACCATCAAAGGACCCAGCATGACGTTCGCACCAAAGACATGACGGGCTCGCCACCGGCACGCCCAACTGTTCGGCCACGATGCGCCCCGTTTGACGCGAACGTCGTAACGAACTCACCAAGAGCAGAGAGGGCCGCAAGCGTTGCTGAGCGAGTCGAGATCCTACCTCTTGAGCGCGACGAACTCCGGTTGGAGAGAGGCCGCTACAACCTCGATGACCACCGACGATCCTTCTCTCAGACGACGTGGCCTCCCCATGACGAATCAAGGTGACAGACGTCAGCTTCGTCAACGAAACCCTCCCTCATCTCCTTGACCTCCCCCCATGACCGAGCGTCCGATCAGAGCACGTTACTGACAAACTCTTCGAGCTGCCTCAGAGTTCGACACTCAAATACCCCATCACACGCCTCTGCGTATCGCCCAATAACGGAGTCACCAGTGTTCCAGTACGATCGAGGCTCAGGATTGAGCCAGTAGATCTGCTTCGCCTGGAGACGCACGGCAGAGAGCGTCTCAACCCTCGCCTCATGATAGTTGTTCCGGGCATCCCCACAGATAATGACAGAGGTCCGTTTCGTGACACTGTCTCCGAATCTCTCGTGGAATCCACTGAACGCATGCCCGTAATCTGAATGACCATCCAGCCAGACGACCTTCGCTTTGGTATTAACCAGTCGAAGGGCATCATTGATGTCTCGTCCGCCACCGAAGTACTCCGTCACCTCATCAATGGAGTCAATGAAGACAAAACTTCGAACCTTGGAGAACTGTGTCGCCATCGCAAAGACCAACTGCATAGTAAAGCGAGCGAACGATGCAACCGAGCCAGAGATATCGGCAAGCAGCATGATCTCGGGTCTTGACCGATGCGGTGGTCGGAATGAGAGGTCAATCGGTACTCCTCCGCTCGAGAGCGCCGATCTCATGGTCCGACGGAGATCGAGTGCCGCCTCTCGATGCGAGCGATGTCGACGTGCGAGCCTCGACGCTAGCTTGTGCGCCAACGGTGTCATTGCACGCTGCAATCGAGCCAGCTCATCGCGCGAAGCGTGCACGATATCGATGTCCTCAGGCAACGAGAGCGCTAAGGTCCGTGCGACGGCCTCCGCCCCCCTATCTGAGACAAGATGCCGGGTCACTTCTTCGCTGACCCTCGCCTTGAGCACCGCGAGTCGTCGTTCCGCAGCTTCTCTGTGAAGCCGTTGTCGGAAAGAGTCACCACCTTGGGACGGGCCAACTTCGCCTTCAAGATCGGCATCAAGCAGCGCCCGCAACATAGCCTCGGAGTCAAGCTGACGAAGCGTTCGATAGGTGTAGTACACTCCGCTCACTGCTCGTCCACTTTCCACACCACCGAAGCGTTGCACGGCCCTACGAATGAGTTCGGAAAGACGTGCATCGTCTTCATCCCTTAACGCCTGATAGACATCGTTGCGCAGCTCATCGTCGCTCCCTCCATCACGATCTCGTCCATTTTCATCCTCAGGGTGACCGTTCGGGGTGAGCCCCTCAAGTACTGCTTGGGGGAAGAAGAGGTCGAAGAGACGCAGAAAAACCTCCCGATGGGTTGGGTCTTTAATCATCGTCGCCAGTAGCGAATCTCGAAAACTCTCTCGATCCTCGACCGGTATGATCGTCAACGCCTCCGCAGCATCGTTCAGCTCAGACTGCGAGATAGGAATGTTCGCTTCCCTCAGCGCGCGGGCAAAGCTCGCCAGCACATCGGTCAACGCAATCCATCGCTCCGCTGTCGTGTGAGCTCATTGCGCACAAAGTCGATATCACTTCGATACTTCAACAAAATCTGCAACGTGGATAGCGTCGTTTCGCGATCGAGCTCACGTGTCGACAGCTCAAGAAGTGCGAGGGCCCAATCGATTGTCTCTGAGATCGACGGCCGCTTCTTGAGGTCCATGCCTCGAAGTGAGGCAGCAAAGACTGCAATTTGATTCGCTAGATCCTCGGAGAGTGTGGGGACGCGAGATCGAAGAATTGCGCGTTCTCGATCGATGTCCGGGTAGTCTAGGAACAGAAAGAGGCATCTACGTTTCAAAGCTTCTGAGAGCTCCCTCGTCCCATTAGAGGTGAGAAAGACGAGGGGTCTCGCTACCGCCTTCATGGTTCCGAGCTCCGGGATGGAGACCTGATACTCAGAGAGTATCTCCAGCAGTAGCGCTTCTGCTTCCACTTCCAGTCTGTCCACCTCGTCGATCAAGAGGACAACGGGATGCTGCGCCCGAATCGACTTCAGTAGCGGTCTCTCGAGAAGAAAATCTTCCGAAAAGATATCCTCCTCAATATCGTGCCAACTACGATCTGCATCAGTTGCACTATGAGCCTGAATTCGAAGCAGCTGCTTACGATAGTTCCACTCATAGAGAGCCTTGGACTCGTCGAGACCTTCATAGCACTGAAGACGAATCAACTCAGACGAGGTGACCGAGGCCATACACTTTGCAAGTTCCGTCTTACCGGTTCCCGCCGGACCCTCGATCAGTACTGGCTTCCCCAAGCGCGAGGCTAGATAGATAGTCGAGGTGATCTCGTGACTCGGCAGGTAGTTTTCGCGTCTCAGCCGCTGCTCGACGTCATCGATCGACGTGAAGTAATCTTTCATTAAACTCTCATTCTCGAATCTGGCCGTAGCCATGAACAACATACTTTAGAGTCGTTAGCTCTCTCATGCCCATCGGGCCGCGAGCATGAAGCTTCTGAGTAGAGATACCGATCTCAGCCCCGAAACCTAGCTCCCCACCGTCAATAAATCGTGGTGACGCGTTGACGAGTACCGCAGCAGCATCAACTTCCTCGACAAAGCGGCGGGCAACGGTAAGATCTTCGGTCACCACGGCCTCAGAATGGCCGGAAGAGTATCGCTCAATGTGGTCGATTGCGTGATCAACGCTCTCGACAACTCTAATTGCAACCTGATAGTCAAGGTACTCGGTCTCCCAATCCTGCTCGCTCGCAGGCTCCGCCCTCGGGATAGCGTCTTGAACACTCTGATCTCCCCGAATGACGACTGCAGCAAAGAGTGGATCGAGCCGGGAGAGGAACTCTGCAGCTACGGCGCTGTGTACGAGAATCGTCTCAACTGCATTACAGACGCCAGGGCGCTGGAGCTTCGCGTTACCTACGATCTGCAGCGCCATCGTTAGATCGGCCCGTGCATCGACGTAGATGTGGCAGTTTCCCTCTCCATCGACGATCGTAGGTACTCGACTGTACTCTCGAACTGCGGCTAGAAGAGACTTGCCACCGCGTGGAATGAGGCAGTCGAGCACCCCTTCCAGCTCCATAAACTCACGTACACCCTCATGCGAGCAGTCCTCTACCAAGAGGACGGAATCTTGAGGCATATCGGCAGCCGCCAGTCCAGCTCTCATTGCATCCACAATGGCTCTATTCGAGTTCATCGCTGACGACGAACCTCGCAGGAGAACAGCGTTACCCGACATCACGCAGAGCGCCGCTGAATCGGAGGTCACATTTGGTCGGTTCTCATAGATTACGCCGATCACTCCCAGCGGGACGCGCACTCGTTCTACCTCAACCCCGTTCGGCAGCCGCCACCCGCTCTCCACTACTCCCACCACATCAGGTTGCTCCGAGATCACACGAATAGAGGAGACCATGGCATCGAGTCGGCCGGCATCGAGTCGTAATCGATCGACCTGCGATCGAGGCATCGTCGATCCGCATTCCTCTAGATCATGCTCGTTCGCATCGAGGATCTGCTCCCGATGAGCCTCTATCGCGTGTGCAAGAGCAAGCAGCGAGCGACGCCGCTGATGGCCCGAAGAGAGAGCGAGGCGTTTCGCTGCCTTCCGTGCAGCCAAACCCTGTGCCACAAGAGAGTTCGACGAAGATGGATCCATCTCGCTATCGTAGCGACATCCTTTTCGTCTCAGCTATCTTGTCAACACCACGAGATCGTCTCGATGGATCAACTCACCATCTCGCCGCACAGAGCGACCAGCTTCGACCATCTCGAGGCCGTCACCAATCGGAGGCTCACCGACTGGAATCGCTAGCTCTGAAGAGTCTCGCCGAACGATCCCCTTGGCAAAAATCTCACCACCAGCGTCACGGACCGTTACGATCTCACCGGATGAAAACGGACCATCTAGTGCCAGTACGCCGGCCACGAGCAGAGACCTACCCTGTCGCTCTACCGCCATCCGAGCACCATTATCCACCGCCACCGACGCTACCGGAGAAGCAGCAAAGGCAATCCAAAGTTTGCGAGCTGGAAGCCTCTCTCCATAAGGTCGAATCAAGGTTCCAAGGCGCTCACCTCCCTGGACGACTCGATCGACGACGTCTCGTACCCGAGCTCCCGCAATGACCGTCTGAACACCCGAATGTGCAGCCATCCGAGCAGCCTTCAACTTCGACGCCATCCCTCCACTTCCCCACATCGAACCAGATTCGCCGACCTCGGCATCTACCGAGCCAAGATCTGAGATCTCCTGAATGAGTGTCGCCTCTGCATTCAGTCGAGGATCAGCGCTGAAGATCCCCTCCTGATCGGTCAAGAGAAGCAGAAGATCGGCAGCGAACAAGTTGCAGACCAACGCAGCTAAGAGATCATTATCGCCATAGCGAAGTTGATCATTGGAGAGGGCATCATTTTCATTGATGATCGGTAGTACTCCCATGCCTACCAGCTCCGATAGAGTCTCGCGAGCGTGCAGATACTGTCGCCGGTCAGCAAAGTCGGAAGGTATCATCAAGAGCTGAGCGGTCTGAATTTCTCGTGCACGAAAGAGCGCCTCATACGCTGAGGACAGAACCACTTGACCGAGCGAGGCGGCGGCACGCAACTGCACTCGTCCGGTCGGACGCTCGCTCACACCTAACCTTCCCAGTCCGCACGAGATTGCTCCACTTGAGACAAGGACCACGGAGTGGCCCGTTTTCATAAGTCTCGCGATACTCTCCGAGATTGGACCTAGCGTCGACTCATCAAAGGATCCATCGGATTTTGTCACCGAGGAAGAACCGACCTTGACAACTATGCGCATCGCTCACTGACGCTCCTCGTAGGTAAAGGTAAGGTCGCCAACTGATACCACGTCGCCCTCGCGCACTCCCAGCCGTCGAAGAGAACGAAGTACCCCTAATCGATCGAGTCGCTCATGGACGATCGAAAGGGCCTCAAAAGACTCCAGATCCGAGAGCCGAACTGCGTGAAGAGCGTCGCGCCCAGTTACCACAAACACTCCATCATCGACCTTCTCAACCGAGACCTCGAAGCGAGGTCTCAATCGATGAACCACGACCTCGCTCGAAGGGATCTCTCGATACTCCTCACCTTCGCGCATGAGCACTCGGTGCAAGGTTCTCTTGACCTCTTCCAGATTCTCCCGCGTCGACGTCGATGTCACAACCGTTTCAATAGCCCCAATTGCATTCGCAATCTTCACAAGCTCCCCCGAGAGATCTGGGGCATCAACTACGAGATCGACCTTGTTAGCGATCAGCACCCTCGGACGCTCTAAGAGCGCTGGGAGATAGTTGCGCAACTCATTGACGAGGACCGTTGCTTGCTGAAAGATAGATCCTTGCTCTTCTGAAAGATCGACAACGATTGCCATCACCTTCGATCGTTCGACGTGACGCAAGAACTCAAGCCCAAGTCCTCGACCTGAGCTTGCGCCTTCAATCAGTCCAGGTATATCAGCGACGACGTACTCAGATCCGTCCTCTCCACCCCCAACTCTGACGACGCCAAGCGATGGAATCAAGGTCGTAAAAGGATAGTTTGCCACCTTAGGTCTCGCTCGAGAGATCACGGAGATAAGGGACGATTTTCCCACGTTGGGAAAACCAATCAACGCGACGTCGGCCTTGAGCTTCAACTCTAGGTTAAACCACTGCTCTTCACCGACCTCGCCCTGATCAGCGAAGGCAGGAGCTCGTCGCTTATTCGAAAGGAAGCCTGCGTTTCCCTTCCCGCCTCGACCGCCCCGACCAACACAGATCCGAAGACCTTCCTCGGCCAGATCGAAGAGCAGCTCTCCGTTCATGTCACGGACAACAGTCCCAACAGGCACATCAACGACAATATCTTTACCGTTCGCGCCGTTACGCCGCTGCCCTGACCCGTGTCCACCGTCGTCAGCCCTGCGAAAAGGATGGTCCCGAAACCCAATGAGGCTGACAAGACCTGTCGTGGCCCGGAGCCAAACCGAGCCACCGTCCCCACCATCACCTCCATCGGGCCCACCTTTATCGACAAAAGGTTCCCTACGAAAGGCGACCGCCCCCGCTCCGCCGTTTCCGGCTCGCGCATGGAGCTGGGCATGATCTACAAAATCAGACAACCTATTCCTTCCCAGACCGCATGGTGGGCCCAGGCAAGTTCAAGTTAAACGTCGTTACGAACGTCGACTACCTTACGCCCCTTGCGCTGCGCAAACTTTACAAACCCGTCAGCCTTGGCAAACAGCGTATCGTCACTTCCCCGACCGACGTTGTCACCGGGATGAAAGCGAGTTCCACGTTGACGAACGATGATCGAGCCAGCGGTCACCTTCGTGCCGTCAAATACCTTGACACCAAGACGCTGGGCATTCGAGTCTCGCCCGTTTCTCGTTGAACCGCCGCCCTTAGTCTTTGACATCTCTCTAAACCCTACCTTTTCGTCTACGAAGCCGTGATAGATGTCACCCGTAGCACCGAGTGACGCTGACGATGACCCCAGTGCTTGCGCACGTTAGCCTTCGCATGATACTTGAAGCCAACGATCTTGTCGGCTTTCGACTCCCCGATCACCACAGCCGTGACTCGCGCCGAGGAGAGCTCGTCGGACCGAGAACGCACCGTCGAACCGTCGACGACCAAAATCGGCGAGAAGGTTACCTCTGAACCAATCTCGTCCTTCAACAGCTCGACTTCGACCACAGAGCCTTCTTCGACTCGCTCTTGCTTCCCACCGGATTTAATGACTGCGTACATAGCCTTATTACTCTATACGCTCTTGGAGCAGGACCTGATCAAATATCAGCCCTCTTCCGTTGCAAGTTGGACAGATGCCAGAGAAGGCCTCGACTAATCCTTCAGAGACTCTCTGACGAGTCATCTCCACCAAGCAGAGCGGCGACATATCGTAGACGTGACTCTTGGTTTTATCTCGAGCAACCGCAGCGCGAAACGCCCGCATAACCTCATCTCGGCTCTCGCGCGAGAGCATATCGACAAAGTCGATAACGATGATGCCTCCAATATCACGCAATCGAAGCTGGTGCGCAATCTCCTCCACCGCCTCGAGATTATTCTTATAGATCGTCGTCTCCAAAGAGACGGATCCCACGTTCTTCGCAGTATTGACGTCGATAACGGTCAGAGCCTCTGCGCGATCGATCACCAGCGAGCCTCCGGAGGGGAGCCAGACCTTGCGAGCTAGGGCTTTATGGAGCTGTTCGTGAACGTGATGTGCCTCAAAAACCGGCACTCCGTTTTCTTCCTCGTCGTAGAACTCTACTCGATCCGCTAGTTCGGGAGAGATAGCCGCAACGTAGCTCACTACCTCTTCGTAGAGTTCTCGATTATCGATGATAACGCCACGATAGTTTCGACTGAACTCCTCACGTATCACACGCAACGCTACTTGGGGCTCGCGGTAGAGAAGGGTCGGAGCGTGCGAACGCTTCGCCTTCTGGTCAATTTGACCCCACATGTCAATGAGTCGGTTGAGGTCTCGTCGAAGTTCATCGGCACTTGCACCTTCGGCAGCAGTTCGCACGATAACACCGAAGCCCTCGGGCTTGACCTCGTCGAGAATCTTGCGAAGCCTACGACGCTCTTCATCTGGTAGACGTTTCGAGATTCCATAGCTGTTGGAGTTAGGGATAAGAACGATGAAGCGTCCAGGTAGGGAGACTTCTTGGGTGAGCCGTGCCCCTTTTGCGCCAATGGGATTCTTGACAACCTGGCAGACCACGGTCTGCTTTGGCCGAAGAAGCTGTTCGATGCGAACACTGCGATCATCACTTTCAAGGTCATCCCTATCAAAGCGCACATCACCTCGATAGATCACCGCATTTTTGGAGGTGCCAATATCGATAAAGGCCGCTTCCATGCCGGGCAAGACGTTCGCTACCCGACCGAGATAGAGATTTCCGTCGATGGAGTATTGGTCGTCGGACTCTCTTGAGACATAGTGCTCAATGAGGGTCCGACCCTCGAGAATAGCGATTTGCGTGACTCCGTCACGAACCTGCACACACATCAAGTAACGGCCAACTGGGCGGCCGTTACGCTCCCGTGGAGCTCGTTGATTCATGCGCCTCCGGCTTCGAGGTCCTGCGGCTAAGGTATCCGCCAGCTGGCCTTCCGTCCGATACTCAACAGGACCCGAAGCAATCGACGGACCGCTCTGAGCCTTACTTTTCAAACGTCGACGACGCTTCTCTAGGCTCGGGGGAGTTCCCGAACCGGTCTCCGGTTCACTCGTTACGACTTCTCGCCCCGGGGAGCTTTTTTGAGCCATGCCGGTTTGACTATCTGACGACGCTCGTGCCGAGTTCTCCTCTACCGTCGAGCCGACGACCGATCCGGCAACTTCACGAGTCGCTGGATTCGCTCTCGGTGCTCTGGCACGGCGTGGGCGCGAGCCAGCACTAGAGCTATCGCTTCCAACGGCGGTAACAGACTCTACTGAGGTACCCTCAGCTCCTTCGGCAGTCCGCTGCTCACTCCCTTGGCGAGTCCGGCGAACCGTAGTCCGCCGAGATACATCGTTGGAGGACTCATCGGACGTCTTCGGACTCCCTGCAGGCTGTTCTCTAACAACCTTTATCTTCTCCCTTGCCACTCGCGGCCTTGAGTTCGTCGAGACTGGAGGTGGAAGCTGAGGAACTGGATCTCGGCTCGTACTCTCTTGACCTCTAAGCGAACTCTCTTGCTCTGGACGTGTCTCTTCGGACATATAAATAAACCCTTCTTTGGAAGGGTCGACTAGTGTTCACCGGAGTCGCGAGAGACTCCTTCACAGGGCGCCACTGGCGCTCAACATCGGAAACACTGATCGCCCCTAGGGCCCAAGAACCATGCTGCTTCAACGAGCGATAGCTCTCGACCCTAACCTTTTCGAATGTGCGACAGAGACTCTGCGACTGTCGGTGGGCAGCACCCCACGCAAACAGAGCCACCGTTAGAGCGGCGGAGGATACCACAGTATCTCTCACTACACCCAACGGATCTGTCATGGAATATCATCCTAACCGGAACCCTTCATAGTTCAGTTAGAATCTCAACCTGCCTTCGCCGACGTCGAGGTCGAAGTGGTCGTAGAAGTTGTTGCACCCTTGGCAGCAGTCGTTGCCGACCCTACACCTTTGACTCCCGTGGTCGAAGTGGATGTGGTTGTTGAGGAGATCATGGACCCCTGTGCTCCCGAACTAATCGGCTGCGTAGATCCAGCACTCAAGTGCCCCACCCCATAGGTCGGAGGCTTGACAGGATGCGACAAGAGGTAGGTAAAGAGGTTTCTCACAATTGGCGCGGCACCAGTATCACCAAATCCACCACCAGCAACCACAGCGGCGATAACGTACTTCGCATTACCAACCGGTCCAAAGGCCACAAACCACGCGTTTGGTGCCTGGCCAGCAACGGATGCGGTACCGGTCTTCCCTGCGAGCGGGAAGGTCGACAGAGGGAAGTTAGGGAAGATTCCACCTGCAGTTCCGTAGCGGACCGCTCCCTCAAAACCGGTCGTCATAGCCGCTCTAACACTCGGAGAGAGCACAACATGACCGGCGACCTTCGGTGGGAACGACTTGATGAGTTTTCCAGAGTCGTTGACGATCCCCTCGGCAATACGAGGGACGTACCGTGTGCCTCCATTGGCGAAGGTAGCGTAAGCGTTCGCCATCTGTAGCGGCGTGATGAGAGTTTCACCCTGTCCAAAGGCCATCTCAAGCTGGTCCGCCGTAAACCAGTTCGCGTACGGATACGCCGTCGGATCGAGCTTGTGTAAGAGTTGACGCTGTTGCAAAGAGTCAACGTTTCCAGGTAGCTCACCTGGCAAGTTGATACCAGTCTTATGTCCCCAGCCATACTTCGCAGCGAAATTCTGAATTGGGGTTGCACCATAGGTCTTCTGGTTGACGTAAAAGTCGTAGCCTAACGTGTAGAAGAAGACGTCGTCAGAGTCGGCAAGAGCGGTCACGATATTGATATTGCCGAGCGCCTCGAATCCCGAGTTATGGAGCTGACAGAAGTTACCCTTGCAGTTTGGGATACGGAAGTAGCCCGGATCGTGAATTTGGGTGTACGGCGAGATCAGTCCAGTCGAGAGAGCCGCTGAGGCAGTCGCCAGCTTAAAGGTCGAACCCGGTGTGTACTGTCCTTGAATCGCTCGATTTAATAAGGGATAGCCACTGGCCGGGTTATTGAGGTAGGCGTAGTTTGCGTTCGACATCCCACCCACCCACTCGGACGGATTGTAAGTCGGATACGACGCCATGGCAT
>JBMFXG010000076.1:0-11725 GCA_049964535.1 Acidimicrobiales bacterium | reverse complement strand
TCATAAGATTCCACCCCTACAGCACCAAAAGAGCAGGTGACGGAGCTGGGCTTACTTCGGGGAGGGGGAACTACGGTTTAATCTGTCCTCGACTCGCTGGATTCCGATGCTCCCAGCGTGGAGTGTTCGCTGTCTTGACGTGGTGTTGGACCGTAGGTTGACGAGGGTGAGTGTTGGTCGCGAGAAGCTTGTGAGACAAGCGAGGGGATTATCACTCGGCTCGAAGCTTGCGGGAAATGGTACCGCTTTATTACCTTGTCGCAAAGAGTTTGACGGTAAGAGAGTTCGCTTTGGAGACCTTCTCGTTCAGCCTTTCTCGGAGGGATCCGATCGACCTGCCATGTGCGACCTGGCTCCATTTCAGTGCCTACTAGAGGGAGTGCTCCGATTGGTGCTCGTTGGCTGATGTTATGGTCTCTTTGAAAATTCGTACGTTTTTGGCCCTCCCCATCGCCGTTCACCCAGGTGAAGTGTTACTCAGGAGTCCGCATGAGGGTCGGCGCTTCACCCTCTCGAACAGTGTCGGACGAGGTGGCATAGGGATCTGGTGGTTGGCCAGAGAGTGATGGTGATCAATGAGTTCAAAGATCGTACTGGTGTTGCGAGAAGTTATGGATCGTCAAACTTCTTGGAACTACCTTCAGGGCTGAGTCCGATAACGTTCAACGATTGAGATCGAGTGATGCTTGTCTCCTCGGACTCAGTGATTAGCACCGTCTGCTTGTCTCTCGTCGCAACCATGAAGCGGTCCTCGTGGATCGGTGGTCCTTGAAGGCGCGTAGCCAACATCTGCACGATGTGACGGATCGTAGTGTTCAGTTTCAGTTGGGCGTCGGTGCGGACATGGACAAGATGCAGGCCCTCTTGAGCGAGCGATGGTTCGGATGAGAAGAGAGCCTTGATCAGATCCTCGCTCTGTGACTGCCAGTTCTGGAGAAGAGTCAACCTCCGCGAATGCTTGATGAGGGGATAACCGATGTCTGGGTGGCCTCGAAGGTGCAGCTACGGTTTGCAGTGGTTAGGGATCAAGATCCAGCTTCAAGATCGCTTGCGAAGCGGTTGAGGAGGGACTCGAACGTTTGACGATCTTCAGGTGACCACGTCGACAGCGAGCGTTCAATCAGGGCTTCTCGTCGTCTCATCAGATCGTTGACTACCTGGTTACCATGGGTCGTGAGCTGGACAACAAAGGCTCGGGCATCGTTAGGGTCTTGGTTCTTGGTTATCAGCCCTTCACTGCTGAGCTGTTTGAGTTGGCGGGATACGGTTGAGATGTCGAGAGAGAGCAACGTCGCCATCTCGGTTGCTCGGAGAGGACCGCGGAGGTGGAGTAGAACAAGCTCCCAGAAACCTGCCCCAGTAGCGTACGTTGAGCTATCTTCATGACTGACTCGAATCGTCCGAAGGGAACGACCGAGACGGAAGATCGACCGCTCGAGATCTCGCATGAATGAACTTTCGTGTGGATTGCGTTCAGGCTCAGACATCGCTAGCGTCCTCTCGTGTCGTTCGGATGGTGCGATTTGGAGTGAGGATCGTCCTTAGGATAGTACCTGCGACTCTTCGATGTACGTGCTAGTGGCATGATGTCCTTTGCAGGTGAGATCGCGCGCCTCAAAGGCGAAAGAATATACGTTAATCGCATACTCTGGTCGGGGGACACAGGTCCGTAAGAGTAAGGAGATGCGGTGCATCGTTTGGACCAAGAGACGCGTCAGCTTGCGAACGAGGTTGTTCGATATGCGCTGGAGCGCATATCGCTCCAGCCACCTCCGTTGGATGGTCCTCGGAGCTACGAGGAGCTCCATTCACTCTATGGAGCCACAATAACCCCTGATGGATTAGGTGGTCACGAGGTTCTTCAACGTTTCGTGGATGGCTTCGCTCCTGCGACCTTGTCGACCGATCACCCACGGTACTTAGCCTTCGTTCCTGTCGCTCCAACCAAGGCCTCGGTACTTTTTGACTTGGTGGTCTCCGCCTCCTCGATCTGTGGCACGTCGTGGCTCGAAGCGGCCGGTGTTGTGTACTGTGAGAATGAAGCTCTTCGGTGGCTTGCAGATCTTGCTGGACTCCCCGAAGGTGCAGGCGGAACCTTCGTTTCTGGAGGTTCTGCAGCGAACCTGTCAGGACTGCACAGCGCTCGGGACCGAATTAGGAGACTTCGGGGAGGGCGACCTGATCGTTGGCGACTCCTCTGTAGTGCCGAAGCTCATTCGTCGATCGTGTCGGCGACATCGATTATGGATGTAGAGATCGTTGTGGTCGAAGGCGATGAGCGAGATCGCCTAACCGGCGATGGACTCGAGAGAACGTGGTCAGATCTGGATGACGATGTGCGGGACTCGATCTTTGCGGTCGTGGCGACCGCCGGAACGACCAACGCTGGTATCGTCGATGACCTTCGAGGAGCAGGCACTTTTGCTCATAACCACGGCCTCTGGTTCCACGTAGACGGTGCCTACGGAGGTGCTGCTCTGGCATCTGAGACACGCCGTCATCTCTTTGATGGAGTTGAGGAAGCCGATTCATTTGTAGTCGATCCTCACAAGTGGCTGTTCTCACCGTATGACTGTGCAGCCCTTCTCTATCGAGAACCACAGCATGCGACGAAGGCCCATACGCAAGAAGCTTCGTATCTTGACGATATCAATAGCTCTGTCGAGTGGAACCCTTCGTCGTACGCCTACCAGCTTTCCCGACGCGTACGTGGGCTTCCATTTTGGTTCTCGTTGGCAGTACACGGTACCAACGCGTATCGTGTTGCAGTCGAGAAGGGTATTACGTTGGCGACGTGGTGCGCACGAGAGATTGAGCGACGCGACGAGTTGGAACTGGTCTGTGAACCGGAGCTTTCTGTGGTGCTGTTCAGACGAAAAGGCTGGACCGATCGAGAGTATCAACTGTGGTCGCAACGAGCACTTAAGGATCAGGTTGCATTCGTGCTACCCACGACGTACCGTGGGGAAAGACTGCTGCGGTTTTGCTTTGTGAATCCATTGACCACCGAGGACGATGTTGCGGCGATCTTTGACTCGATGGCCTGGTAGTCATAGCGAAACAAGGGCTCACGTATCTTAAGTGTGGCGATGTTTGGGTACTGGTAGATCTGTGTCTCGAGCTCGAGGAATCTTTCGACACTCTGTCGAAATCGCGTTGTAGATGCCAGTTTGTGAGAATACTTTTCGGTAACTCCTTCGGGGAAGTTTGGTCGGTCTACGCCGAACTCGCTGAGTGGTGTGGTCTGATACTTCAAAGAGTCGAGTCGAGGTGGGCAACCGATGCCGCCTGGATACTGGGTCAGGGGATCGATGGTGGTAGCTCTTATCGTCGGTGACGGCCCGAGCACGCGGAAGAACTGCAGTGCTCTGGCGTCCAGGAAGACTCGGTAGGCGATCAAATCCGTCACAGTGTCGTGTGATTTCGACTGAAAAGATTGTTTCTTCAGATAAAAGTAACACATTCGATTGAGTTCGAGGCTCTCGATCTGTCATACTATTTTACCGGACTCGAGAGATCGTGTCGGGGTATCGATTGGAAACAAGGCGGGTGATACTCATTCTCACTTCGTGAGGTGAGCGGAAGTTGAACAGGGATCGACCGATTGAGTCGAGGAACGGAGGAGCTGGATGGGGATAGGTGCGAAAGATCCTCGTGTTGCGCCGCTCTCTGAGGTTGGAGTGGTTCATACGGAGCTCAAGGAGGGAGAGCTAGGACTCTTCGACAGCGTCGCTGTAGCCACGGCAAGCGTGGCACCAGCGTACTCTTTGACGTCGACGATCGCATTTGTGGTGGCAATTGGAGGGATTGGATTTGGCGCGCCGTCGATCCTGCTCGTCAGCTTTGTGGTCGTTTTGACCATTGCTTTCGCGTACTACTTTATGAATCGGAAGGATCCGAACTGCGGAGCCTCGTATTCTTGGCTCGCAAGAACCGTGAGTCCGTACTTTGGATGGTTCAACGGATGGGTACAAGTTCTGGCCTCAACGCTCTTCTGCGCTTCGGCGCCGATTCTTGCCGGGGCTAACACGCTTGCGTTTTTGAATAATATCGGTTGGATCTCGGCGAAAGCGGCCAATAGCGTCTATTGGCAGGCCGGGATCGGATTGATTTGGCTCGTGATCATCACGGCGATGTGTGTGTATGGGATTCGCTTAACTACCGATTTTCAGTGGGTCTTGGTGGCAATCGAGTACACCGCCGTTATCGCCTTCTCGGTCTTTGCGATCCTTGACGTCATAGCGAGTCATCCGACGGGCTCGGTCTCTTTTAGTTGGGGGTGGCTCAATCCGTTCTCGATCAAAGGAATCTCTGCGCTTGCGGCCGGTCTCGTGCTTGGTGTTTTTTTCTTTTGGGGATGGGATACCTCGGCGAATCTCAACGAAGAAACGAAGGATGCAAATGAGACTCCTGGACGAGCAGGAGTTATCTCGATGTTTCTCTTGCTTGTTGTCTTTGTGCTTGCAGCCATTGCGATTCAGATGCGCGTTCCGCAAAAGACCATTGTGAATCAAGGCGGAAGCGTTCTCTACTACTTTGCTCACTCGATCTCTCCATCTCTGAGCGTGATCATGCTTTTGGCGATACTTTCATCTACCGTTGCGACCGCGCAGACTACGCTTCTGCCCGCAGCAAGGATTACGTACTCCATGGCACGGGATAAAGTCTTTCCATCTCTGTTTGGGAAAATCTCTGCGAGATTCAAGACGCCAGCGGAAGGGACGATCGTTCTTGCTGCGCTCTCCGCAATCGTGATCGGGATCACAACCTTCTCATCGAGTGCGAATACCGTCTTTGGGAAGCTGATAACCGATATTGGAATATTGGTAGCGTTCTACTACGGAGTTACGGGACTTTCGTGCGCCTGGGCTTTTCGCAAGGTGCTGGCCCGAAGCGCAGGCATCTTCTTGCTGGCTGGTCTCTTTCCAGCAGTTGGAGGAGCCGCTCTGCTCTGGGTGGGATACGAAGTTATTGTCACCGGAGGGACCAGCGTTGCGGTGCCGACGCTCGTCGTCATGGCTGCTGGCATACCGCTGGTAATCGTGGCTCGACTCATCAACAAGACCGGTTACTTCCAGCAGAAGACGGTGGCGTACGAGTCTCAGTAGATTGGCGTTAACCGTCTCGATTGCATGACGTGAAGATCGCGACGATGTTTGTGAATAGGCATCATCCCCGCTACGAGAGATGATGCCTATTTAATGAGGGACGTAACACGCTCAGAGGTCGAGCCTTTCTAACCACCACTGGTGACACCCTTCTTCGCTGGTGATTCCGAAGGCTTGATCCATAAGGAGTGCGGACTCAAACAGGATCGAACGTCGTTCAGCGGCATCGAGCCCTCTCTGACCAGAGAGGGCTCGATGATGGAGCCTTGCCGCTTGGTCCCAAGGATCTTGATAGAGCGGCAGCGGGAGTTCTCTGAGATTGCTTGCAGAGAGTTTGAGTGCTCTAGGACTCAGACCGCTGCCGAGATGGCGATTGAGCGCAATCGTTGTGAAGACTGGGGAGATCAGGAGAGCAAGCAGATGGTAGAGATCATCGAGTAAGCGAGGGAAGACTGAGAGAGTGGGAACGAGAGGGACTAGTGATCCCTCGATGTCACAGGCGACCTCGAGTGTCTGGCTCTGTGTTGCAAGAATGAGCTTTGGCCTCAGTCGGGAGCGGAGCCACTCACTGTAGCGGTCGGTCTCGGTGCTACCTCGTCGTACGATGGCGGGGCGGTCGTAGTCGATTCCTCCAATGCGAGCCTTCTGGGTACCCCAACGATGAAATCCTGAGCCAATCAAGCGCGTGGTGATTACTGCAGCGTGAGTGCGGGTATCGAACTCGTCATCGAGGTCGATGACGTTCTGTGTGATCCAGTAGTACTGGTCGCGAAAGTCCGCAGCAACGACCGCTACATCCGCAACGGTGGCGCAGCCTCTGACCTGTAGGTCACGTGGCACTTTGGGTAGTTGGAGAGCGGCGACGAGTGCAGATGACCACGGATACGAAGGTGAGCTCGGTTCGAGATCGTCGTCGGCTCTGTTTCGGAGGTATCGCTGAAGGATCGGTACGCAGACGTGAACGGCCGCTCTGAAGGATCGGTCGGTGTCGATGAGGATCTCTACAAGTCGTCCACGTGAGTTTAAGTCGCTCCGAATCTTTTCACTATCTCGAGCACTCAGCAGCGAGATCGGTTGACAGAGGCCGAGGTAGCCCCCTGGTCGCAGCGCAGAGAACGAGAGCTGTAGAAAGATAGCGCTTAGGTCGCTATAGGGCCCGAGCAGCTTGCGAAGCTTCTCCGTGGTTGCCTCTGATACGGATGCTCTTCTGGCAGCGAGAACGTCAGCTTCGCCGCGCAACATGTTGAGAAAAGGCGGGTTGCCAATGACGCAGTCGTAGCGCTGGTTGTCATGCTCTTCGCCGAGTCGGCGAAGAGCATTGGTAACGATGATGGTGCTAGTCAAGATCTCTGGCGTTGCAGCCTTGGGCATCAAGAGAGAGAGGCGGAGTCGGCTGATGTAGACCGCGAGAGGGTCGATATCGAAGCCGAAAAGGTGTTCCAAGATGGATGGTTGGTAGAGAGTCGTGGTACTGAGGCTGAGATACCTTGCGGCCCTCACTAGGAAGTTTCCATTTCCGCACGTTGGATCGAGAACGTTCGGACAGCGAGCAGGGTTGGGATGCTCGGCGGTCCACGCGCCGATCGTGAGCTGGATGATGGAGTCGACGAGAGGGTACGGGGTATAGTAGGATCCACGCACCTTCTGGAGGGTCATGCGCGGGGTTGTGGCTCGGGAGTCGTGAGCTAGGAGGGTTTCGTGTAAGCCCCACAACTCAAGAAACGCATCACCCGTGCGATCTGGTGGATGCCGTGTTCGGTCGTGGAGCACCAAGATGTTGACTAAAGCTTGAACCTCTCTGCAGTCGAAGGCAGATGCGAGGTCGGCCTGATGGAGCAAGAGCTCTTCGGGTAGTAAGGCGTGTAGGCGTGAAGGCGTGAGCTCTTCGGAGCAGCTGAGCGCTATGACGCTGTAGGCGAGAGCCTCTGCCGACTCCTCCAGCTGAGTGGTGCGAGAATCTGTCGCGTTCGATCGCTGTAGCTCAGGCTCTAGGTGCTGTCGAAGATGGAAGAGCAGCTCATGGAAGTCTCCCATGAGTTCGGTCGCTGGACCTGTGCTGCCTCTCTTCACACCCAGATCGTAGGCGGGTGGTGGCGCATGCAGCGAGTGCAATCGACTCTGAGCGAGGCGAGACGGGCCGCAACCATAGCTTTACTCAGGATAATCTCAGCTTTAGCCACGCTGTTGACCAGGGATTTTCAGGCCAGAATCGATTGTTTCCCTGGTGTTTCCCTGGTGTTCTTCGAAATTTGCCGTCTCGTCAAAGTCGATTCTCTAGGTTGACTTCGTCGCTCACATGGCGTCGTACAGTGTGCTAATTTCGAGCTAAGCCGTCGAATCGGTAGTGATGGCACAGTATCTCAGGAGGGTTAGGTAGTTGAAAATACATGCGAGGTTTCTAGGCCTGGGCCTAGGCGGATTAGGGCTCGTTGGGGCGTCGCTCTTTAGTGGAGCCGGAGTCGCAAGTGCGTCGACAAATTGGTCGACGGTAACATCGGCAAAAGCTGGCGGAGGATTTAAGGCTTTGGTCGCGGCAGCTAAGAAGGAAGGTCACTTGAATGTGATCGCTTTGCCGCCAGGATGGGCAAACTACGGTGAGCTCATCACTACCTTTGAGCACAAGTACGGTATCAAGATCACCAGTGAGAACCCGAATGGTTCCTCTGCTGAGGAGCTTGCATCGCTGAAGTCGGAGAGTGGAACCTCCAAAGAGCCAGACGTGGTCGACGTTGGCCCTTCCTTTGCGCTTCTTGGAGCGAAGGAAGGACTGTTCGCGAACTACAAGGTTCAGGAGTGGAATCAGATTCCCGCTGACGCTAAGGCTTCGAACGGTTCTTGGTTCTTCGACTATGGTGGCTACATCTCTATTGGCTACAACGCAAACGCGTTCAAGGGCAATCCGCCAACGAGCTTTGCAAGTCTACTTAAGCCGGAGTTCAAAGGTGCGGTCGCTTTAGATGGCAACCCGACCAGCGCCGGAGCTGCCTTCGGGGCCGTCTATACCGCAGCGCTTGCGAATGGGGGCTCCTTCAGGAATATAGAGCCCGGTCTGGCCTACTTCTCGAAGCTCGCAAAGGCGGGTAACTACGTGCCGGTACAGAGTTCCCCTGCGGTAATTGAGAGTGGCCAGATCAAAGTCAACATTGATTGGGACTACCTCAACGCTGCGTATGCGAAGGCAGTAAAAGGCAAGGTTAACTGGAAGGTCTTCGTTCCGTCGAACGCAAAGTATGCGTCGTACTACGCTCAAGCGATCTCGAAGAACGCTCCAGACCCGGCTGCGGCACGTCTGTGGGAGGAGTTCTTGTACTCCAATGAGGGTCAGAATCTGTGGCTCAAGGGATTCGCGCGACCGATTCGACTCCCAGCGATGCAGAAGGCGGGCTCGGTGAACAAGAAGCTGCTCGCACTCCTCCCGCCGGTGTCGGGTGAGCCGAAGTTTCCGACGCAGTCCGACTTGGCTAAGGCTCAGACGCTCGTCGCAAGTCAGTGGCCGACCATCTCGAGTGGAAGCGCAGGGTAGCGTGATCAACGCTCCTGCTCAGGAGAGAGTCGCTCAGTGAGTAAGGTTCTCTCTCCTCCGTCTGATCAGGGAACTGGAGGCAACGGCGTCGTCGTTGCCTCCAGTGGTTCATCAAGGAGACGTCCACGACGAGGACGATGGCACAACAGTATCGGCACTGTGCCGTTTCTGGTCTATCTCGCTCTCTTCTTAGGGGTACCTGCGATCTCGGTGATCGTGACCGCCTTTGTGAACGGTTCCGGTCATCCGACGCTCTCGAACTTCAATGCGGCTGTGCATGGGGTCTACCTCCAGTCCTTCGTTGCGAGCCTCAAGCTCTCCTTTGGAGCAGCAATCATCTCGACCGTGGTGGGTCTGCTTGCTGCCTTGGCTGTGTGCTCGTCGTCAAATCGCATTCTTCGGGCGATTGTGACGGCAGGGTCAGGGGTGTTTGCGAACACTGGTGGAGTTCCCTTGGCGTTCTCCTTTGTGGCAACGGTGGGGAACTTCGGTTTGATCACGAAGCTCCTCTCCGATGCAGGTTTCAACCCCTATAATCACGGTTTTTCGCTCTACTCGGTGCTTGGCCTTACCATCGTTTACCAGTACTTTTTGATCCCGCTCATGATCTTGATCATGATCCCACCGATCGACGCACTTCGGAAAGAGTGGGTGGATGCGTCTTCATCGCTTGGAGCGACTCGGGCGCAGTTCTGGCGTTGGGTCGGCATTCCCCTTTTGCTTCCCCCAATCCTCGCCGCCTTCATCGTCCTCTTCACCGATTCCTTTGCGGCCTACGCGACGGCAGAGGCGTTAACCTCGGGAACGATCCCCCTCGTCCCCATTCAGCTCGGTTCGTTGATCTCAGGTAACGTACTTGCCGGTCAGACAAATCTTGGGGATGCCTTGGGTGCCGGCATGATCTTCATTGTTGTCGTCGCCGGTGGCCTCTATATCTACGTGCAGAGAAAGGCATCGAGATGGTTGCGGTAACGCCGACGGTTGGTGCAAAGGGAGTCAAAGATAAGGGAAGTGACGTCCTCAAACTCGGAAAGCCATTTCGATTCGGCATTCTAGGCTTGGTCGCAGTCTTCTTCCTAGTGCCAATCTTGGCCTCGGCCCGGTACTCGTTCCTAGGAAACAATAACTCCTTTACCATTTCGGCCTATACCGAACTCTTTGGAACGAATGAGTTCTGGTCAACCCTCTTCCTATCGGTGAAGATAGGCCTCGGTACGGTCTTTCTGACCTTGGCGCTCCTCATTCCGACGGTGATATGGGTCAACCTGCGACTTCCTCATCTGCGAAGAGTGTTCGAGGCCATCTCTCTCTTACCGCTCGTGGTGCCGTCGGTCGTCATCACTCTTGGAGTGATCACGTCGTATAAACACCTTCCTAATCTGATCATTGGGACGCCGGTGATCTTGGCCTTAGAGTACGTGGTGCTGGCCCTTCCGTACAGCTACCGGACCTTCGACTCTGCTGTCCAATCGCTGGACCTGAAAACGCTGGTGGAAGCGGGTCAGTCGCTCGGTTCCGGGTGGGGTAAGCTCCTGCGCTTCGTACTTCTTCCGAACTTGCGCTCCGGTCTCTTCGGAGCTGCGGTGTTGACCTTCGCCTACTGTATCGGAGAGTTTGCGGTAGCTTCGCTTTTGAGCTTTACGACCTTTCCGGTTTTTTTGGTCCAAGTGGGACAGACAGCGGCTTCTCAGGCCGTTGCCCTTTCGTTGATAGCACTTCTGTTTACTTGGATCCCTCTTGCTGTCATCGTGATTATCTTTGCCCAACGTCGTAATCGTGCTGCTGTGATCGACGCCGTTGATCCCTTGGAAGCTGGGGTGCAGGTGTGAGATCCGTCGCAGTTGGGCGGCGTAGCGTGAACGTGGGCCTTGTGCGCTGGGGAGTCGGGTTTTTATCGATAGATCACGCTTGACGTGGTTGTGTGAGATGCAAGCAAAGGAAGATCTAGGTATGGAACGCAGTGGTTTATCGGTAGAGCTCGTCGGGCTCAGTCGCTACTACAAGGATGTAGCGGCGTTGTCCTCTTTGGATCTCAAGGCGGAGGCGGGAGAGCTCGTCGTTCTCCTCGGACCGTCTGGATGTGGTAAGACTACCGCTCTTCGTGCACTTGCCGGTTTGGAGCGGTTAGACGAGGGAACGGTCAGTATTGGCGGGAGAGATGTTACCGGCCTTGCGCCTTCGAAGCGCAATATCGGTATGGTCTTCCAGAGTTATAGTCTCTTCCCGAATATGACCGCTCGGGCGAACGTCGAGTTTGGCTTGCGCGTTCGCAAGATGTCCTCCGCTCAACGAGCGGAGCGCTCAAGTGAGATGCTTGAACTCGTCGGTCTGAAGGCTCAAGCGGATCGCTTCCCGCACCAACTCTCAGGTGGTCAACAACAGCGGGTCGCGCTTGCACGTGCTCTTGCAATCAAGCCCGAGGTGTTGCTCCTCGATGAACCGCTATCTGCGCTCGATGCCAAGGTTCGGTCCCTTCTTCGAGAGGAGATTCGACGTATCCAGCTCGAGCTTGGCATCACGACCTTCTTTGTCACGCACGACCAAGAAGAGGCGCTTGCTCTCGCGGATCGGATTGCGGTCATGAACGGTGGGCGACTGGAGCAGTTCGGCTCTCCTCTGGAGGTGTATTCGCACCCCGCTACAGAGTTTGTGGCCGAGTTTGTCGGGAGCGTCAATCGTGTCCAAGGAGTGGTTGGCGAGACCGGGAAGGTTCTCGTTGACGAGCTTGGTGTCGTTGAGTATCACACCGCTGGCAACAGTGGTTACTCTCGAGGAGATGCCGTGGAGGTGCTCGTTCGACCGGAGGCTATCGGTCTGGCTCAAGATCCCACTGGTGGTTGCTCGATCGTTGGTCAGAGCTTTCTCGGCGCCTCTGTCAAGGTTAAAGTTGCTACCACACGTGGATCGATTCTCACCTGCGAGCTCTCCCCGTTGGAGGCTTCGCAGCTCGACTTTAGTGGAGCGGTATCGCTCTATATGAAGGGTTCAGCGCTCTTGCTGTCACGACGCACTGGTATCTCGTCTGCATCGGCTGTGGAGACGCAGTCGGCGATGAGCTAGTCCGCTGGCTGCTTCCTATGTCGCTCCGACATGG
>JBMFXG010000075.1:0-11765 GCA_049964535.1 Acidimicrobiales bacterium | reverse complement strand
TTAAGCCCGCCAGCGCCGATGGTACTTGGGGGGTAGCCCCCTGGGAGAGTAGGGCGCTGCCGCAGTTTATTCTAGAGAACTAGGACCCTTCGGGGTCCTAGTTGTGTTTTTGGAGTCCTGTGCTCGTTGTCGCAGTACGACCCATGACTTGTCCGTCTCTTTCTATAGAGTTAAAGTCGCTCCCAGGTTCTGCAGTTCTCTGAGCGGGGAGCTCTCGGCAAGCTTTCACTCCGAGGTGGAATGCTTTGGGCAGTTCGGTTCCTCTGTAGTTGCATCGCTCGAGCTTGGGTGAGTTGGTAATTGAGGCTCTCCGTGAGGTCTAGTGCTTGCAGTCTGTGCGGTGTGGCATGGTCAGGCGTGCATACCTTCGTTGCGCAAGGTTGGTTGTTGTTCGATCTTTGCCTTGTGGAGAGCGGCTATCGTCGCGATCATGGGTTTGTATTTGCACGAAGACTTTGTGGAGTCGGGGTTCGGGCCGGTAGCGGAGCTATTCGAGAGCAATTTTCGTGATGGGCGTGAGGTTGGTGCAGCACTAGTCGTGTATCTCGGGGCGAGGAAGGTGGTGTCGCTCTCAGGGGGTTCTGTCAATCTGTTAGAAAGGCGGGCCTTTACCACTGAGACTCCGGTACAAGTATTCTCCTGCACGAAGGGGTTTACGACGATCTTACTGCATCGGGCAGTCGAAGCGGGGCTGCTCTCCTACGAGATGGCGATATCGGAGCTATGGCCGGAGTTTGCTAGCGCCTCGAAGCAGGCGATCACGTTGGAGATGACGATGTCGCATCGGTCGGGAGTCGCTGTGTTGGAGAAGTCTCTCTCGCTAGAAGATGTTGCAGACTGGGAGACCGTGGTTGCAGCTACGGCGGCGCAGAGGCCGATGTGGCGCCCAGGCTCGAGGCACGGCTATCATCTCCGTACCTTTGGCTGGATTCACGGTGAACTCCTCCGACGGGTCTACGGCAAGATGCCGGCACGGATCCTTCGTGACGAGCTCGCAGAGCCGCTGGGTCTCGATCTCTCGCTTGACGTTGATGATGTTCGCTCGGGACGACTCGCCGATCTGGTGACCGACCCTGATCGAGTGAATGTCGAGCAAGCCGTGGAAGCTAGTCGTCGAGCTGGGGTGTCGGAACTTCTCCTTCAGGCCGTCTTTGGTCCGTCACAGCTCTTCGCGTACGATCAGCGTTGGAATGAACCTGCGTATCGGCAGCTAGCGATGCCATCGTCAAGCGCCGTCTGTTCGGCCGAGGCTCTAGCGACGCTCTATCACTCGGTCGTGCACGATAGTCATGGTGAGCCGCTGCTTCGGCCCGCAACGGTACGAAACGCTCTCGTCGTTAGGTCTAGAGGAATCGATGAGGTTCTTGGTGTCGATACCGCTTTCGGTCTGGGTTTTGCTCTCGCACCGATGCTGGCGCTAACGCTACCTGCGAGTGCGTTCGGTCACCCAGGAGCCGGTGGTTCCCTTGGTTTTGCCGACCTCGATGCGCAGATAGGGTTTGGCTACGTGATGAACCGTATGGCGTCGGCCACGGAGGTGGATACGCGCTCTCAGGAACTAGCCGCTCGTGTCTACGACTGTCTCACCTAGGGAGTTTCCGTGCGAGAAGCTCGAGTCTCATTGGTCCGAGGCATGGGGTGCGATCCATGAGTCATGAGAAACGACTGCGAGGTTGCGACGGTGAGAGGATCAGGAGCTCTGAGCCCCGAAGGGTTGACGGTCTAGGGCCGAAGGTTCCCAAGAGCGAACGTCGCCGATTGGCAACCTTTTGAGCTCTGAACCCGTGCGGCAGGCGTACCTAAATAGTAGCGCGGTTCCCTGTCAGCGGACCGTGATGGTACGGCTAGCAACGCCGACCTAGGCTCTCTCGTCGCAGCGATTCGATCGTCCTGTTAGCGAGTTGTCAAGGTGCGCTGAGAGAAGCGGGGGATCTGGCCTACCTCCAAGGCATTGATGAGCTCTGCGGGAGGCGTGTGTTCGCTTGGCTGGTCGCCAGGCGTTGCCCTGGGGATCCTGAGGTCGAAGTTACGAGAGAGCCTTGAGAAGCCACTCGTGAATCTGATCGACGTGCTGCAACAAGGTTAGGTGCCCATCGTCCTCTGTCAAATGGGCTTCAACGCCAGGGATCTGCTCAGATAGCCACTTTCCATGACCGTAGGGGACGAAGCGGTCCTGACGACCTTGCCAGAGCTGAACCGGTACCGTAATCTCAGAAAGCTCGAATCCCCATGGCTTCGTGAAAGCGACTCCATCGTCGATGTATCCTTCGGGTCCGGGAGCCATGCCGCTGCGAAGCATCTCCATGAAGTAGTCGGCTACCTCTCCGGTAACGGCGGCGGCATCGGTGGGGGAAAGGATCGTCACCCACTGTTCCTTGAGACTCTCAGGTGTGGCCGCAAGGAGGAGAGGCCACTCCTCGGCCGCCTTCTGAGCGCTCGCCGCAGGGTCGGAGGCGGTGAGCTGAAAGCTTTCGATGTTTTGCGCTCCCATATCCTCAAAGAAGTCGAAGCCCTCAACACCGTATGGCCCGACCGATGCCAGCGTGGCGACAGCAGCGAAAAGATCTGGCGCAAGTGCTGCGCATGCAAGAGCGTGTGGCCCACCTCCAGAGATTCCCCACGTTACCATCCGATCGATACCAAGGTAATCTGCGATGGTTCGGATGTCATCGACGGCATCTGCTACGCTCCGTCCTTCTTTCCGGGACGATCCACCGTAGCCAGGTCGATCGTAGCTCAGAAGTCGAATTCCTCGCTCTTTCGCTTCTCGTACGTGAGTGGGAAGAATGAGTCTTGAGTTTGGCGTCCCGTTCTGTATGAGCACCACCGGTCCAGTTTCGGAACCCTGCAAGGCGTAGGTCAGCTGTCGTCCGTCCGATGTTGTGATGGTGGTGTCCAACGCACAGTCCTTCCTGAGGAGTCAAAACCTTCTGCTCGATAGCCGAGGTGACGAGTTGTGTTGCGGGGCCATCTTATCGGAACCATTCAGGAAACACCTATAGACGGTTGTGAATCTACAGAACCTCGATCATGGCGACCCTGTAAGAGGTCGGCGTACTCGTCAGGTCTGAAAATCCCCTCGAACATCTTGACGATACGTTTCAAACTCTTTCACCACCTCTGTCAATGGAGCCGGAGCACTCCTCTTCCACGCCTGGTTCACGGCTCTACTTCGGTGTTGTGTTGAGAACTCTGTTTCACTGTGGTGGTGGAGGTACTGCCCGCAATGGTGGTGAGCACGGGAGCTAAACTCCCTCGGGTGAATGTGGCCGTCGTCGGGGCAGGAACTGCTGGACTCATGACAGCGTGGCTTCTTGAAGGCTCCGTTCGGTTGACGTGCTTTGAGACGGATGGAGCCGCTGGAGGTAACGGGAAGAGCTCCCTCCTTGATGTTGATGGGACGGTAGTCGAGACCTCCTTGCGGCCCGAGATCCTCGTACCGTCAGACCAACCGCTGACGATGACGATGTTACGGTTACTTGGGGTTCCCACCGTGAAGGCGCCGGCCAGACTTGTGGTCCTCGATGAATCAGATGCTGTCACGTTTCAAACTTCGATTCAGCCGCTGCCGAGTCCACTTCGGAGGTCCGCACCTGCGTCGCCAGCCCTAGCGAGTGATTGGCGTTACCTGCTCAAGAGTTTGAGACGGCTTCGCACTTCGGGAGCGTACGAGTTGATATGGAGAGACTTTGTCACCGGCCTCTCGCTCTCGTCGGAGTTCGTTCGCACAGTTGCTACTCCAGTAGCGGCCTCGCTGTTGGGCATTGACTATGAGACGATGGAGCGTGTCAGCGCCACCATGGCATTGGAGAGCCTCGTTCGATCGCTTCCAACTCTGCGTCAGGGGTATAGCGCTCCGCGCATCGTAGAGCGTGGGGTCGGTCGGTGGCTTGAGCAGCTCGAAGCATCGTTGCAATCCACTCGTATCCGGTATCGGGTTTCAGTCTCTGAGGTGGCCCCATTTGGGGACCGGGTCGTCGTGACCCACAGCGGAGGTGAGGAGGAGTTTGACGCGGTCGTTCTTGCGATACCTCCGTGGTTGGCCGGTGAGATCATAGGAGGAGTCCGTGGATCCCTCCTACGAGAGGTCGAGAGCACTGAGTCGCAGGTTGCGCTGACGCAACGGTCGCTGTCACCTCCTACAGATCCGTGGTCGACGCCTTCAACTTTTGTGATCAGAGATGAGGCCTCGGCGAGACTTGAGACACGGGTCGCCAGCAACCCTGCTTCGGACCTGTGGCGCTCGTGGTCCGTGCCGGAGAGTTCGATTCGAGGAGTGGCGCTTCTGGTAGAGCAGCGTCGACACCTATTGCCGACTCCTGTCGGCCTGCAAGCGCTCTCGCGCCTTGGGGAGCTGCAAGGTGAAAACGGTATCTATCTGGTAGGCGGCGCAAGCACGGGTTGGGAGTGCGAGGAGGCTGCGCTGGTAAGCGCCGTTGCCGTGGCCTACGACCTCGCTCCGAAGAGCGCGCGCCTCTCTCGGCTGCTCGGTGCGATGGCAGCAAAGAGGGGTACTCGCGCTTCGGTCGAACCGCTGCCCTAACGATCCACCGCATCAACCACTGTGGTCAACTCTGGTCCTCGGTACGTAGGTCGTGACCGAGCGTGTAGGTATGTGATGGCGCTGTGGCTTTGATGTGGTGGCCGAGAGGCTCTCTAACTCTGAGTCTGTACTGCCCGAAAGAGGTTCGGTGCACGAGCACTGAAACTAGATAATGGTGCAGTACAGAACAATGGCCGATCGCCATTCCATGATGGCTCGTCGAGTGTTGATCGTAAAGGAGTGCAAGTAACGCACGAAGTGGTGCTGCACGATGGGGTTGGGGCCGTGGAGGAGTCTGTGTCGATGGAGCGGTGCAAGCGTAGCGTCTCACGAGACCGAAGGCCCCGGTTCTGGGTGTGAAGAGTCTGTGGCCACCGGGCTCGAGTGCTCGCTCAGGTTCTCTCTGGTGCCGTCTTCATCGAGCATCCTGAGCACACAGGTCAGAGCCGTTGGTTGACGGTCGCATGCGTCGAGTTGGTGCAGGTGGCGTCGGCTTGGAACTGCGATAGCGGGCCGACGGAGTCATCGATCTCTACGCTAGGGTAGCGTGTTGCTCAGAGCCTTGCGATCGCGCAGCTATGAGTGATGCATCGGCCCTGCAGAGACGAGCGAGCTAGAACAGAGAGATCGTGCCGATGTTGGATTGGGGACTGGTCATCTTTGATAATGACGGCGTCTTGGTCGATAGTGAACTCCTAGCGAATACGGCTCTCGTCGAGTCTCTTGGGAGCTTCGGTGTCGTCCTCACGGTCGAGGAGAGCATGCAGCGGTATCTTGGAAGCTCACTCGAGTCAGTTCGTCAGTCGATCTATGGTACAACGGGAAAGGCGCTTCCTCGAGAATTTGAGGATCGCTATCACGAACTGCTTTTTCGTGCGTTTTCATCGCAGCTGCGCACGGTGAGTGGGAGCGATGTAACGGTTGAGACCCTTCACCGTCTCTCTGTGCCGTTCTGCGTAGCGTCCTCGGGTGATCACGTCAGAATACGCCGAGCCCTTGAGATCGTTGGACTTCTTGGGTGTTTTGAGGGCCGAATCTTCTCGGCGCAAGATGTTACTCGAGGCAAACCGGCGCCAGACCTCTTTCTCTATGCGAGCGAGCGGATGAACGTTGAGCCGCAGCGATGTGTGGTCATCGAGGACAGTCCGGCCGGAGTCAGCGCAGCGCGTGCAGCAGGGATGTTTGTTATTGGGTTCGCCGCACGTACCGACAGAGAGACCCTGTATCAGGCCGACCTCATCTGTACGTCACATCAGGAGGTCTTGGCGACGCTTTTGAAAACTTGGGGCAAGTGAGCGTCGAGCGACGTTGCGGTGTCGATAGCTCATGACCGATCGGCCGGACTTGGGGGGTTGCATCTGCAACGATGGCGAGGTGAGGAATTTTGGCCCAGCTCTGTGCGGATCAGACAGAAGATCTCATCGCACTTTTAGTGCGAGCGTTGCGCCTCATCCTCCGAGGATAACTCGGGGCCCTTTGCCCCAGGAAACGTAGTGCCAGGCCCAGTTCAAGAGCACTGAAAGCTTGTTGCGAGCACCGATGAGCGTCAAGACGTGGAGCAGTAGCCATGCAAGCCATGCGGGTCCGCCCGTTAGGTCGATGCCTCCGCGTAGCTGTGCGACGGCTGCATGGCGTCCAATCGTCGCCATGGTCCCACGGTCGCGATAGCGGAAGGCGACGGTCGGCTTTCCAGTAGTCAGGTTGAGGATCTGGTCGGCCGCATGTTTCCCCTGTTGGAGGGCGGGTTGGGCTAACTGTGGTACGACGGATCCCTGGGACAATGCGGCAGAGAGATCTCCGATTGCAAAGATACTCTCTTCGCCTTCGACCCGAAGATCTTCGTTGACTTTGATTCGGGCCCCTCGAGTCTGTGGCAGGCCGAGGTTGCTGGCAAAGTCGGCAACCTTGACTCCAGCGGCCCACACAACGAGCCCGTAATCGATGGACCTGCCACCTTGAAGCCGGATTGTAGAGGGCGTGATCTCCTCAACGACGTTTTCGAGCATGACCTCGACGCCACGTTTTTTTAACTCGGAGATAGCGTACTCGGAGAGCTCCTCGTCGAATGCTTCAAGAATCCGGGGGCGCTGCTCGATGAGCAGCACTCTGACGTCGCTCGCCTTGATGGTGGTGTAGTCGGTGTGGAGAGCCTTCTCGCAGAGTTCCGCAACGGCACCTGCCATTTCAACTCCAGTGGCCCCGCCGCCAACGACTGCGAAGGTGAGAGTATTAGGAGGTCCACCATGGGCGGCGGCTTGCTCGAATCGTTGAAAGATAAGATTTCTGACCTCGAGAGCGTCATCGAGGGTGTAGATAGCGTGGGTATAGTCAGAGGCGCCCGGGACACCAAAGTAGTTGGAAGTTGCTCCGAAGGCGAGGACAAGAAAGTCGTAGGCTACTCGAGAGCCATCCTCTAGTTCGATCTCGTTCGATGTGCGGTCGATGGAGACCAGTTCGCCTTGGCGGAATCGAACCCTCGGATGCTTGCGAAGCAGGGTTCGAATAGGGAAGGAGACGTCACCGGGGTTGAGGCCGGCCGTCGCAACTTGGTAGAGCAGTGGTTGAAAAGTGGCGAAGTTATGTCGATCGATGAGGAGAACTTCGAACTCTGATGATGAGAGGCGCTCTACGGCAGCCAGTCCGGCAAACCCGGCTCCAACGACCACGACCTTGCGTCGAGTCGACGTGTCCTGACTCGTATTGTGTCGTGACGATCGCTTCGCTCGTGTTCGCATCATGCTCCAGCCTTCATGAGGGATGAGCCTCGGAAATTACGGCGACGTGACTCTCCATACCGAGGGTTCGATCGGTCAAAGTCTACTCGACGACGATCCCTTCAAGATCAGGGCTCCGAAGAAAGCGGTGCGTGCAAATGCCGCTTTGAGAGGTTGGCATCGCAGTGGTTGAGGCTGTCTTATCTGCGAGCTGTTTCGCGAGTGATCCAGGCCCACAGACTCGTCGTGAGATCGTGGAAACCCCGTAGATGGGCTAGCTTCGGGGCACGTCGATCCAGGGCTTGCCTTTGTCGACCCTTGGATCTCCTGGTAGTCCCAGCACTCGCTCGCCAAGGATGTTGCGCATGATCTCTGAGGTACCACCTTCGATCGAGTTTGCTCGAGATCTGAGGAAGGTGCGAGTGATCTCTCGAACCGAACCGCGCTCAGGGGAGACCTTGGTGTAGTCGGGCCGAATCATCTCGTAGCTGGGGTGTAGGAGTGCCTCAGCACCCATGAGGTCTACACAGAATGCGTAGATCTTCTTGTTCAACTCGGCATAGAGCAGTTTTGCCACCGAGCCTTCGGCACCGGGATTACCGGCAGTCCGCATCTGTGCCGCTCGGATGTTCAAGAGCCTGCCCGCCTCTGCCTGGGTCCAGAGCTTCATGAGTTCGTCCCTCTTGACGGGTGACAGCTTCTCTCGTGTCTGTGCGATGCGAACGGCATCGGAGATCGCACCCCCGCCCCGTGGCATGACGTTACCGCCGATCGAGACGCGCTCGTTCATCAGCGTAGTAATCGCTACGGACCAGCCTTGGCCGACTTCGCCGAGACGGTACGTATCGGGGATGCGGACGTCGGTGAAGTAGACCTCGTTGAACTCGGCTTCACCGGTCATCTGACGTAGTGGTCGGACTTCAACACCGGGTGCCTTCATGTCGACGATGAAGTAGGTGAGACCTTTGTGTTTTTCGAGTTGCGGATCGGTTCTCGCCACGAGCATGCCCCATCGAGAGACGTGAGCGAGCGTTGTCCACACCTTCTGCCCGTTGACAATCCACTCGTCGCCGTCGCGGACCGCTCGGGTGGCAAGAGCGGCCACATCTGAGCCGGCACCGGGTTCGGAGAAGAGTTGACACCAGATCTCCTCTGTGGTGAAACAGGGGCGCAGGAGCTTCTCCGAGACCTCTCGACGGGCGTGTGTGAGGAGCGTTGGCGCAGCCATACCGACTCCGATTGGATTGCGAGTGAAGTTGATAGGAGCCGAGGCGGAGCGTAGCCGTCGCGAGACGAGCTCTTGAAGCCCGGGCGAGACCCCGAGTCCACCGAGCCCGATCGGAAAATGAACGTAGGCAAGGCCGAGATCGAACTGCGCTCCCCAGAACTCGGTGGCAGCGACCTCTTTCGGCGGAAATTCCTTGAGAAGCTTCTCGATCCGCTCGTTCACGAGGTGCTCGTCAGTGCTCTCGATGTGAGGTGCCGTAGTTGCGCTCTCTGCTGCCATCGTTCTCTCCAGGTGCTTCCTACTCGATATGGTCGGTTGAAACCTGCCGAGCGCTCGTATACACGGCCTCATCTCTCGCACCTTGTTGGCGACAGATGACGGACCCGAGAACTCTGGTTGGCCTCTTACTCTGCGTCAACAGTAGCAAGCCTCGTCTCAGAGTGCACGTCGGGCAATCTATGCGTGCGTTGGAAGCTCGTCCTGCAATGGGAGGCAGCTGATTGACGATTTGCGATTTGGAGTCGGCCCCGAAATCCTGGAACACTGTAGCTATGAATGAATTTTCGCTCTCGCCCGAACAGAAAGACTATCGCGCCGTACTCCGAGCGTTCGCTGAGGACAAGATCGGGCCAAATGCCGCGAGGACCGACGAAGAGGCGAGCTTCCCTTGGGACTCCTTCCGCTCCTGTGTTGCAATGGAGTTACCCGCTCTCGGTCTACCGCAAGCCTTTGGAGGTAGCGGCGCTGATCACGTTACACAGGCAATCATGGTCGAAGAGTTGGCCCGAGTCTGTGCTTCGACCTCGCTTACGATGCTGATCTCAAAGCTCGGGATGATACCGGTTATCTACTACGGATCCGATGCGCTTAAGGAGCGATATTTGCCAGCAATTGCTAGGGGCGAGGCTCAGGCGTCATACTGCTTGTCTGAACCTGACGCAGGCTCAGATGTGGCGGCGATGACGACCACTGCTGTGCGAGATGGTGATGACTACATTCTCAACGGTACGAAGTGCTGGATCACCAATGCTGGCATCTCAGATACGTACACCGTCTTCGCTAAGACAGATCCAAAGGCGGGTCATCGAGGAATCTCCGCCTTTGTCGTGGAGGCGGATTGGGGCGTCAAGGTCACCAAGCTTGAGTCCAAATTGGGTATCAAAGGTTCGCCGACCGGGGAGATACTGCTTGAGAACGTTCGAGTACCGAAGTCGAATCTCATTGGCGAGGAGAATCGGGGTTTCTACATCGCAATGGGTACCTTGGATCGATCCCGCCCCATGATCGGCGCGCAAGCGGTCGGAATTGCTCAGGGAGCTCTGGACTTTGCGGTGAACTACATTCGCCAGCGTCATCAGTTTGGTCGAGCGATAGCGGATAACCAAGCAATTCAGTTTATGGTCGCTGACATGGCGACCAAGATTGAGGCCGCTCGAGGTCTGGTCTATCGAGCCTGTACTCTCATTGACGACGATCCCGACGGCGAACTTGGACGATTCGGGGCTATGGCGAAGTATTTTGCCTCGGACTCAGCGATGTCCGTCGTCATCGATGCGCTGCAGCTTCTTGGTGGTTACGGTTATACGAAGGATTTTCCGCTCGAGCGGATGATGCGCGATGTGAAGATCACCCAGATCTACGAGGGAACAAACCAGATCCAACGCATGGTTGTCGGTCGATCGGTCGTGCAGAGTTCTTCTTAAACTTTGCTCGTGTGAGCTTCGGTGGAGCACGGTAGTGGTGGACTCCTTGGGTCCTAGCGTAGGTGGGTTGGAGAGTTTGGTTGTCGGAGACGGAGGTAGGAACGGCGATGTTTCACAAGGTGGGAGTCGTGGGATGTGGCCTCATGGGATCGGGTATCGCAGAGGTTGCGGCTCGGTCCGGCCTCGAGGTGGTGGTGGTCGAAACCGATCCTGCCGCGCTCGAGAGGGGGGGCGAGAGGGTTCGGAGGTCGCTGACTCGAGCTGTCAAGTCAGGAAAGATCTCACAAGAGCTCTTTGACTCCGTATTCGATCGCATTCAATTCTCGACAGATCTCGCCATGTTGGCCGATCGAGACGTGATCATCGAGGCGATCGTTGAGAATGAACGACTGAAACTCGAACTTTTTCGCCAGCTAGACGAGGTGGTCGGTCAGAGCGATGTGATTCTAGCCTCGAATACCTCGTCGATTCCGATCATGAAGCTCGCTATGGCCACGAGTCGACCGGAACGAGTGATCGGCATCCACTTCTTCAACCCGGTGCCGGTCTTACCGCTCGTTGAGGTGGTTCGATCCCTCCTCACGGCCGATGACGTCGTGGACTCCGTGACGAAGTTCGTGGAATCGGTGCTCGGCAAACATGTGATTCACTCAAAAGACCGCGCAGGCTTTATCGTCAATGCACTGTTGATTCCCTATCTGCTCTCTGCAATCAGAATGTTTGAGTCGGGATTTGCTACCGCAGAAGATATCGATCGCGGAATGGTTGAAGGCTGTGCTCACCCAATGGGTCCTCTCGCTCTGACCGACTTGATCGGCCTCGATACAACGTTGGCAGTTGCAGAGTCACTCTACGAAGAGTTTAAAGAGCCGCTCTACGCTCCGCCACCGCTGCTCTCGAGAATGTGTGAAGCTGGACTACTGGGTCGAAAGAGCTCACGCGGATTCTACTCCTACGCGTAACGCTCCATCCGAATGCACGAGCCTAGGTCAGAGTAGGCTGGAGCGATTGTGACTGATCTACATCCGAGACTGCGGTTTGCGCCTTCGCCAACTGGGTATTTTCATGTCGGTGGTGCTCGTACCGCTCTGTACAACTGGCTCTATGCACGTGCGCAGGGGGGCAGCCTCCTTCTGAGGATCGATGATACCGACGAGGCGAGAAACCGACCTGAATGGACCGACGGAATCATCGAAGCACTTGCCTGGCTTGAGATCGATTTCGATGAGGGACCTGTCTTCCAATCACAGCGGCGAGAGCGTTACGACCTCTGTGCTCAGGAGCTCGTTGAAGCTGGGCGAGCGTACTACTGCCAGTGCACTCGGGAAGAGATCGATCAGCGGGCAAAAGAGCGAAACGGTCCGCCGGGGTACGATGGCTTCTGCCGAGAGCTCGGCCTTAGCCAAGCTCCTGGGCGCGCACTGCGGTTCAAGGTTGATCGTGAGGCAGTTACGACGGTTTCGGACCTAGTACGGGGAGAGGTTCGCTTCGAGAACTCTTCGATTGAAGATTTTGTGCTCGTAAAGGGGAACGGAGCCCCTCTGTACGTACTGGCAAACTTCGTCGATGACGTGGAC
>JBMFXG010000074.1:0-12010 GCA_049964535.1 Acidimicrobiales bacterium | reverse complement strand
CATTCGGGCTCTCATCCGACTCCGAGCACAGGGAGCCAAGGTTATGAGACCCGTACGAGGTCCCCTGCAAAGCAGTGGCAGTACCTTCGATGAGTTCGGATATGAGGCATCGCCTACTCACAACGGACTCAAGCGCAATAACCTGCGTTTCTTTCGAGTTGTTGCGGAGTCCGTCGGGATCCAAGGACCCACTGGAGGAGTCGTCATTACGGCGGCCATACTCGCAAGTATTGCTGGCGGCGGAACTGCCCTGGTGCAGGTCATTGCGGCAGTCGCAATGGGCTTTGTAGCCTACGCCTTCGTCCTCTTCTCCCGAGGATTTAATAGCTCAGGCTCCGTCTACGGCTTTACCGGAGCGGTTGTCGGACCCCGCTTCGGGTTCCTCTCAGCGATAGCGCTCATGATGGTGTACGTCAACTTTGCAGGAGGAGTCTATGCGAGCACCGCAGATGAGGCTCAGCCGTTCTTCGCCACACTCGGCTTTCATCTACCGTGGCAGGTATTTGCCCTCGCAACCTTTCTGTTGGTCATGGCCTTTGCGTACCTAAATATCAGGTTTTCGTCGATACTCGTCTTGATCTTCGAGGGTGTTTCGATCCTGTTCGTCGTGGTTGCATGCATTATTATCACCGTCAAAGGCGGCTACCACCACCATGCGCTCAGTCTCGCTCCGTTCCGAGCGCAAGGTCTGAAGGAATCAGCAGTCGCCTTGGGTGTCGTCTACGCATTCTCCGTTTTCTCCGGATTTGAGGGAGCTGCAACACTTGGAGAAGAGTCGCAGGCCCCCAAAAAGACGATTCCCAAGGCGATCATGATCTCGCTCATCGTCGTTGCGATCTACGAGATCGGCGTAGCGGCAGTGATTCAAAACGCATTTCCTAGCACTCGAGCCTTGGCGGCATCACCGATTCCACTGGTCTCCATCACCGATACCTACGTCACTGCATGGTTTGGCGATGTAATCAATCTCGGAGCGATCCTCAGCTCCTTCGGCGCAGCTCTTGCCTGCGTCATCGCAGCCAGCCGAATGCTCTTTGCACTCTCACGAGACGGCTTCGGGCCACGCGTACTCCAGCGAACTGGGAGATCAAGCGGTGCACCAATTGGAGCGCTCGCAGCGATCGGCGGCGTTAGCCTCTTGATGCTCATGGGGTTCATCTGGGAGAACCAGGCCAATACCGCAGTTGCAGATATCTTGACCTACGGCGCCGACCTCATCATCGCCGCTTACATCCTCGCAGTGCTTGCCGCTTTTGTCTTCACCATTCGGTCACACGCACCCCTCTATCGACGAGCGATCCTAATAGTCGGTCTGGCAATCCTCGGATACGTCGTCAAGGAGACCTTCCTCCCACTTCCTTCAGGCGCTTATCGCTGGGACGCCATCACTGCGGCCGGAACTCTAATCGTTGGGCTCGTTCTACCTACTCTTGTCCCGAGACTTCGCCACGGTATCGTCGGGTCAAAGCTCCTTGGAATCGGTGCTCAATCGCTACTCGGAGTCAACGCTAGCGGTCACAGCTCATCTGAAACAGCTTCAACACCTTGACCGCTACCGCTCTCCACAACAGCGTCCGCACCACCTCAGATTCAAAGACTTAGATGTGTGCCGCGAATCTCAAGCGGTATCTTGTGTCAGATTTCGCCCTGCTCCACACGGAGTGCGATCGTAAATCAACCAGGTCGGAGCGGATCTGTCCTAGTACAAAGAGGACGCCCGATGGCTGCATCGGAGATAGCGAAGAGTTTCGTCGACTCCCTTCCTCACTCTCCAATCAACCAACCAGAAGTGGAGCACGCTACTAAGGAGTACGACACCGTAACGACACCGTAAATAAACGGGCGTCCTCTCGATGAATCGGCGCAAAGGTCTAGGAATCGGCGCCAGTAGCCTTAGCAATCTTTTCGAAGCGACCTTCCCACGCTTCATGGCGCTTCTTCGCATCTCGAAGGAACGGAGATACAGCTATCGCCTTCAAAAGGCCATTATTAACCTTCTCTGCGCTACCTTGGAGGGGTCGCACCACATCGAGGAAGAGGACCGCGCGCACTCCGTCGCTGTCATTCCAGGCTTCGTGTAGATAACCGTCATCGAAGAGCATGCTCTCGCCTTCGGCCCAGTGTCTCGTCTCGCCCCCAACCGTAATGCCACACTTCTCTGCCGGCTCGGGAACCATCAGTCCCAAGTGATATCGGAGTACACCACGGTAAGGTCCTCGATGCTCCTTGATGTGCTTGCCCGGCGACAAGATCGAGAAAAATGCAGTGGTCAGTCCAGGGATCTGCTCTAACAATGCAGCAGTCCGTGGGCAACGTGCCCAATTCGCCTCTGAACGATAGCCGTAACCCAAGAAGAAAAAGGTCTTCCACTGATCATCATCCGTGATCGAGGCAACGTCTCGCGAGATATCCTGAAAATTCGGTAGATCGGCCCGATGCCTGAGAACATCATCGAGGTCAGCGCGGATGTCTTGCCAGCCCGCCTCGAGAACCTTTGTCCAAGGAAAAATCTCTGGATCTAAAAACGGCGTGGTTGGGACCGCTGAGGACCGAAGCAGCCATCCTTCAAGACCATAGACTGCCGCCTCACCCAAGTTCAGCGACGCCTCTCGCAAGTCCGAGCTCGAGCTGCGCAAACTCTCGGGACGAAACCGCCCCTGTACCAGCTGTTCTCCCGCAGACCGGAAACTCTTCCGTGCGTCTCGAAGTGCTGCCTCCCAAGTTGTCGCCATCCGACTTCCTCCTACCGGCGTTCCGTCACGCCTCATACGTCAGCCTGCTACTACTAAATTAGTCGGAAAACCGTCACCACTCGAATCAAAGCCGGAGTCTCGATTCATCGTGACTCGCCCGAGCACTTCTCACCTTCGCTGGCGGAAAAACTCGCTCGCTAAGGCCACATGAGGCCAGCCCAGTAAGCGCCGCGACGGAGAGCATCTAAACTCAGTGCCAGCGCTACTCAGCCCCGTCTTCTCCCCAAACATCCCGGCTGCGTCGCTCAGTGACGTGTGCTGCTCTCCGACCGGCCTCTCCTTCATCACACACGGTACTCCCACACGATCAACGACCGAAGTTACACCGCCAGCAAGAGTGCGAGTCGGACAAGGTTCAACCTCCCCCAAGTCACCATCGATATCCGAGGTCTCGATGAGAGGTCAACAAGCGAGCAAAAACCCATTCAGACGAGACTCTTCTCCTTCCATCTGGAAGTCATCTTTAAGTAATCACAGATTCGCATCTAGACAAACAGAGGTTCGCATACAACGCTCCGCATGCCCTGGTGCACGCGGCGTTCCATCGAAATCAAGGCTCCGCTCAAGAACCAATCTCAAAAAGTTCACTGATGCTGGATCAGCGTTTACGCCCACGAACTACGAGGAAAGGCAGCGACAAGTCGCCTATCGACACTCACTCACCGGACGTGATAGTCTTCGCTCACTGGACCACGCAGCCAGCAGTGGCCGGCTAGGAGAGAGACGTGTCAATGCTCATTTCAACCATGAACGATATCCCAGGATATCGCATTACAGAGGTGCTCGGCGAAGTCTTCGGGCTCACGGTTCGCAGTCGCAACGTCGGTTCTCAGTTCGGGGCTGCATTCAAAGCTCTTGCTGGTGGTGAACTGAAAGGAATGACCAAAAACCTCGTCGAAAGTCGTAAGGAGGTGCTCGGTCGCATGGTTGACGAAGCAGTGGCAAAAGGAGCCGATGCGATCGTAGCCATGCGCTTCGATACCTCTGAGATGGCAGGCAACTGGACCGAGATCTGTGCCTACGGCACTGCAGTAAGGATCGAATCCGACACCAACCACTCGTCGTGAGTGATGGAGATACCTCGACCCCCCACCAGCCACCAACGCTGAGAGCTCAACACCAGGGGTACATTGGACATCGAGCTTGACCATCAATCTCAACGCAGCACGCCACTATTGACCGAACTTCTCTGTCAGGCCCTGCTGCAACCAAAGACGGGTGCGTCGATATCACTAGGTAGACATCTCTCGCGCTCTACACTAGAGCCGTGCGCTTTCTTCGCCAACGAGGTCGTCAGGGCGGCGGTCGCATGCAGAGCGACCTGAAGAGCGTCACTCCGCCACAACTTTGGCCCACAGTACAGCACCCCTACCAGGGTGGTCACGCCGTCTTAGCAACAAAACATGACAAATTAGACTTGATCGCACCGCCGCTCCAGGACGCTATCGGTCTCTTGGTCACTTCTGTAGAGGTTGATACCGATCTCTTGGGAACCTTCACTGGCGAGATCGAGCGCAGATTGCCCCCGCTCGAGACAGCTATTGAGAAAGCTCGACTAGGAATGCGCCTCAGTGGTAGGTCGCTCGGTCTAGCCTCGGAAGGATCGATCGGACCTTCTCCCTCGCTCCCACTGATCACCGTCGATCGTGAACTGATCGTCCTCGTTGACGACGAGGCGGACGTGGTCATCAGCGAGTCATACGAGAGCACGTCTGTGCGATCCGTCTCCCGAAACGTGCGACCAGGGGATCCATTGGAAGAGCTCATGGAACGAGCAGATTTTCCTCACCACCACCTCATCGTCCGACCCGTAAATGGGCAAAAGGGACCAATCATTAAAGGGATCAACACCCTGGAGACTTTAATTGATGCAGTAGCGGCCTGTGGATCCAGCGCTCCCGACGAGGTCGTAACCGTGGAGAGCGACCTGCGAGCTACTGCCTCCCCATCTCGGAGACTCGTCATTGCCGAAGCCGCCCAGCGACTAGCAACGAGACTCCTACAGCGGTGTCCGCTCTGCCACGCTCCGGGATGGGGTCCAGTCGCCACCATTGTCGGGTTGCCGTGCTCCTCATGCTCCTACGAGCTACCCTTGCCACGAGCAGTAGTCCACGGTTGCCCAAGCTGCGAGCACCGAGAGACCATAGAACTTGATACCACCGAAGAAAGAGATACTGCCAGGTTCTGTCCGTCCTGCAACCCATAACGGGGCGACGACGCTCCTCGTCGCCACTAGTCAGGCACCCAAAGGCACGGCGGCCGCACTACTCCTCACACCGCCTCGATGACCCCTCGGCCCCGCATCTGTCACAGAGTTGGAGCTCACGCCCCCTGCCTCGAGCAGAATGTCCTGCACAGCCATCCCGCTCAGCCAAGAGTATCTCTCGGCACGAGACCGTACACCTAGACCGAGCCGTCCAAAGCGTTTCCAATAGTTCCAAGGAGAGCCGTTGCAGAGGTGGGGTGATGATCAAGGGCTTGCTGTCGATATCGACCTTACTCCGGGGTGCATCGTGTGCGAAGATGCCATCGCAGCCTGAGTGGCCCAATCGTGCCGACCGGCTTATCCGGTATTGCGAAGGCCGGTCGCAATGGCGTTCGTTGTCAGTAAAAGAGCCCGCATAAGATCCTCCGCCGGCTCGTCACCACGGCGACGGTGTGCACGAACCCGCGCTAGGAGCTGAATCTGCATCAGTTGTAACGGGAGAAGATGATCGTCGCGTACGGCCAAGGTCTGAGACAAGACCGGATTGCCGGCCAAGAGAGTCTCCGAACCCGTCAACCAGAGTACCTCTGCCACTGTTCGGCGGAACTCTTCCTGAATGAGGAGTAAGGGAGACCTCAGCTCGGCCGGTACTAACGCTTCGACGTACCTCATAGCTACGGTCATATCAGTCTTCGCCAAGGTCATTTCGACGTTCGCAATAAAGTTTGCAAAAAATGGCCATCCTCGATACATGGCAGCAAGTGTCGGCCCAAGTCCCTCCTCTCGTGCGCTTCTCAATCCCATTCCGACGCCGAACCACCCTGGTACGATCTGTCGCGATTGCGTCCAGCCAAATACCCAAGGAATCGCACGAAGCGTGCTGAGATCATTGCTGACGCTCGATCGTCGAGCAGGGCGAGATCCTAGGTTCAGTCGAGCCAACTCGTCTACCGGCGTGGAGTGTAGAAAGTATCCCGGTAAATCAGGATGCTCAAGGAGGTCCCGGTAGTGATCTCTCGACCGCTGTGCGACCCAATCCATCGCCGCATCCCACTGACGCAGATTCTTTGAGTCCACAAGCGGTCTTCGACGTAAGGTCAACGCCTCAAGCGAAGCAGCGAGCAGTTGCTCCAGGCTATCCTCGGCCAACGCAGGTAGCAGATACTTGTCTGAGATGACCTCACCTTGTTCAGTCACCTTCATCCTGCCATCGAAAACTCCCCAAGGCTGCGCCATAACTGCCGCGTAGGTGTTACCACCACCTCGACCGACGGTTCCTCCACGACCATGAAAGAGTCGTAACTTCACTCCATGTCTCTGTGCGACGTCACGAAGACTACGTTGCGCCTTATGGATACTCCATTGCGAGGCCGTGATCCCCACGTCTTTATTGGAATCCGAGTAGCCCAGCATGACCTCTTGAACTCCTCGGCGCTGGGCAACTATCGCACGATAGGCAGGAATAGAGAGCAGGGTATCCAGAATCTCTCCCGCCCGATCTAGTTCGGCCGCCGTCTCTAAGAGTGGAACGAAGTCGACTCGCACAATTCCGGCCTCGAGGTCGACGAGTCCCGCCTCGCGCGCAAGAATCACCGCAGCGAGGAGATCGTCCGCCCCTTGCGTCATCGAGACTATGTAGCTCTGACAAGCTTCTGGTCCAAATCGCTCAAGTGCGCTCGCAATAGCCTCGAAGGTTGCAAAGGTCTTTGCAAGAGGACCCTTCAGCGGCATTGGCTTCGGCGCAAGCGGTCTCAGTGATTCAAGCTCGCTAACCAGCAGCGCCAGCCGAGCATCACCATCGAGCCGTTGGTAACCATCACTGCATGCGCCTACCCGATCGAAAAGGGCGGCTAAGACCTGGTGGTGAGCGGCGGAGTGCTCGCGCACGTCGAGCCGCACAAAGCCCAGACCAAACGCAGTGACACCTCGAATGACATCCGCTAAAAGTCCGTTGGCTAAGAGTTCGCTACCGTTATCGCACAAGGATTCGTACATAACCATAAGGTCATCGAGAAGCTCCCGAGCGGAGAGATAATCAACTCCGGCCAGGTGTGGGGATTGCGCCTCAATCCGCTCTCTGGTAGCAGCGAGCTTGGCCAAGATGCAGCCAAGCTTGAGCCGATACGGCTCCTCGCGGTTGAGCCGCATAAATCGGGCGTGCAGATTACGCACCGAGCCCTGATCTCGCTCGATTGACTTCTTGAGCTCCTCGCTAACCGTCGCCAGTCGGATCGAAACACTCAGCTCGTCCACCAAGCGATTCATAGAAGCAGTCAACACATTGAGACCTCGGCGATAGTGCAGTTCAAGTGTCTCAATGGTCACCTCGGCGGTGACAAACGGGTTTCCATCCCTGTCACCACCGATCCAAGATCCAAACGTGAGTACCGGAGCATCGAGAGGGTGCACATGGCCAATTCGCGCTAGTTGCGTTGAGAAACGTCTTGTCACGTGCTCAACCGGTCCAACCGCTAGAGCGTCGAGATAGTACAGGACATTGTGCGCCTCGTCAATGACCTCGGGCCGACCGAGCCGAAGTTCATCGGTCTCCCACAGAAGCTCGACGAGCTCATCGACGCGCCGTCGATCCGACGAGGCAAGGAGATCACCGAGCGAGCGGAGTTTTGACAGGACCGATCGCCTCGCCGCCTCAGTCGGATGCGCCGTAAAAACTGGCTGCACCTCAAAATCTGCGAGCAGGTTCGTAAGCTCGTCCTGAGTGAGAGAGCCCTCAATCAGCAAGTCCTGCAGTCGATCGACCACGCGCTCTAGAGGTTTGGACCGCGAACTCCGACTTTCACTAGCCCGCCCCGCCTGTTCTGCGACGTTCGCCAGGTGAAAATAGACTGAAAAGACTCCAGCAAGCTTGGTCATCACCTCGACCGACATTGCATCTAAGAAAGATGAAGTCTCAAGAATGCGCTCTCGAGATCCTGAGCGTACAGCCTCGAAGGCGTCTAAGACTTCAGCCGGAGCCCTTCGCTCGAGTGTCCGACGCAGAGCAGCGTCAAGTCGATCAATCTCAGCGAGCAGTTGGTCAGAACTACGTGATCGATTCCCTGCCAACGCATCCTCCACTGCCACTGTCTTCTCCCTAAACCCTTGAGTTAAAGATCGAAGCTAGACAGGCTCCTCGAGAAACGCGATCCGAAAAACGAAGCAGAAGGCCTCGTGCCGACTGCTACTTCGTCACCTATGTCCAGCCCACTGTCGAAGCCTCAGCCTACCAAGTCCGATAGCACACTTGAACGGCTACAACCTGCGCTCTCGTATTCGGCCCCTCCGGACCCATACCTATCGTGCCACCACCAACTCACTCTCGGGGCTAACTGCGCTCCAACCACAGGCATGAGGCTCCTACAGTCTCGCCACCAGAGTACGTGAGCGCCTCCAATCTTTTTCTGCGCGCATCGCCTCCGTACGATGCTCCTCAAGAGCGTTCCATACCTTTATACAACGCCAGGGAGACCGTTGGCTCGAGGTCCACCTACGTCCTAGTCGTTGGAGTTCGGCAATGACTCCGCGAACGCCAATGCATTGATTCGCTGACCACGAATACCTTCGGCAGCACGCGACGCTAGCCAAACGATCGGTGCGCCCATAATCGAGGGATTTAGGAGTTTGGCCCGAACCACATCTGGAACGTCATCGGGAATCATGCCGGTTAGTGTCGCACCACCAGGAAGGAGAGTATTCACCGAGATCGGCGTGTCAGCGAGATCGGCGGCCATGATCTGCGAAAGCGCCTCAACCCCAGCACCGGCCGGACCATAGGGCGTGAAGCCTCGACGAACCATTGTCTGCTCGTTCATAGACACATTGACAATCCGACCGTGACCACGCTCAAGCATGATCGGCACTACGGCTCTAGCCATGAGAAAGCACCCAGTCATCTTGGTGTCGACCACATCTCGGAATCCATCGACACTAACATCCCAAAAGGGCATTGGATCGGTCATAAAGTGAGGATTGACCGTTCGCATACCAATGCCCGCATTGTTGACCAGCACGTCGACACCATTCCACATCTCCACCGCATAGGAGATGCAGGCCCCAACGGAGTCAGGATCACGAACATCCAGCTCACATCCGAGAGCAGTGGCTCCGAGACTCGCCGCAGCAATCTGAGCTCGGACTCGATTACGACCGGTAACCATGACCCTTGCACCTGCTTCGTAGAGAGCACTCGCCATTGCTGCACCCAAGCCACTGGTAGATCCCGTGACCACGACGCGCACTCCGTCTAGCTTTGACATCTCATACTCCCTATCTCCGCAAACCTATTCAGATCTCATCCAAGTGCGGTCCTCTCGATACTCTGACCGTTCCGTCGCCACGCTAACTCTACAGCCCTAGAACGAACCACTTCTCAGACCTCTATCCCGACCAACCTGGCGGGAAAACCAACAAACTGCTGCACGAGACCATCGCACGAACAAGCCCGGACTACAGCACAGGACTCACTCCTGAGCAGATACAGTGCTACTCAAACGCGACCGTCCAGCCCAAGAAGTTACCGAGCGAGATTTTCTGACGAGGCAATCTTGATGAGCCGAAGATATGTCACGTTTCCATCGAGAGAAATCCAGCACCGTCATAGAACGGCCAGCTCAATAACGGGACATGGAACCGACTACCACCTCAGATACGAACGCGGGGGTTCCTCTCGGGGAGGTTTCGCAGAGATTCTCTTCAAGGAATCCAAACTTAGGCACAAAGAAGCAACCGGCCTCAAACCAGGACCCGACCCTCAAAATCGCGCCAATCAAGCCACGCAACGCTACCGTGGCAAAACGGCTTCGACCGCCTCAACCACCTCTGGCGATTCGGGCTCGGTGCGGGGTCGAAAGCGCTTCACAACAACGCCATCAGGAGCGATGAGGAACTTCTCAAAATTCCACTGCACGTCACCGGCTTCACCATTGGTGTCTGGGACCTGCGTCAACTCCTGATAGAGCGGATGACGACCCTCTCCATTGACCTCAAGCTTCTCTGTCATTGGAAAGGTCACACCATACGTCATAGAGCAAAAAGTCTTGATCTCTTCGGCAGTACCGGGCTCTTGTCCACCAAATTGATTACATGGAGCCCCGAGAACCGTAAATCCACGATCGGCGTAGCGAGCCTGCAATCGCTCTAGCCCTTCATACTGTGGCGTTAATCCACACTTCGAGGCAAGATTTACCACCAAAACGGCCTTGCCACGCAGGAGATCGAGATCGAATGCGTCTCCATCCAGTGAATTCAAGCTGTGCTCATACAACGACATAGCATGATCCTAGTCCTCGCCAAGCAGACCAACAAATCCTTTTCACAAGGAGACCGTTCGGCACTCCTTACTTTCATGACCGAACGAGCAGAGTGAGAGGTATCGCCCGCTGCAACCAAACAAGCACATCGGCTCAGCGCAGCAGAGAAGACTTGAAATCCATCTCGTAGCTGCGAGCACAAAGCATCATAAGAAGGCTCTAGCGTTTGACCACCGAGGACGCCCAGAGACGCGGCTCCCGAGTCCTTCTGTGATGTTGATAGCTCACAACTACTCCCCAGCCGAACAGGGCGCCGAGGATCTCGATCACCATCGTGATAGCTACCTCGGGTTCCGTAACAAAGCGATCGAGTGCACCCCAGAGACCGCCAATGTAGAGACTTTCGAAAGATGTGAAGGAACGACTCCTCGTACCGACGAGACTAAAGGACATGGCCGCTCAATACATCTTTACTACACGCGATCTCGGACGCTTCTACCAACCAGATCGCCAGGTCCTAAAGGACATCAACCTGTCGTTCTACCCCGGTGCCAAGATCGGGGTCATCGGGGCGAATGGTTCAGGAAAGTCATCTCTCCTACGAATCATGGCAGGGCTCGATGATGACTTTAGTGGCGAGGCCCGTTTGACACCTGGGTTCAGTGTTGGCTACCTTCCTCAGGAGCCTCAACTCGATCCGTCGAAAGACGTGGCCGGCAATGTCGCTGACGGCCTTGGAGAGCAACGAGACCTCCTGGCGAGGTTCAACGAGGTATGCGACCTCTTTGGTGACCCAGAGGCCGATATGGACGCTCTACTCGTCGAGCAGGCGGAGCTCCAAAGCAGGATCGACGCTCTCAACTGCTGGGATCTCGAGCGCACCCTTGAGGTCGCTATGGATGCACTGCGCCTACCTCCTCCTGAAGCCAACGTTACCACCCTCTCCGGTGGCGAACGTCGGAGAGTTGCACTCTGCCGTCTTCTCCTCTCCAAACCCGATCTCCTTCTCCTTGACGAGCCAACTAACCACCTTGACGCAGAGTCCGTCGCATGGCTGGAGCGTACGCTCCAGGACTACGACGGCACAGTCGTAGCGATCACCCACGATCGCTACTTTTTAGACAATGTGGCTTCGTGGATCCTCGAACTCGATCGCGGCCGTGGCATTCCATGGGAAGGCAACTACTCCTCATGGCTTGAGCAAAAGCAAGCCCGTCTCGCTGCGGAGGAAAAGGCTGATCGAGCTCGCCAAGCTGCGCTCGCTCGTGAGCTCGAGTGGATCCGTATGTCACCGCGAGCTCGGCAGTCCAAAGGCAAGGCGCGCGTGAATGCCTTCAACGAACTTGTCGCCGAGTCTGAAGCCGCTGACCGTCGAGGTGATGCGCTCGAGATTGCAATCCCACCGGGACCCCGACTCGGTGATCTCGTCGTCAATGCGAGCGGGCTAACGAAGGGATTCGGGGACCGACTCCTCATCGAGAATCTCAACTTCCTCCTGCCTCCCGGCGGCATCGTTGGCGTCATCGGACCGAACGGCGCCGGCAAGACGACCCTGTTTAAACTGTTAGTCGGGCAAGAGGTCCCGGACGGTGGCACAATCGATATCGGCCCTACCGTCCAGTTCACCTATCTCGATCAGTCCCGAGACACCTTGGATCCCACTGCAACCGTATACGACGAGATCTCTGGAGGAGTCGAGCGAATCGTCGTGGGTAGTCGAGAGATTCACGCACGAGCATACGTTGCGAGTTTTGGCTTCAAAGGGAGTACGCAACAGAAGCGCGTCGGCGAGATCTCCGGAG
>JBMFXG010000073.1:0-12124 GCA_049964535.1 Acidimicrobiales bacterium | reverse complement strand
ACAGGTGCTCCTGTCTCAGATCCATCTACGACAGGGCTAGCTAAAAGCCCTAGACCCCGCTAAATGCTGAAGAGCCAGTAAAGCTCAGTGCACGGATTGATCAAGACTGATGCTCTCAGACTCGAACTACGATCCAGGTGACGCTGGCGTAGAATGCACATGCGCGAGCGCTTGCAGGGCGCTGAACTCGGAGAGCGTCTGTTACGCTTCACTGATCCCGCTCTATCTCGGTCTTAGGTGCGATCGTAGATCGTTGCATTACCGTTGCGTCCGTTAGAGTTCCGTGCTCAGAGCGCGGTCATTGAAAGCATGGTCAGTGCTTTGTGGGCGATCAAAATCCTCGTGCTATCCAAAGTTCGAGATCTGGTTTCTCCTCGGCTACCGTGGTCGTCTCGCCGTGACCCGGGTAGACCGTCGTTTCTGGCTCGAGCACGAGTAGTCGCGAGCTGATACTTGCAATGATGGTCGGAAAGTCGCTAAAGGAACGGCCAGTTGCTCCTGGTCCGCCTCTAAAGAGCGTGTCGCCAGTAAATACAGCTTCCAGGGAGGGAAGGTAAAGGGAAAGACCTCCAGGAGTGTGGCCAGGAGTGTGGAGAACCGTAGCATCAGCATCGTTCATGGTGATAGTTTCGCCGTTCTCTACGAGACGCATAGAAGGTGGTCGGGTCTGGGTTTGGTCCCATAGAACAAGGTCATCTCTATGAAGAAGAATGTCGCAGCTGAAGAGGTTGGCGGCCTCGGTCGCTCGATTGATGTGATCGTTGTGGGCGTGGGTGCAGAAGATACCGACGACCGACCTCCCGGCGACCACTTCGACGATTGGTGCGAGGTTGTGAGGCGCATCGATGATGAGACAGTCAGTATCGCTTCCGATAACCCAAACGTTATTGACGACGGTCCAGGATTGGCCGTCGAGAGAGAAGTCCCCTGTGGTGGTTGCGTGGTTGATCCGAAGTGGGCTCAAAGTAACACTATTGAACGGAGAACGTCACCACGCTGCATCTTGGTGAACGCCTCTTCGACGTCCCCGAGCGATATCTCTTCGCTAATGAAACTGTCGAGCGGTAATCGACCTTGGAGGTAGAGATCGACCAGAGCTGGGAAATCGCGCGAAGGAAGACAGTCCCCATACCAGCTTGATTTCAGAGATCCACCCTGTCCGAAGAGGTCGATCAGGCTGAGCTCGACACGCTCGTTTGGATTCGGCACACCGACGAGGACGACCGTTCCAGCGAGATCTCGTGCCGACAGTGCTTGCTGATACGTAGCGGCTGAGCCGACGGCATCGATAACGAGATCGACACCGTTACCGTTGCTAAGAGCACGGACCGCTTCGACCGGGTCGATCTCACTCGCATTGATCGTATGGGTAGCACCAAAATCTTTTGCCCAAGTTAGCTTTCGCGGGTCAATATCGATAGCGATAATTGTTGTTGCGCCTCCGAGAGCCGCACCGGCTATCGCAGCGTCTCCGACGCCCCCGCAGCCGATAACTGCCACGCTATCACCTCGTTGTACCTGTCCTGTGTTGAGGGCTGCTCCAATCCCGGCCATAACTCCGCAGCCGAGAAGTCCGGCAGCTTTTGCTGAGACCCGAGGGTCGACCTTCGTGCACTGCCCTTCGTGCACGAGTGTCCGAGTAGCGAAAGCACCGATCCCGAGAGCAGAGGCGAGAGGGGTGCCGTCAGAAAGTGTCATGGGTTTCGAGGCGTTATTGGTGTTGAAGCAGTACCAGGGCCTCCCTCGTCGGCAAGATCTGCACGATCCGCAGGAGGCTCGCCAATTGAGAATGACGAAGTCACCGACTGCGACCTCGGTCACGTTAGGGCCGATTCTCTCGACCTTTCCGGCCGCCTCATGTCCAAGAAGAAATGGGAAGGAGTCGGTGATGTTGCCGTCTCGATAGTGGAGATCGGTATGGCAGACTCCACACGCTTCAACTGTAACGATGACGTCGTAGGATCCGGGTTCAGGAACGACGATTTCCACGATCTGGACGGGCTGCTCCTTGTGGAAGGAGACTACCCCTTGGGAGGTACTTGGCACGACGGCCCTTCTTTCGTAGTGATGGCAGCGCAGATGAGGTGCTTAGTCCACCGTAGTACCGGAAGTCAGTGGCGTCGTTCTCTGAGTGTGGTTCAAAGCGGCAAACGATCGAGAGCCTCCGGTATCGATCGAGTGGCAGGTTGCGCTCAAGGTGAGCCTACGAAGAGTGTGGCGGTACCGACGCCTAGACTGTTGTCAATAAGTTTGAGAGCGACGACGATAGAAGCGAGCACGATGATAATGAAGAGTAGTACGGTGTCGGGAGTTGGTCGTGGCCGATAAGGAGAGCTTTCAAGAACAGGCTATGGTCTTTGCGGATCCGTTATACGCTGCTGCGTTGAGAATGACGCGCAACACCGCGGATGCGGAGGATCTTCTGCAGGAGACGTTTCTGAAGGCGTATCGTGGATTTGGTTCCTTTCAAGAAGGCACCAATTTGAAGGCCTGGCTCTATCGGATTCTGACGAACACTTTTATCAACTCCTATCGGGCGAAGAAACGTCGGCCCGAGACGAGCGATATTGAAGATGTTGAGGATCTCTACATGTACCACCGGCTGAGCGGCATCGAGGCTGCTACCGCTGGTCGCTCCGCAGAGGAAGAAGTCTTGGACCGCTTTAGTGATTCGGAGGTCAAAGGTGCCATCGAGGAGCTTCCGGAGCAGTTTCGTCTCGCTGTTCTCCTCTCTGACGTCGAGGGCTTTTCCTATAAGGAGATAGCGGAGATTATGGAGGTTCCTCTCGGCACGGTTATGAGTCGTCTCCATCGTGGAAGAAAGGCGCTCCAAAAGTCGTTAGTAGATCTAGGTATGAGAAAGGCTCTAGTCAGCGTCCGTAGCTGAGGGACAACCATGGATCAAAATAACGACTGCAGGGATGTTGTAGAGAAGCTCTACGAGTTTCTCGATGGAGAATTGACAGAAGAACGCAAGATAAAGATTCGACACCATCTCGATGAGTGTTCTCCTTGTCTTGAGGCATTTGAGTTTGAGTCCGAGCTGAGAGCGATGATCTCGACGAAGTCCAAAGAGAAGTGTCCAGGCGAGCTGCTATCAAAGATCTCTCAACTATTGCAAGGCGCCGACGGAACGACACCGTAGCGGAATAAATACTATTTAGTGTAAGTTAGTCTAAGTATGGCACGTACTTCAGACGTTATCGGTGGCTCGTTGATAGACGGTGTGGGACGCCCCTCGAAGGCTTACGCAGCCGGCCGGGTGTGTCGAGAGCCAGGATGTGAGACCAAACTCTCCATCTACAACAAGGGTAAGTATTGTTACGTTCATGAACCTCTCACTGTTCCTCGAACCCGCGGTCGAAAGGTCGCATAGGCTGAGTTCGATAGTCTCGTGAGAGAGGTTCATATCTATGGCGCAGCAAGTCTCTTGGTCCACGGCATTGAACGTGGCGAGGTTTATCGGCGAGCGGTCGCCTCAAGTTTCACCTAGTGAACTGGAAGACCTTAGGTCGGAGCTCAGTGAGATCCTCCCGACCGCCCTGTCAGAGGTCGCGGAGTTTACTGGAATTGACGTTCAAGACACCCACCCAAAGCTTGAGGTGGTTGATCGAACTCAATGGATTGAAGCGAATCTCGATAGCTATCGCTTCTTGATCGAGAAGGTCGCCCGATCGGTCGATGCGAGAAATGGAGTGCTTGGTAGTGAGCATCTCAATGGTGCGAGTGTCGGGGCGATGATCGGCTGGATGTCGTCAAGAGTGCTCGGCCAGTACGACCTCTTACTACAGCAGGGCGCAGCGCCAACTCCAGGAATCGTGTACTTCGTTGGTCCGAACATTATTCACATCGAACGAAGAATGGGATTTCAGCGGAGACAGTTTCGTCATTGGGTGGCACTCCATGAGTTGACGCACCGTACGCAGTTCGAGGGTATTCCATGGTTCCGGGGGTACTTCTCAGGATTGGTAGACGAGCTGGTAGCCTTCGAACCACCGAGCATCTCGAAGGTGATCGACAAAGTGGCCAAGGTAATGAGCGATCGTAATGAGGTAAAACGTTCGGTCGCTGAGTTTGGTCTCGCCGGTTTCGTCGCGTCAGAGGCTCAGATCGATGCGATGAGGCGTGTCTCCATTCTGATGAGCCTTGCAGAGGGTCATGGAGATTGGGTCATGGACCGAGCGGCCGGACGATCTCTTCCTGAGGCATGGAGATTCTCTTCTACTTTGGCGGAACGTCGTGCTAGCGCATCGGGTCTATCGAAGCTTATGCAGACGCTTCTAGGTATTGAGGCGAAGCTTGGGCAGTATGCCAAAGGCGAGGTGTTTATTCAGGCAATTGAAGATCTAGCTCCAGGGTCCTCGAAATCACTCTGGGACAGTCCCAGCTCCCTCCCGACTTTTGACGAGTTTTCGAATCCAACTCTGTGGGTGGAACGGTGTGGTGGATCGACAGTGGCTAGGAGTGGTTCCGCCGAAACGCTAACCTGACCGTGTGGGTGAGATGCAAGAGGGGGTCCCGAGGCATTTTCGAGTGATTTTGGGTGGTCGCAATGCGGGCCAGAGGCCGAGCTCGGGAGGTCCGGAGAACAGGTTCCAAACCTTACTGTGGATCTATGAGGCCCTCGATTCCTATGGTCTAGACAGTGCCGAACTCGCTCGACGATGCTCTTTCCCGGCTCTACATGGAGACGAGGAGCGACACCTTGCGGTCTCCGGAGGACAAGACTCTCTTGCCCTGGTCGTGCTTGCTTTGCTCTGTGGTCAGCAACCGGTTGCGCACCATGTTGACCATGGTTTACGACCGGGCTCGGACAGAGAGGCCGAGCATGTAGAGCGGGAGTTATCGAAGCTTTCTGTTGAGCTACGTCGCCATCGAGTTGAAGTACGAAGTGGACCTAATCTCGAGGAACGGGCTCGCGCAGCTCGTTTCGGTGTACTACCGATAGGTATTGCGACTGGTCATACGGTCGACGACCAGGCAGAGACCGTTTTGATTAATCTCTTGCGAGGGACGTCGAGTGCCGGTATTGCAGCTATGCGTCCGGGTGCCACCCATCCGATACTTGGGATACGGAGAAGTGAGACAGCGATGATCTGTCGAGCTCTCGATCTCGTCCCGATCGATGACCAGTCCAATCGAGACCTCAGTTTTTTACGTAATCGGATACGACACGAGGTCATTCCCCTGCTCTGCGATGTGGCGAAGCGTGACGTTACACCACTGCTCGCAAGAACTGCGGCGCAGGTGCGCAGCGATATAGATTTGGTCGATGCATTGATCGGTGAGCGATCGATTTCAACCGTGGCAGAACTGCGTGCCATGGACGAACGGTTGGCGCGGCGTTTGCTGAGAGAGAAGATCGGCGCCGTCTCAAGTCTGGTCCTGTCGAGTTTTCATTCTCAGCGAGCGCTCGACGTCGGTCTCTCTCGGATTCGCTCGACTTCGCTGCCGAATGGCTATAGCCTCACGATGGAGCGAGACGGTCTCGTTCTTCGAAACGCTCATGGTCAGGTACTGTGGAGCTGCCGGTAACGTTGCGGCGGATGTCTAGGGCTGATGGTGCTGAGTAGGAGTCTTGATTGACTGGACTTGGCGAGGAGGAACAGATGGAATGGATCGACGGTGACCCTCATCTGGGGGAGATCCTCGTTGATGCAACGAGGTTACAGGTACGAGTTCAGGAGTTAGCGAACGAGATCTCGACGGACTTTGAGGGGCGAGCTCCGTTGCTGATCGGTGTCCTCAAAGGCGCTTTCATGTTCATGTCTGACCTGGCAAAGCACATAAGTCTTCCCGTGGAATTTGACTTCATGGCGGTCTCGTCCTACGGGAGCGCAACGAAGACCTCAGGGGTGGTGCGCATCCTCAAAGATCTTGAAATCGACATCCAAGGGCGCGATGTTATTGTAGTCGAGGACATCGTCGAGAGCGGACTGACACTACAGTATCTGCTCCGTAATCTCAAAGCACGCAACCCAGCGACCCTAACCGTATGTAGCTTGCTGTGGAAAGAGGGTCTCCAAAGTACGGTCCTCGATGTCCCCTATATTGGATTTTCGCTTCCCCCAGACTTTGTGGTCGGGTACGGCTTGGACGTAGCGGAACGCTATCGCAATCTTCCGTTCATTGCGAAGTACATCGAGAGTCCTAGTGGAGAGTGAAGCTCGGCTCGAGTTGAGTTCCGAGAGCTCTGAGCGAGCGATTGAGGCAATCTCTCGCTATCTTGTCGAGCTTGGAATCGATCTCTCAGACGAGAGGCTACGAGAGACCCCTCGGCGCATTGTGGAAGGTCATCGTGAGATGCTGTCCGGCTACCGCTTTGAGGCTTCTTCGATGGTCGGTGAGACGATCCCAGGAGATCACGATGGAATGGTGATTGTTGGAGATATCGGCTTTGCTTCGCTCTGCGAGCATCATATGCTGCCCTTCTTCGGTACTGTAGACCTTGCTTATCTTCCCAACGCGCAAGGTCACGTCGTCGGTCTCTCTAAGGTGGCCCGTCTTGTAGAGGTTCTATCTCAGCGACTGCAGGTCCAAGAGCGCATGACAATGGAGATCGTACGGGCCATGATTGATGGGTTCTCACCACGGGGAGTCCTAGTTGTAGTCCGAGCGGAGCACCTCTGTGTCACGGCTCGAGGGGTGAAGTCACGGGGTTCGATCGTGACGACCACCTTTGCTTCTGGGGAGTTGCGAGAGAGTGGTGCCCAGGCATACGAGGCTCGAGCGCTCATTCTCGGGCAGGGTCGATGAAGCTCTACGATCGCCCGTGTGTCATGGGTGTTGTCAATGTTACGCCAGACTCTTTTTCAGACGGGGGCCGATACTTCAATCCGAGCGACGCCATCGAGCGAGGGCTTAAGCTCTTCGAAGCTGGGGCCGCCATCGTAGATGTTGGGGGTGAATCGACTCGTCCCTTTGCGAGCGTCGTCGACGAAGAGGAGGAGGTTCGGAGAGTTCTTCCGGTGGTGGCCGTACTCGCTCAACACGGTACGGTCTCTGTGGACACTCGCCGTGCGTCGGTGGCACGTCACGCAGTTGAGGCAGGGGCGACGATCATCAATGACGTGGGGGCCTCGCTAGCCAACGTAGCGAGTTCCCTCGGAGTTGCTTGGGTTGCGATGCACATGAAGGGCGATCCTCAAACCATGCAAGTCCGGCCAACCTATCGTGATGTCGTTGCTGAAGTCTCTGCGCATCTCGTTGCTCGTGCGGAGGAAGCGGAGTCGCTGGGAGTTCGTGAGATCTATATCGATCCAGGTATTGGGTTCGGTAAGACCGTCGAGCACAATCTTGCGCTCTTGGAATCGGTCGATCGGTTGACAGCTCAACGCTGGCCCGTTGTCGTTGGTATCTCTCGAAAGCGTTTCCTGAGTCTTCTTTCACCGGCAGAGCTCCGAGATCCTCCTTCGCCCTCTGACCGGATGGAACACTCCCTCGCAGCCGCCGCATGGTGCTTCAGTCGAGGAGTTGCTGTAGTGCGCGCTCATGATGTTGTGGAGACGATGCAGCTCCTGACACTCGCACGCCGCTCAGAGTCTCTGCATGGCCGAGATCAGAGGGGTCGATCGTGACTCGACTGTCGTCCTTTGGAGCCGCCGATCTACTTGAGCTACGAGAGATCCGATGCCTCGTGCGTATCGGCGTGACCGAGGAGGAGCGCAGCACGCTACAGCCGCTTGAGATCTCAGTAGTCATTGCTACCGATGTCGAATCGGTCTATAGCGATGACCTGAGCTCGACCTATGACTACTCCATCGCTGCCGCGATCATAGAGCGTCTAACGAGCTCTACCTGTGAGTATCTTTTGATGGAGTACTTAGCCCAGTGCATCGTGAACGCCATCATGGACTCTTCTGATCGGGTGAGCGGAGTGGAGGTTGCGGTTCGCAAGCTCAAGCCTCCAGTCGATCTTTCGCTACGAGACGCTGGATTTGTCATGATGCGGCGCAAGGGTCAGTCGTGAACTACGTCATAGCGTTAGGTTCAAATCTCGGTGATCGCGTTGGTTACCTGAAGCTGGCCTGTCAAGAGCTTGGAGCGTTGGCTGCGATTTCGTCGATCTATGAGACGCTACCTGTCGGTGGGCCTGAGGGTCAAGGGCCGTACCTCAACATGGTGGTCATCTACGAGAGCGACAGGTCTCCTCGGAAGGTATTGGAGGAATGTCAGCGTATTGAGGGCGTTGCCCGGCGATGTAGAAACGAGTATCACGGTCCGAGAACCCTCGATCTTGATATCGTGGTCGCCGATACTTTGGTTGTAGAGGAGCCAGACCTCGTGATACCGCATCCGCGTGCCAAGGATCGTGGGTTCGTGATTGCCCCGATTTACGAAGTCGATCCGATGCTGGCGTGGAGATTATCACCTGAGATTGCTGCGCTGCTCGAGCATCAACTGTGGCAAGAAGGGCGCGAGATCGTAACCGGGGTATGGCTCAAGGGGCAGCTAGACCTGCGGACGTAATCCTCTGGGAAGCACTTGTGTGATCCTGCGACCTGATGTTGATGCAAGATCGTTGTGGGCGAAGTGTGACACTTACTACGACAACGACGATCCGGCAGGCCTGTGGAGATGGTAGGGAAGGTAAGGGAGATGTTGCTCTGTATCGATATCGGTAACACTCAGACGGTGTACGGGCTCTTCGAGGAACGACCTGGAGGACGTGAGCTCGTGGTGGGGAAGGGGGCCCTGGATGGCCTGGTGGAGCACTTTCGAGTCTCCACGAATCCTGCGCTGACCCCTGATGAGCATGGTTTGCAGCTCTCTCAGCTCCTCTCGATGGTAGGGCGTGAAGGACAGGCGGGGATTACACATGTCTCACTGTCAACGACCAATCCATTGGTCGGGGCTGCCGTATTGGAGATGGTGCGACGTTGGTACCAGGTGGAACCACTGGTGGTTGGACCAGATACCGTAACTGGTCTTGAAATTGACTACGGCAACCCAAGAGAGGTTGGTGCAGATCGCATTGCGGATGCCGTCGGTGTCCTCGATCTCTATGGTGGGCCGGCGATCGTCGTTGACTTCGGTACGGCGACGACCTTCGATGCGGTTTCAAGTGAAGGGACCTACCTCGGTGGGGCAATCGCTCCAGGGGTTGCGATCAGTTTGAACGCCCTCTATCACCATGCGGCCGCCCTGCGTCAAGTCGACCTCCATGAACCACCATCGGTCATTGGCAAGACGACGATTCAAGCGATTCAGTCTGGTGCGCTCTACGGTTTTGCTGCTATGGCTGATGGGATCTGTCGCAGGATGATGGGTGAGATCGGTGAGGCGAGAGTTGTTGGTACGGGTGGAATCTGCTCTTTGATCGCCCCTCACAGTATGCTGATCGAGACAGAGGAGCCCTGGCTTACGTTGCATGGTCTTCGATTGATCTTTGAACGTAGTGTTGCTCTTGGAGCTAAGGAGTAACGATGGAGCAAAAGAATGAACGTGGCAGCGCAGAGGTGCCTTATCGCTTTGATGATGTGACCCCGATTGCGGTGGCGATTCAAGGTTGCGAGGATCTTGCACCGGGTACCCGTAGTGGAAAGGCGGTAACCGTTGCTGGTCGAGTTATGTTACTCCGCCGACAGGGCAAGTTGGTATTTGCCAACTTGAGAGACTCGAGTGGCTCCGTGCAACTCTTTGTGTCCGCAGCTTCAGCGAAGAACTTTGATGAGTTTACGGAGCTCTCCTTGGGGGACTGGATCGGTGCTACGGGCGAGTTGATTTCGACCAAACGAGGCGAGCTATCAGTCGATATCGAGGAGTGGTCTCTTCTAGCCCCGACGAGAAGGGGATTCGGAGACAAGTGGCATGGCGTGACCGACTCCGAGACGCGCTATCGCCAGCGATACGTCGATCTCTGGGCAAACCCTACTTCCCGTCAAACCTTCCAACGTCGGTCTGCTGTCTTGGCGAGTATTCGACGTCACCTTCACGATCAGGGCTTTATAGAGGTTGAGACACCGCTCTTGCAGACGATTCCTACAGGAGCGATGGCGAGACCGTTCATCACTCATCACAACGCTTTGGATATGGATCTCTACCTGCGTATCGCGCCGGAGCTTTTTCTCAAGCGGCTCGTAGTTGGAGGATTCGAGCGCGTCTTTGAGATAGGGCGGGTCTTTAGGAACGAAGGCATTTCACCTCGGCACAATCCCGAATTCACTATGCTCGAACTCTACGAGGCCTATGCAGACTACGGCGATATCATGAGACTGACCGAGAACCTCGTTGCTGAAGTTGCGCAAGAGGTTACTGGCTCAATGGTCGTTGAATATCAAGGGGTTGAACTCAACTTTAAACCTCCGTGGAGACGAGCAACGCTTGAGGAGTTGGTTTCCGAGCGAGTTGGAGAGGAGATATCCCTCGAGATGGACGAAGGTCGACTTGAGGTCTTGCTCCAGAGATTTGGACTTAACTCCTCTCCGGGATGGGGGATGGGAAAGAAGATCGCTGAGCTGTATGAGGAGACCACAGAGAGTACGTTGATTCAACCGACCTTCGTGAGCGACTTTCCTGTTGAAATCTCGCCACTAGCTCGGGATCATCGGTCGAAGCCGGGCAGGGTCGAGAGATTTGAGGCATTCGTTGCTGGGCGAGAGCTTGCCAACGCGTTTTCAGAGCTCAACGATCCGCTTGAACAGCGCCGTCGATTTCAAAGCCAAGGACGGGCTCGGGCAGATGGTGATGAAGAAGCGATGGTTCTTGACGAAGACTATCTACGAGCACTCGACTATGGATTGCCTCCGACCGGAGGCCTTGGAATCGGTATCGATCGCTTGGTCATGGTTCTGACAAACTCCTCACACATACGTGAGGTCGTGCTCTTCCCGACCCTGCGACAGGAGATTTTCGATTCTGTCGAGTGAAAACCTTGTAATTGGAAAGCGAACGAGCTCTACGACGGCCTCGAGCTTCGACGTAGGAGATCCTCTCCCGTGGGAGGCTCAAAACTCGCTAACTGGCTAGTGGTGAGACGCCCCGCTCGATGAGCTCATCGACCGATCGAACGAGGTCGTCGGCGAGACTCGCGATCGAACGTGATGAGGAAGTTCCGAGCTGATCTGCGAGTTCGTTCGCCCGATTTTGATAGTGATTGATGTGGGCAACAGAGTCGCTGAGGGCAGAAGTTGAGAGCAGAAGCTCTCGAACGACGTTCGTCTCCACAACCTTGGCCGGATCGTTGAGGGTGCTTGCGAGCTCTTCCCGCAGGGGGCTGTCGGTGAGAGCGAGGATCACAGGTAGGGTATAGACCCCTTCAATGAGATCTTGTCCAGGTACTTTGCCGAGCTCTTCTTGGCTAGCGAAGAGGTCGAAAATATCGTCTCGAAGCTGGAAGATCATACCGACGCAGTGCCCGAGCTCGCCGAGGAGATTCGAGGTCGCTGGGCTAGCGTCAGAGACGAGTGCTCCAATACGACACGAGGTTGCCATGAGCGAAGCGGTCTTTCCGGAGATTGCAAGCAGATAGCTCTCTAAGGTCCGAGAGAGATCGTATCCGGATTTAACTTCAAGGAGCTGACCTTGGCACATGTCCGCGAGTGTGTCTGCCAAGAGCTCGGCGACCTCCTTGCCGAGGCGCGCCGCAAGTCCTGCTGCACGCGCGAGCAGATAATCCCCGGTGACAACGGCGATGAGGTTGCCCCAGCGAGCATTGACACTTTCCACTCCTCTGCGAGAGTTGGCCTCGTCCATCACGTCATCGTGGTGTAGTGAGGCAAGATGAACGAGTTCTACTGCCACTCCTCCAAGAAGGACTCGCTCGTCTATTGTCTCTCGCACCGAGAGGGCTGCTTGTAGAGTGAGGCGGGGACGAAGACGTTTACCGCCAGCGCCGATCAGGTGTCCGGCGATCTGGTTGAGGAACGGGTCATCGCTGATGACAGCCTTTGAGAGCTCCAGCTCAAGCTGGTTCATTCCGGCGGTGAGGTCGTCTAGTGGATTATTGCTCTGTTGCACTACTAAACAAGATATGCCACCTCTGAGAAAAACACACAATACAACACGACAAAGCTCATGTGCGGCCTCAGGAAGAAGGGTCTGACTATGAAGTCCCCAGCGTACTCTGCCTTCCTTCTGAGCTTTGCCGTGGAGTCCATCGTTGGATTCGGCACTACTCCTCACC
>JBMFXG010000072.1:0-12221 GCA_049964535.1 Acidimicrobiales bacterium | reverse complement strand
ATGCAGACAGTCAACCGCTCGCAACACCTCGGTTGAAATAGGAGGGCTAACCCCGCTAGAAACGGAAGAGCCCGATAACTCCTCCTACCGCTTCGGGCTCGATGCACTGGAGACCCCTTACTTTCTCATTCAGCATGGCACGCTCCAACTCCTCGACGCCGACTCATGTCTAATTCGACCCAATCCTTCGTTGGTGCTCCAGATTTACTCGGTCTCAGAATCGCGAAGCCCCTTCGACCATCAGTCCCATCTCCTACCGTGCAACCGGCCGCTCGATGGTACGGTCATAACCAGACCCGACCGACGATCGCTATCTCTGGGCGAATGCCCGATCGACTTCGACAGCGGTTTTCGCCGCAGGCTTCGTAATCTGAGAGTGAAGACCCGAGGACGCACACCGCAGCGCACCCAACCCAAAATCAATAGGGTTTACACCCACGGCACAACTCCTCATGAATCTGACTTCACGAGGTCGCGACCCAGGGATACCCCTCGATTCTCCTTCGCGGGCCCTCTTCGTGCCTTCGTTTAACCACCTAGAGCTACAAGCTCCTCAACCTACCGTCGTTCGCGCCGTAATAGCCCACAAGCGACGTCAGCTCCTAGCGTCCACCATCTCCGCTCCTCCACCACTCACGGAACCCACACGGGTCGACGCGCCGAAATACCCTGAGACGTACCTCAGAGCCATGAGCTCTGCGGTGCCTAGGTCGGAGAAACATTGACCGACTACAAGCAGGTACCCTGCTACCGCAACTCGTAGTTGGTGCATACTCCAAAGGAGAGAAGACGTTCGAGGCAGAGAAGTAGCTGCGACTCGGCCCTCAAACCGAACCCGAATGCCGATGGGGAACCACCCCTCAACGACCACTCGATCAGATGTGCCAAACGCACAGGCGGTCAATCCAACGTACGATTGACTGGATGCTCGGTTGGACACCTGCGGGTCGTCATCCCTCCAGAAACCGTCGATACCTGGGTCCATATGGGTGCTATCGACGACCGATACCGACTACCCCATCGATAGAGGTAAGAGGTATCGGCGCTCCACCTCTGACTAGTCGGCACGTCGGCTCGGTTCGCACGGAGCATCCACGATATGTCCAAGCGTTGCTACCGAGCCGACACCTCTCCGACAAGACCAACCTGCCTCGCCCGATCGCTGCTACTCCTGATTCTGCCGGTAGTAGTTTCTCCAGATCAATCGATACACCGGCACTCGCTCAGGTATCCGGCGCAACCCTGGGATCACTGGAACCAACAAGAGCGCAACCGTCAGCACCGACATAATCGAGATCACGAGAATGTCAGCGTTCCCCGAGGTAGACATTGGTGATACTTGATACCACATCGTATAGAGCCACAGCCAAGGTTGACCCGGCCACGATCCGGTCTCGTTCATGACGCCCCACTGTGAACCCGTGAGATGTTCACTCGCCACGATCTTCCCCCAATAGCTTGCGTTGCCTTGGGCTGCGAAGGAGTCGCCGATGAAGAGAATCGGCTTCGTGTAGTCCGTGGTGTAGAACGTCGAATGCGAGACGAGTTGTGCATCGAGCGCTCCCGACTGAGCCATTGCGAGCAGCCCGGTCATGAGTTCGCCGACCGGACCGCTACCTTGCACGAATCGAGGTACGAACGAAGAGGATAGATTCTCCTTACTCACCGTTTTCGAATAGGTGTTCACCCACCGATCTTGCTGACGAACCGTCGCCTGCTGGTAGGTCCTCAGTGCCGAGGCAAGCTTCGGATCGCTCGGCAGGGTCTGCAACGGATTGAGAACAAAGTCCTGTGCGGTATTCAATGGATAGCGCACTCCGAGTGCTCTTTGAATCGAGATCGAACCGAGAAATTGGACCGAACCTGACCCCGTGTTATACGGCTGGCCATACGTTGCCGACTGACTCGTGTCGTTCAACTCTGAGAGGGCGATATCGACGAACCCAGCTGGCTGTGCCTTCGACCAAGCCTGGATCGTCACGGATGGGGTGTCCGGCGAGGAGAAGAGGAAGGCAAGGCCAACAGAGAGTAGGAGTACAACCAAGAAGGCGATAGATGCCTCCTTGACGATATCGTAGTGACGCTCGCGTCCCTTCCAATGACGAGCGTAGAGAGCCTCATCGGTCTTCCAACTACTCATTGAGCTACCTCCTCTGCTTGTGCAACCTTCGATGCTGGCTTCTGGACGCCGAGATCCGTAGATGCCGGAGCATCCTCGAGGTCGACTGGACGCACGTCGAGTGGAGGAACAACGCCACGCACCCGAACAAACATGACGTGCACTCCCACGATGACGACCAAGATGATCGGAACCAACGCGATGTGCAACATGAGAGCTTGACCAAAGTTCAAGGGATTAATGATCGAACCGATCCCTGCGGAGTTCAGCGCATCTTTAGCCTGGAAAGCAATCCATTGAGAGTCGAAGTTGGTTTGAGAGAGGTAGCCAGTAAACGCTTCAAAGATTGAGACCATGAAGGCGACGACCCCAGTCATCCACGTTAACCATCGCTTCCCGCGCCAAGCTGCCATCCAGAACTTTGCCCAGAGATGAACCGTCATAAAGCCCATGAAGCACTCGACGGACCACAGGTGCATCGAGTTGACAAAATGGCCGAGGCTGCTGAGGTGCCACCAACTCGGGCCTTCAATAGCGAGAATGAGCCCACTAAGAATCGCTACCGCTAACGCGCCGATCGTCAAGACACCAAAAACATAGACCCATGAGGCAACGTATGCCGGCTGACCATCGGGAAGTAGCTTGTCTGGCGGAAGATACTTCAGTCCGAGTTGGCGAGTCTTTGTCGTCCAGCCCCCTACCGGCTCTTCGTCGTCGGCTCCACTCGCGCTCGGCGCAACTGTCACCGCTCGAGCCTGTCTCTTGGGCAGCAGCTTGACGTTGAGAAACGGTAGGCCGATCGCAAGCACGAAGAGAGCTACGAGTACGATGATGACGATCAAGTTCGCCAAAGAGATTAATATGAAGCCCCAGTGGACGTAGTAGTCCGGTTGGTTGAGATTGACGATCGCTGCAAACAGCGATCCTTGAAATTCAAATGACACGTTCCGCTCCTCTCACGAGCACGTAGCCACTTTGACCACGGCGACCAACACAGTTCCAATCCTCACGGGCACCCATCCTGATCATGGCACCTTGGTTGGTTTCCAATAGCGCACACGCTGATCTCGCCAACCTATGCCCTCTCCTTCGGCACTTGTGCCAGAGGAGCCCAGGTGGTGCGTCCAACTTCCTCCACGCTGCACTCCCGTCTCTCACCGTCGCCGGTCGAGGGCGCTCACCACTACTGATACCACTTCGATCACTCTCTGCCACTATCACGCTCACTACCTCCTCGACCACATCGTTCCGACCCAGCCCTAGCACCCGAAACAGACCCTACGACACTTCTCCACGCGAGTGCTCTCGTCAATCGGCTGCACCCCGTAGAGCCGCTACCCCAACCGACTCGGCGGTCCAGCGCCCTCAAGCTCGAACCGACTATGGCTCCTGCGACCAACACACTGCGAGATCGCTCAGACGCTCTCCCCACTTGCGACGTCACAGCAGATAGGAGTGAAATCGGTCGAGCATCCTCAGAAGCGCACCAACCACGCATCGTCAGGGTCTCCACGAGGTAGCTTCCCGCACCTCGTACAAGCTTGCGTGAGCGTGGTGCGAGCAAACTCCCTGTTCTAGGGTGAACACTCAGAGCATGCTCCAGTGCACCCCTTAGGACTATCGAGGACGAGTCAACCATCGAAGATCCACGGTATGACATCAGCTCGAAACGTGCAAGAGTCACCTCTCGGAGGACCCCCGCCTCCATCGAAGTGAAGCGACCCTCATCGACGACCCTGTCCGATTCCCACTCGGAGAGATCCTCCTGCATGGCGACTAAACTCCTAACCGCTAAGTAGTACCCCATTTATTCTACATAGCGTAAAATACATATCGAGCAGTGACTGAAAGTTTGAAGCTAATTTTCCACAGATGGTCAAGTATTGAGCGGCGAGGAGATAACCCATGACCGCAAAAGGTGAGCTTGAGAGATCGGTCCTAGAGGTGCTCTGGAGCAGCCCAGGTGCGATGACCGCAAAGGAGGTCATTCCGCTCTTACCCCGTCAAGACCTTGCCCTCACCACCATTCTCACGGTTCTTGAGCGATTACGGGCAAAGGACCTTGTTGCCCGGAGCGAAGGGGGCCGTCCATACAGCTACCAAGCTACGATGACGCGTGACGAGTTCATAGCGACGACCATGCTCGAAGCACTCGGACAGGCGCCAGATCGTGATGCTACGCTCACGCACTTCCTTGGCGCTATCAGAACAACCGACGCTGAGCACCTCCGCACAATCCTCACTCGATCGCGTAATAGTCACGAGAACTAATCCGCTTCATGTGGATCAATGCGATATCGCTCACCGTTCTCGCACTCCTACTAGCGGGTCCGCTCTCTCAAGCCCTTGCGAGAGCGCTATGGCCAAGGAGAAATCCGAGAACCGCTCTCCTTCTCTGGCAGGCCATCGGACTCGCTGGCGGAGTGGCCCTACTCTTCACCGGACTCTCGCTCGCCGAGATGGGCCTCCCACAGCACTCTCTGCACGCTTTCGCGAGCATCCCGGCGCACCTGTCCACTCTGAGTTGGATCGGTTGGATCGGCTGCATCATCACACTCTTCATAGCTGGGTGGTTACTCGGTGTGACAGCTCGCACCGGCCGGGCATTCGTACACACCCTACGACGTAACCGTCAGATCATCCAACTACTCGGAGAGTCCATACCGTGGCCTTCCGCCACGACGAAAAACCGTCGCCCCCTCGGCCGAACTCTCCGCAGTAGGCTCACGCAACACCAGCACGCTCGCAGCTCCAAGCGAGCTGAGACCGTACATATCTTGCCATTTTCGATACCTTCCGCCTATTGCATTGGGGGAGTACGACCGAAGATCGTCCTCACAGCAGCCGCACTCGCCACTCTCAACACAGAGCAGCTCTCTGCGATCGTCGCTCACGAACAAGCGCACGCTCGTTACCATCACGACCTCGTCATCCAACCATTTGTTGCGTGGCATAGAGCATTTCCATTCCTCAATCCCTCGCTGGAGGCCTTGACTGCAGTAGAGACACTCGTAGAGCTGCACGCCGACGACTCGGCCCGAAAGAAAGTGGGCCTAAGCGCCCTCATCGCAGCGATTCACTCAGTACAGCACCTACAGAGCGAGCCCTCAACTGTAGCCTTACCAAGCTCCGACAGAGAGGTCACCCTTCGGATCCAACACCTTCAAGACACGACCGTCCCTCTCAATCCATTTTCGCAGGCCTGCATTCTGCTCACTGCCTTGGTAGTCGCCTTGCTACCGATCCTGGTACTCCTTGCACACTGACGAAGCCAAAGAGCTCAAAAGGAGAGGATAGAAGTTCCTTAGACGTTCTTCAGATCTCGATCGATCTTAGGAAGACTCGGAGTTATGCCATAGCTACTCTTGGCGAGAGTCGACACACTTACGAACCAGACCCGCTGACTCAACCGACCACGGTCGTAAGAGAAGTTAAAAGACTCTCCTGTTCATCGAGACTGAGCGGAGCACGAGAAGCATTGGTGAGGTAGAAGGTGTCGATGACGTCATCTCCAAGGGTCGCAACCTTAGCGTGGCGTATGTCGAAACCTAATCGAGCAATCGCAGATGTGAGATCATAGAGTAGACCATGGCGATCCGGAGCCAGCACCTCGACCACCGTTGCACGCTGCGAAGCAGCAGGGTCAACAACGACTCGAGGGGCCGGGGCCTCAGAGAGCGGAGCAGAGCGTCGAACAGGTCGTCGCTGTCCACCACGTTCTAGGATCCGCCTCCTCAACGCGTCTTCCTCGACCAACGCCCCCGCCAGTTCACGCTTAAATCTCTCAACGTTCGGCTCCCCACCGGACCAATCGACGACCCGTAAACGTTCAATGGCAACCTCATTAAGAACAAGGATATCAGCAGAGGCTATCGCTATCGAAGCAAGGGTGAGCGCCCCGGTAACCGCCGCGAGCAGACCGGGTCGATCCGGCGCCGCAACGAAGACGAATCCGTCCCTTACCGAGATCGCTGCCCCGCTTCGACCGAGAGCGACCAACTCACAGAGCAGCGCTTCATCTATCGGCACCGAGTGATCTACCAGCTCGCCGTCGACAAGAAGTCGCTTCACACCTTCGGATAAGTCATGAACGAGTCCGGCCTTCCACTCGGTCCACGCTAATGCGCCCGTAGCTTTGAGATCAGCTTCGGTCAGTGCCACCAGAAGTTCAAGGGTGCCTAGGTCCACCACCTTCTCTGCAACACTTGCGAGCGTCACTGGATCTGAGATATCTCGACGTAAAGCCGTTTCAATGAGTAGCAAGTGATGGAGTACCAGACGTTCCAGTGTGCTCTGGTCGTCGAAGTTCAGACCCATCATCGGTCCGAGATCTCGAACGATTCTGACTCCATTTTCGCTGTGGTCACCAGCAAGACCCTTGCCAAGATCGTGGAAGAGAGCCGCGAGCAGCAAGATATCTGGGCGATGAACACGCCTGCGCAGGCGCGACGCCTCGAGAATCGTTTCCAGTAGATGCCGATCTACGCTATAGCGATGGTATGCGTTGCGCTGGGGTTTCGATCGAACAAAACCCCAGTCAGGGATATACCACTGAAAAATCCCCACACCGTCGAGTGCCTGAACAACTTCGACAAGCCCGGCTCCGCTACCGAGTAAACCTAGGAACTCCGCAAGGAGGGCTTGCGGCCACGGATTCGGTGGCATCTGTAGATGAGCTGCAAGATACTCCAACGAGAGGCGATCGAAGCCTAGGTTCTCAATTGACGCTCTCCGAGCCAGTCGCATCAACGCCAGGGGATCGATCTCGATCACTTCGGACCGCTCTGGAACTCGCACCATAGCGTCGACAACCTCAGCCGCCAGCACCGTATCTGTGATTCCACCCAGCTCAACGTGGCGACGGGGGCTGGTACCTCCACGCACCTTCGTGCGTCGAAGGCACTCCCGAAGTGATGACGATACCAACCGACCGTATTCGGAGACCCGTCTCATGAAGGCATCCGTTGTTGCGAATCCGAGAGCCATCGAGATCGAATCTGCCTCCTCAAGACCAAGCCGGTCGGTGGCACGGTCGACCTGACGATGGAGCTCGACTCGAACGGTCAACAGGAAATCGTTTGCGTCGTTGAGTTCCTGGCTCGACGCAGCATTCGGGACCTCCATCACCGAGAGAAACGAACGAACGATGTTCAGGTCTCTCAGACCTCCCTGGGAGTCCTTCAAGTCTGGTTCTAGCAAGTAGGCCAGGTCCCCCGACGCTGCGTGTCGCTTGACCACAGATGCTTCGATGGCGGCGCTCAACCGCCGAAGATGCTTCCGGAGGTGCTCATGAGCTCCCTCGATCACTCCTTGAGCGAGCGCAGCATCGCCTACGACGAGACGGGCATCGAGCTGACCGAGCAGCGCACGCGGATCATCGTTTGCAACTGATAACGCATCGCGTCTCGTCTTCACCGAGTGGTCAAGAACTACGCCGAGATCCCAAATAGGGTACCAAATCGCCTCTGCAACCTCATCGAGTGCACGACCCACAACCCGACGATCATGCACCAACATCAGATCGAGGTCGCTCCAGGGACAGAGCTCTCGTCGCCCGTAACCTCCAAGAGCTACGAGCGCTATTGGAGGAAGAGGTGAGCTCAACTCTTTGAGCCAACGGTCAACACCATCGGAGTACGCCCGAACCCAGTCTGTTCCACGCAGAGATCCGTCCTCGAGGAGAGAACGGCGCAGAGAGCTTGGATCTCTCACCATCGCTCGCACCGACCAACGACCGCTAACGCGTGACGTAAGTGCATGACAGCTGCCACACTCCCGCTCTCTTAGAGTGCGTCGCTTCCGCGTTCACCGGTACGCACGCGAATCAACTCCGAAACGGGCGTAACCCAGATCTTTCCATCGCCAATCTTACCAGTATTAGCAACCTTCACGACCACGTCAATAAGCTCATCCACCACCGAGTCTTCGACCACTACCTCGATCTTCACCTTTGGGTTGAAGCTCACCTTGTACTCTGCACCGCGATAGACCTCGGTGTGGCCACTTTGACGTCCAAAGCCTTGCACCTCGGTCACGGTCATCCCCTTGACATCCAACTTCGAGAGGGCCTCACGAATATCTTCCAACTTGAAAGGTTTGACGACCGCAGTTACCAACTTCATAAAGGACCCTCCTGCTCTCGAGCGTAGCTATACCGGACCAACTTGTCACCCCTACGTCCGATGCCTTTTGTCGGACTCACCGCTGAGCTCTTCGAACGATGTTTTCATGACGCTACGAAGCTAACGTTTCTCCTTCGCTACAAAGTTGTTACACCGCTATGAACACTCTCGATCTCAGCTCTGTGCCGGTATCGATCCGGCACCAGGCACCTATCCCGATCCGCCCACCTCAGATTCGCTTCGATCAGGCCAAATACTCCTTCCAGCCTACAGAGAAGGAAACGACGCCGTCTGATAGCCAGCACGACATCGACCAACCGGTTGCAGGCATCGACGAGTACTCCGAGCCCGCAAAGTCACTCAGAGTCGAAGCTCACCCATAACCGAGCACCTTGAAGCTCGTTATCTCAGAGCGGAAAGGGGCGCACGATCTTCCAGGCGAGACACAGGGAGTCCACCTACGGCTTCGTGATCTGAGTTTCACGAAGCCACCTCCGACCCTCGCATCGGTTCGATCTCATTGCTCATTCGTCCCGAGTTTCACCGAGGTCGGACTGCTCTCCACCACCGCTACCAAGAGTCCCAATCGGAGAACTCTCAATCTTCATTGAGATGCTGGTCAGACTGTACCACAGCTGAAGTGAGGCAGTTTGAACAACCTCCTCATCTGGATCACACCCTACGACTACTTACGAAGCAGAGTCCGAGCCTGCGTCTGTCAACCAAAGGGGTTCAGCTCTCCCACTTCAGCTCGAGGGAGTCAAAACCTCGAAGGGTGAGGGTCTGCTTTCGACTCGACTCGGTTATCTCAGGAAGTCCGAATACCGTGAGATTCGAGAGGTACGCCTTCAGCTCCGCCTTCGCCAAGTATGCGCCCAGACAGTAATGTATTCCGCCACCGAAACTCAATGCGGGACCTTCTGAGCGATCCAGTCGCAGCGAGCTTGGAGAGGAAAAGACAGCTTCATCGTGGTTCGCCGACCCAATCAGTGTTACAACGAAGGATCCGCGACGCAGCTGTTGTCCATAGAGCTCAAGGTCCCGTTGCACAACACGACCGTCAATCTGCACCGGGGAGTCGAATCGAATCAATTCGTCAATCGCACTCGAGATCGCACAACGACCATCGGTGAGCTTCTGAAACTCTCCTGGATTCTGAGAGAGGGCCATCGTCGCATTGCCAATCAAGTTAGTCGTAGTCTCAAAACCAGCGGCGAAGAGCAACAGAGCCATGACGCATATCTCTTCGGTAGTGAGATCTACCTGCTCATCATCTTCGACGAGGTCCCGAAGAATACCCTCTGGAAGCTGTCGGGGATCGGTCGCGACGAACTCTTCGAAGTAGCGAAGTAGCTCACTTGCCGCTGCGGCCACCCGAGCCGCTTCATCCTCGGACACCTCAAAAGTAAAGTCTAGAGACTTTGCGACTGCTGATACGAGAGGTCTCAGCACCTCTCGATCCCCAACAGGAACCCCTAAGAGCTCTCCGACCGCCCATACCGGAAGCGGAAGTGCAAGGCTAGCGATCAGATCTCCTCCTTGCGCATGCAGCTCACCAAGCAACTCCGCCGCTCTCCGATCGATCAAGGCCTCAAAGTCGCGAATAGCATGTGGAGTAAACCGGCGGGCGACACTTCGTCGCAGTCTGGTGTGAGTTGGAGGATCCTGAAACAGCATCGACGGCGGATACCTCCGGTCGAATGACGAGGAGAACTGCGACTGGAAACGCTCGTCTGAGATGCTCTTTCCCATATCGCTACCTCGAAGAACATCGGTCACCGCTCGAAAGCTCGTCGCGACCGAAAACTCTTCCGAGAGTACGACAACATCTGTATGGCCTCGTAGCGCCGAATAGAGCGGATATGGATTATCACGTATCGTTGGATCAGAGCTCAGCGCTTGGACCATATCAGCAATCGATGATGCCATTAGCCCAATCTACCCATCAAGTCCTGCTATCACCATGTCGAAAGATAATCAGATTCTCAGCCAGAGGAGGAAGGTCCATGACAGTTGCAGAACTTCGAAACTTAGAAGGACTCGAGGTCGAGGTCGACTTCGAGCACGGTCACATCTCCGAGGCTACCCTTATCTCTGCAGTTGGCGGTCGCACGCAAGAGGTTTGGCTAGAGGTCGACGGTGAGGATCTCTTCGTGCCGCTCTCCTCTCTCAAATCTGTCACAGCAAAAGCGTCGACCTTAACCTACGCCTAGCAGATTCGGTTACGCAGCGAACCCACTCCCTCGATCTCGGTCTCCACGACGTTTCCGGGACGCAAAAAGACCTTAGGGTTTCTCCCTGCACCGACTCCCGAAGGAGTCCCAGTGAGAATTAAGTCTCCCGGACGAAGAGTGATGATCATCGAAATGTACGAGATCGCCGCGGCGATCGAAGAGATAAGGAGAGAGGTCCGAGACTCCTGCATCACTTCGCCATCAACGCGACATCGAATCCATAGATCTCTCGCACCGTCGACCTCGTCGGGAGTTACGAGGTGTGGACCGACCGGCGTCGTTCTCTCGAACATCTTGCCTTGAAGAAACTGCGTGGTTCGGTTCTGAAAGTCCCGCATGGAGATATCGTTCGTGACCACAAAGCCGGCAATATGTTCCTCAGCGGACTCCGGTTCTACCCGATACGCACTTCGGCCGATCACAACCCCAAGCTCAGCTTCCCAGTCCATAGCACTCGTCTCCAACGGGTGAGCAATATCGTCGTACGGTCCGCACAAGGTGTCTGGAAACTTACCGAAAAGCGTCGGAAAACCAGCGTCCTTGCGCCCCATCTCCGCCACGTGATCTGCGTAATTCAAACCGAGGCAGATCACTTTCGTCGGCGTTACGACCGTCGGAGCGTAGGCAACGTCGTCTTTGGCGACCCGTTCATCCACCATGATGTCTGCGATCGCTTGGACATCTCCCTCTACCGCTCTGAGAAGCTCCGCAACGTCACCATATGGGGTAAGTCGATAGTGGGATTCGAAATCGATAGCGGCACGCGTACCGTTCTCGGTCCTAATCGTAACAAGCTTCATGGTCTCCTCCTCGCCAGCGTACCCAACAGCCCCTCGATCTCACCCTAGCGATCGGACCATGGATCGAGTTCGCCCCGCACAACAAAGTAACGACACCAACACGAATGACCCTAGGCACGAATACGACCCACGACCATGTGTAGCTACGCGATCAACCTCCACTGCCTCTCGGCCTGCTCGAGGTCAATTGATGCCCAACTCGAGAACAAGAACCCAAAACCCACAAGCCGAGTCACACTCACCCCTACTAGCTAGGTTCCACATGAGATCATCGACGACGGATCTCACAGATGACCAGATCGAACTAGACCCGATCTCTCGCAGAAACAGCGGAGATCTCGGTAGTGAGATTACCTTCCACGTTTGCGCCGCAACGAGGACAGGGGTCCTCATGGCACCATGCCCGCAACATATGTGTCCGGGCCTCATTCAGCACCACCACGAACTGGGGAGAATCAGGCACAAACACGAGATCTACATAGGAGTTCCAGTTCTCACCGCTAAAGTGCTGTCGCTCTCGCTCAATCCCACCTCGGGGAAGACGCACAAAACGTTTCCGACCAAGGTCAAAGATCCATTCGCTATGGCATGAGATCACTTCTCGTCGACCACTCGGAGTTTCGTTGAACGCTGCCACGGGTTCGTTATACCCTTTCGCTCGACATTGAAACACTTCCTTACCATTCGGGCGCTTAAACCGTGACTACCTCTCCCCTTTGCGTTCCACACCGTTCAGCGTCGCTCTTCAAGCACCACGACCACAAAGAGCCAGAACTGCACTTCGAGCTGTACCACCAAGCTCAGTGTCGTTCGCCTTGTCGATGAGCAACGGCTCCTCGAGTCCCCTCGCTGACGATCCAGTCTGAGAGTACAGCTTCCACAAACCTAACGTCAGACTAGCAAGCGCGTCGCAGTGATGCGAACCTCCCTATCACCTTGAGGAACG
>JBMFXG010000071.1:0-12282 GCA_049964535.1 Acidimicrobiales bacterium | reverse complement strand
CACAATCGACGCCGTTGCGTCACTCGAGTGATCGTCGACGACGAGGACCTGCATGTCGGCAACGCTGGAGCGGAGCACCTTCAAGGAGTCGAGGAGAGCGCCGATCGTTGCCTCCTCGTTGCGCGCTGGGATCACTACGCTCCAGCTCGAGACCGACCTCGCAGGCAACGCAGTCGTACTAGGTTCACCACCTCGGGATCGAGGTAGATCAGAGCCTCGCATCGGACCAAACATACGAAGCGCTAACCACCACCCTACGAACCAGGCACCGAGAACGCAGATTGCCTCGACCGCACTCACGACGTTCTCGCTCGTACCACTTAGCTCGTAAGTTCTCGAAGCATATCGAAGCTACCAAGGGGGTCCGGTCCAACCGGCATCACTGAGAGTGCAGTCACTCCGGCCTCTTGGAATGCACTGAGGCGCTCGGTGACCCAGGACTTCGAGCCAACCAGGTTGGTCGATCTCAAGAACTCCAGCGGCACCTTCGCTGCGGCCTCGTCCTTGTGGCCGCTTAAGTACAGGTCTTGGATCTCATCGGCCTCACGCGCAAAGCCATAGCGACAGAGAAGGTCGTGGTAGAAGTTCTTGCCCCTAGCCCCCATACCTCCGATGTAGAGCGCAGCAGAGGGGCGTGCAAGATCGACCAAATTGTCAACATCATCTCCAATGGCACAGAGTCCTCCAGCAACGATCCCAAGAGGACCGCGCGCAAGGTCTCGACGAGCCTGACCGGCGGCAAGCGACGATCCCCAGACATCGTGGGCGCGCTCGGGCATGAAAAAGATTGGTAGCCAGCCATCTGCGATCTCAGCGGTGAGCTCGACGTTTTTCGGACCGATAGCGGCAAGGTAGATAGGAATCTCATCTCGAACGGGGTGATTGATCAACTTCAATGGCTTGCCGAGGCCGGTGCCTTGGTCTGGTGGAAGCGGAATGGTATAGCGTCCGGTATGCACGAGTCGCTCTCGACGCCAGATCGAGCGACAGATCTCTACGATCTCTCTTGTGCGACCAAGCGGGGCATCGTAGGGCACGCCGTGCCAGCCTTCGATTACCTGAGGTCCTGAGGCACCAAGGCCTAAGATCGCTCGCCCACCCGAGAGTTCATCGAGTCCAGCTGCGGTCATTGCGAGCAGTGACGGGGTCCGGGTGTAGATGGGAAGAATGCCCGAGCCAATCTCAACGCGAGTTGTTCGCGCAGCGAGATATCCCATGACCGATGGAGCATCGTTGGAGTACGCCTCCGCCACCCAGACGAGATCGAGTCCGTGCCTCTCATACTCCACCAACTCGTCGATCGCTCGACGCTTGTCTCCAACGTAGTTGAGTTGCATACTGAGCTTCATTTCCACGATCCAACCCACCTTTCCCGGCTTCCAATCTACGCTCATCGACACCAAAGGTCCAACCAGCCATCCATGGGTTACTAGAACGTGATGGCCTTCGCCCTCAAACGTTGATGCCGCGACTCCGCCGGGACTCACCGATCCCAATCGTAACGATTCAGAAACTCTCCATCTCCATCGAGGGTACGGTCTCAGCGCCCCGACCCCTACCTCCTCTCAGATCAGTTCCAGCGAAACGAGCGCCGGGCGAGGCAGCGCACGCTCCTCCGCAACGATGTAGCCATACGGTAAGACCGTATGGCACTTGGATTTCGACCCGCCAACACGGCACAATCCACCCGTACGACCTCGGACCTAGCAGTCAACTCAAGGTCGTTCGCGAACCCACATCGAGATGTACGTACAGTACATTGATGGCATGAGTCTCTCTTTCCAACAGGCCACCGATCAGCTCACCGCACCCCAAGCGCGCTTTGAGATGATAGAAGAGATCGTCTTTGGCAGACCCACACGGGTATGGAAGAACGCCCCGAAGCACCTTCGAGAGGTCTTTGGCGGTTCACGAGTCTTCGCGGAGCGCACCTATCTCGTCTACGAAGACGAGTCTTACACGTACTCCGAGATCCACGAACATGTCCAGGCTCTCGCTCTCGCACTGTCACACATGGGAGTACAGAAAGGTGATCGAGTTGCCTTCGCACTGAGGAACTATCCAGAGTGGATCGTCATCTTCTGGGCCGCTCTCACGATTGGGGCCGTTGCCGTCCCACTCAACGCCTGGTGGACCGGAGCCGAGCTGCACTACGGCATTGAAGACTCCGGGGCTCGAGTAATTTTTGTCGACGAAGAGCGAGCTGAGCGCCTCGATCCCTACCTGCCTACGCTCAGCAGCGAAGACTACCCACTGACGCTCATCCGAGTTCGACCCACACGCGAGGTGCCTTCTCGCACGCAACCGAGCCTCTCCGACATGACCTTCAACGACGTCCTTGACCTCGGGGGTGAGAGAGAGCTCGAGCCAGTAGAGCTCGAGCCCGATGACCCTGCCGCCATCTTTTACACCTCGGGCACAACCGGACAGCCAAAGGGCGCTCTCCTAAGCCACCGCAACATCGTGAGCTGCCTCATGAACGCATTTTTCTCCTCAAGTCGCTCCTCGCTGATGCGCACACCCACCACTGAACCGAGTCGCGAACCGTCTCGACAACCAGCTCCACTACTCAGCGTGCCACTCTTCCATGCCACAGGATGTTTTGCCACCTTGATTCCTAATACCGTCGTCGGCGGAAAGATCGTTCTCATGTACCGCTGGGATCCCGAGAGGGCACTGCAGCTCATCGAACGAGAAGGCATCACCTCCTTCGGCGGGGTGCCGACCATGGTTTGGCAGGTCTTGAACTCACCGTCGTTTGAGAAGACCGACGTCTCGTCGGTCCAAACGGTCGGTTATGGAGGTGCACCATCGGCACCAGAGCTCGTCCGGCGTATTCGACAGAGCTTTCCTACATCGCTCCCGACCAACGGCTACGGGCTGACCGAAACGTCGGCTATCGCGACCCTGAACGTCGGTGACAACTACGCAGCAAAGCCTGACTCGGTTGGGCCGCCTCTCCCGGCATCGACCTCAAGGTGGTGGACCAGAACGGTGAAGAGGTTCCGACACTTCAAACCGGAGAGCTCTGGATCAAAGGGCCAACCGTCATTCAGGGCTACTGGAACAAACCCGAAGCGACATCGGCCTCTTTTACCGAAGGATGGTTTCACACTGGAGATATCGCATACCTCGATGATGAGAACTACGTCTTCATTGTCGACCGAGCAAAAGATATGCTGATCCGCGGAGGCGAGAACGTCTACTCCATTGAGGTGGAGTCCGCAATCTTTGAACATCCAAGTATTGCGGACGCAGCTGTCATCGGAATCCCAGATATGGTCCTTGGGGAAGAGGTTGCCGCGGTGGTGCAACGACGTCCAAACGCCACGGTCTCCGAAGATGAACTCCGTAGCCACGTCGCAGAGAGAATCGCCGGCTTCAAAGTTCCACGCTACATCTACTTCCTCGATGAGCCTCTGCCGCGCAACGCAGCGGGCAAGGTACTGAAGCGCAAGCTCAAAGAGACCATCATCGAACAAGAGATTCGAAATCCGACCCAGTAAACGTCAGCAGCACCCCTAAGCCACGGCCCTTACGACGGAGCTTCCCTCCAAGCCAGGGCTAAGTACCGCTATCTCGAGATCACGGTGCAAGACCACCATCACCGATACCCACCACGCCTCACGGTTTCGGCAGTGAAGTCTTGTTCTCGCCGACGAGATCTCACGCTCGTTGGCCCACGAACCCTATGAGGTCCACGTTGGACGCAGTGGTGAACCAACGACCGATCGTCAGTCAAGGTCGCCTCGACACAACACCTTACCTTCTCCACTTCAGCGCTGCGGAGCAGGAGCTCGATGAGCTGGCACCTGATACGTTTCCGACGAGGGGGCCATGGTCAATCACTGAACCACGGTCCCAGCAACACTGCTTCGTTGCTCCCAGTGTCTGGTCAAAGGGTGCTTCGAAGGGCGGAGTGTACCGCCCTTGTCACCGAAGCCTGAAAGTACTACTTGTTAGGTTGCGGGGTCAACCGTAGGTAGGGCTTGAGCGTCTTGAAACCCTTGGGGAAGCGCTCTTTGGCCTCCTCGTCCGAGACGGCCGTCGCAATGATGACGTCATCTCCGTCCTGCCAGTTCACCGGCGTTGCGACCGTGTAGTCATCGGTCAGCTGCAACGAGTCGAGAACCCGCAGAATCTCTCGAAAGTTACGACCGGTCGAGGCTGGATAGGTGAGAGAGAGACGAAGCTTTTTCTTTGGATCGATGACGAAGACGGAGCGCACGGTCAACGTATCCGACGCGTTCGGATGTATCATCCCATAGCTCATCGCCACCGAACGATCGGAATCCCCGATCATTGGGAAGTTGACGGCCTGACCGAGCGTCTCTTCGATATCGCCCTCCCAATCGAGATGAGATTCCACAGAGTCAACCGAAAGGCCAATGACCTTGGTATTTCGCTTATCAAACTCTGGTTTCAGTCGAGCGACCTCAGCAAGCTCCGTAGTGCACACAGGGGTGAAGTCTTTGGGATGGGAAAATAAAATTCCCCAGCTATCACCGAGAAAATTGTAGAAGTTAATCGGTCCCAAAGTCGTCGGTGCATCGAAATCAGGGACCGTATCACCAAGCTGAAGCGTCATAGCTCTTTACCTCCGAGGATTACGGTACGTCAGCGACCAGTGTAACGCCCCACTGCAGACTTCTCCAATGTCACACGACGATTCTCACATCGAGGTGATCCATGACAAAAAGAGGAGCGATCGGTAGGTGCGAGAGTTGCTCTGTGGTAATTGAGAGCATTCTAGCGCTGCTAGCCCAGGTTGCTCCAAAGACCTCCGTCGGGGGGAACACTAGCAAGTTGTTCTACAGACCAGCGTACATAGAGAAGCCCGAGAAGACCGGAGAGCTCCAGGAGGAGCGTCAGGAGTGAACCTGGGATAGACAATCGTCCAAGCACCAAGCCAAGGAGCGTCAGTAGCGGCCATATCGCAGTCACTCCTACCTGCAGTCCTACCTTGCCTCGAACCATGGCTGCAAGCTGGGTTTGTTCTCGAACCATGATACGGAGACCAAGCTCTTGTTCGAAGCGATCGAGGCACGTTCCACCCGCACCTCTGCAGCTCTCGTTACCACAAGAGCTCGTCGGGCCTTCCGAGGCACAACTCGTTCGTGGATCACTTATCAAGCTCTCTCGATAGACCGCCTCAGAACGAAGACCGTAACGATAGGCCACAGCGGTACACAACCCAGTTACCACGAGCGCCACAACGACGGTGATCACCAACGGCGCGCTCAGCACCGTGGCAACCATCGCGCTCAATCCAGCAACGTAGAAGACTGAGGAGATGGAGAGACCACGACGCACCCTGCGGAGCCGATCAAAGAACTCACCAGGCGCCATAGGGGTACGTGTCTGCATGGTTACTAATCTATCGAACCTCCTCAAGCTTGTGCAACCTTCCCGTTTCATCGCCTGCCAGCGTGCTCACCAAAGAAGCAAACAGTGCTCTGACGATTCCGATCGAACCCTCAATGCACGCAGTATCGACCGAGAGACAGCCAGTGACCTCCGCCGGCGAGAGACGTGATCTTCCTTCGCATGAACCATAACGAGCTCGACACCGCAGGGTACTGTGGCCGGCCGTTAGGGAAATACACTAAAGTTGATCGGAATAGTCAGGAATTGAACGAGCATCGAGGTGAACGTGAACAAAGATCCGAAGAATCGAGACGAGCACTCTGAGGTAGAGCGCATCAAAGCTTTGAGCAATCACCTCAGAGGAGGCATCGCCCACGAACTCATCAATGCAGAGCCAGGCTTCTCCAGAGAGTCAACCCAGCTACTGAAGTTTCACGGCGTCTACACCCAAGACAACCGAGATACGAGATCCGCACGGGTTCGTTCAGGCTTGGGTGTCGAACATATCTGCATGATACGCGTCGCGATACCGGGAGGTCGGCTAAGCGCAGATCAGTACCTGTCCCTCAACGATCTCGCAACACGACTCGGGCACAACTCACTACGATGCACGACTCGACAAGGCATCCAGTTCCACTTCGTGACAAAGTCAGAGCTTGCTCCTCTCGTGCGAGAGATCAACGATACCCTTCTCACCAGTTGGGGAGGTTGTGGAGACGTCGTCCGAAACGTAACCTCCTGCCCGAGCGACCGCTACCGTTCACTCGGCCTCGCCGAGCTCACCGACGCAATATCGTTACGCTACAAGGCTCCGTCCGACGCGTACTACGAGCTCTGGGTCGATGGAGAACGCGTGCCACAAGAGATCCTTGCGGCCCCATCGATCGACGAATCCATCTACGGAGCAACGATGCTTCCAAGAAAGTTCAAGATTGGCGTTACCACCTCGGTCGACAACTGCATCGACGTGCTCTCCTGTGACCTCGGCGTGGTGCTCGATATCGACCAAGCTGACCGAGTGCGACTCTATGTCGGCGGAGGTCTCGGACGCAGCGGCACCGATGAGTCAACCTTCGCTCAGCTTGGTCTCCTCCTCGGAGAGATCGACCGCTCTGACCTTTTCGAAGCCATAGATGGTGTCATTGAGATCCAGCGCGACCATGGAAATCGTAGGGACCGCTCACACGCTCGATTGAAGTATCTGATTAACGATTGGGGCCTCGATCGCTTTCGTTCCGAACTGCTCCGGCGTCACCCTATCGAGATTCGCCCGGCATACCTCGATACCTTCGTAAAGACTACAGACCATCTCGGTACTGCCAGTGTCGCCCGCGATCTCGTGGAGTACGGCCTCAAACTTCCGAGCGGGAGGATTGCCGACACCGACACCACCCCCTACCGCACCGCTCTCGCTTCGGTGATTGGCGGCCTCCAAGCCAAGATTGCCATCACTGCGCGAGGGGACCTGCTCTTCTTGGAGCTCAATCCCGAACGAGTCACCGAGCTCGAGCAGCTTCTCGAAGAGTCGGGACTGTCGGCACCGCTCCAGCTCAGTGCCGTGCGCCGCAATGCGTTCGCCTGCGTAGCCCTGCCCACCTGTGGACAAGCGCTCGCAGAGTCCGAACGATTCCTACCGTCGCTCCTCACGGAGTTAGAAGCGTCGCTCAGCGAGTTCGGACTCGACGACCTCGATCTCGACCTTCGCATGACTGGGTGTCCCAACGGTTGTGCACGACCATACCTTGGCGAAGTAGGGATCGTTGGTCGATCCAAGAAGAGCTACGACATCTTCGTTGGCGCAGACCGTCAAGGGAGGCGGCTCAACAAGCTTTTCGGAGAAGATATCAGAAATGACCGGCTCGTGGAGACGCTCCAGCCCCTCTTCCAATACTTTGAGCGCCATCGACTCAGCGGCCAGCGCTTCGGTGACTTCATCGCCTCTCTCAACGACGAGACCTTTGCGTCACTGCAACCCGTCACTCGACGCACAGTCCACAGAACAACCCAAGACCAGGTGTGAAGAGATGATCATCGCACTAGATCTCGAAGGCGCTCGCTCTATCGTCATCGGCGAATCACCAGAGGCGCTTATAAGAGCTACTCGACTCGCAGAAGAGGGCTCGCTCGTCACCTACTACTTCGGAGCTCACCCACCCCAGAAGGGCTCCATCCACCCGAGCATCACCCTGAGACCGGGACTGAGACCTCCACGCCGAGCTCTGCGTCGAGCAAGACTCGTCCTCGCAACGGATCGAGATGCGCGTACCAACGCCTTTCTCGCTCGGGTCCTACGAGGGCGTCCCAATCTCCTCAATACGTTGGACGAGAAGCAGACTTGTAACTTCTTTCACGTAGCAACTCGTCGGCCCCACCCCTCGATCTCGATTGCAGTCTCGACACATGGACAGTCACCGCGCTTCGCCGGGGTGCTGGTAGACCAGCTCGCTAAGGCGATAACCGCTACGGATCTCAATCTCTTCGAGAAGTTCGTAGCGCATCGTGACAAGCTTCACGCCACCGGGGCCTCGACCATGCTCGCCGATTGGTCTGCCATCGAAGCAACTCTGCGTTCAACACAAACGAACTCAGTAGAACTAAGTCTCGAAACGACTCATCACTCACGGCCCAACACGAGTTCAAATATTAGAATATGAATGAAATCAATCACAATTCTGATATCATACAAACATGACCAAAATGATCAACTATCGAGAGGAAGCTCCGAGACGACGCTCTGAAAGCGCCCCGGTACTCTGGCTGACCGGGCTATCGGGAGCAGGAAAGTCGACCATCGCCAGAGGCTTAGTCCAGGAGCTTTCGAGTCGTGAGATCTGTGTCGAGCTTCTCGACGGAGACGAGATCCGCTCGGAGCTCTCCGGCGATCTTGGATTCTCGCGTGCGGATCGAGATCTCCAGGTTCACCGACTCGGATTTCTCGCCCAACTACTCTCCCGCAACGGCATTCTCGTTATCGTGTCGGCGATCTCTCCGTATCGCGAGACGAGAGATCAGGCCCTCGAACGCCTCGAGCGACCGTTTGAGATCCACGTCGACGCCCCCCTCGATGTGGTCGAGGCACGTGATACCAAAGGTCTTTACGCCCGAGCACGAGCGGGACTGATCACCGCTATGACTGGGGTCGACGATCCCTACGAGACTCCTGAGGCCCCTGCGCTTCGACTCGACAGCGCAAACACGACACCGCAACAATGCATTGGTTCGCTACTCGACCTCCTACGTAAAGAGGGGTATCTCCATGGCCTCGCCTCATGAATCTGAGTCTCGAAGACTCATTCGCAGCGCAGTGAAGCAGTACTCTCGACTCGCCATGACCACCGGACTGAATCTCTCCGGTATTGTGCTTCTTGACCTAGCAGCCACCGAGGGATTTCGCGGTGACGTGCTCTTTGTCGACACTGGATTCCATTTCCAACAGACCCTTGACCTCTGGCAACGGCTCGCCAATCGCTACCGCAACGTCAACTTCATCACGCTGAATGCCCTGCAAGAAGACGTGGAGCGAGAGGCACTCTACGCAACGGATCCTACGCTCTGTTGCGAAACGAACAAGGTACATCCTCTCAGCGAGCACCTCGCTCGATACCGTCCACAGGCTCTTCTCAACGCTAGAACCCAGTTCTCTGCAAGCACGCGTTCGGATCTTGGACCGATCGAGCACGGTGATCCAGTGAGAATCAATCCACTCTACGCATGGAACCGGACAGCGCTCGAGGACTACGCCGAACACCACGAACTCGAGACTCACCCCCTCTACGATGAGGGTTACCTGTCGTTAGGATGCTGGCCCTGCACGCGCGCGCTTCGCCCCGGCGAAGACATACGAGCGGGCCGCTTCGACGGGCAAGGCCGCAGCGAGTGTGGCATCTGGACCCAGGGGAGTTTGGGTACTACTACGCCGCTTCCTCAACCACACCGACAGTCCACACCAGTGACGACTCAAGGAGTATCATGACCCTAACAACTATGCGTCCCCATGGAGGAACGCTCCAGAGTGCTCCGAGAACGTCGCATCGACCACGCTCACCGCACGCACAATCTGTCGAGCTCTCCAAACGACAGATCGCCGATCTCGAGATGCTCGTCACCGGCGCGTATTCCCCACTCAACGGTTACATGGTCTCTGCTGACTACCGAAGCACGATCGTCGAGATGCGCCTGAACAGCGGCACACTCTGGCCCATGCCAATCGTCTTTGCCTTACCAGAGCCGCTCGCTCTCCACGTTGAAGAGGTCCACCTCTCAGTCGGGGGCCTCCACGTTGCAACGCTGTTCATTACCGAGCGTTATCGGGCCGATCCAGAGGTAGAGGCAGAACACGTCTACGGCACCACCTCTCTCGACCACCCAGGAGTCAGAGCCATCTATGAGCAAGGCTCCTACCTCTACGGTGGACACGTCGAACTCCACGCTCGCGAGCCTATCGTTCACCACGCCTACTACCTCAGCCCAGAGCAAACACGAAGAGCGTTCCAAGAGCGGGGCTGGAGAACGATCGTCGCCTTCCAGACTCGTAACCCAGTCCATCGAGCACATGAGTACTTACACAAGGTCGCACTCGAGAGCGTTGACGGGCTCCTCTTACACCCCCTCGTTGGCGCCACGAAAGATGACGACGTACCAGCAGAAGTGCGCATGGCGGCCTACGAGGTTTTACTCGAAAACTACTACCCGACAGATCGAGTGATCCTTGGGGTCTATCCCGCCGCCATGCGCTACGGAGGCCCTCGCGAAGCGGTTCTGCACGCACTCTCTCGAAAGAACTACGGCTGCACACACTTCATCGTGGGTCGAGACCACGCCGGTGTCGGCTCGTTTTACGATACCTATGCTGCTCAGCGCATCTTCGATGGAATCGACCCTGCCGAGCTTGGCATCGAGATCTTAAGATTCGAGCACAGCTTCTATTGCACGCGCTGTGAACAGGTAGTCTCCCTGCGAACCTGCCCCCATGGCGGGAGCGAGCATCTCACGCTCTCGGGAACCAAAGTTCGCGAACTTCTTCGCCAAGGCCAGGAGCTACCGAAGGAGTTCTCGCGTCCAGAGGTTGCAGAGATCCTCCGTCGAGCATACCAAAGTTAGAACCAAGGGTTTCCTCGCAGCTGAGCTATGAGGCAACTAACTAGTCTGGCAATGGATCGGCAACCTCATCATTAGGAAAGACAGCTGTTCGTCTGTCCGTGTGTTCGTCTGTCCGTCTGCACACCGAATACGGCTAAGAGGCTAAACAGTCCGAGAGGGCAACCTCCGGTACCGATAGTGAGGAACTCCCCAACTAGGTCTGAGAATAGATCGCCGATACGCAGGCCAAGAGAAGGATTCGTAGCACGCGTCCTCCGACAAGGAGATCGAGGAGCACTCTTCACTTCGATCGGACGCTTGATCGAATGGTCCTACCGGCCTGAAAGCGACGTCAACTCATAAAGCCATGAATAGATTCCGCCACCAGCTGTACCGCAATAGCGGCGAGCAAAAGACCAAAGACACGTGTCAAGAGGAGAATTCCGCCCTCACGAAGCAGCTTGAGAACGCCAAGTGAGAAGCGTAACGAGGCCCAAAGCAGAATCAAGACCGCCCCAAGTGCGAGTGCAATTGCAAGAACATCGCCAGAACCGTGTGCCTCTTTCGCAAAGACGATAGTCGCAGCTATTGCGCCAGGACCAGCAATCAACGGAGTGCCGAGCGGGACGAGCGCTATTGAGACCTCGCCGACTTGGGTTTGGGCCTCCTCTTGGCCAGTCAAAAGCTGTAGTGCTACAAGAAGTAAGAGCAGTCCTCCTGATCCCTGTAGCGCAGGTATCGTAATACCTAGGTACGAGAGAATCTCCTTACCAAAGATTGCGAAGGCAGCTATTACCGCTCCGGCAACGATCACAGACTCAAGCGCTAAGCGGGACCGTGCTTTTTTTGAATACTTTGCGCTCAGCGAGAGGAAAATTGGAACGTTTCCCAACGGGTCCATGATCACCAAGAGCGTGACAAAGACTTGGGTGAAAAACTTAATATTCACGTCTCCTACCACCCAACTCTCATGCCTCCAAGGACCAATTGGCCACCATGACGAATCACTCTATTCGAAGTTCCCCTACTGCCAAGAGCACGAGTTGCATAGGTCACCCTCCTAATACCGAACACTAGCCCGACACTTCCTCCCTATCTCCAACGAAACTGCCGGAAGGTATGAAACGCGTATCGACATTGGAGCACCTATCTGTGAGGTAGGTAGCAATCGTTGTCGGTGCCACTGCACGTACGCGCGTCTGTGAGCAGGTACACAATCGCCCTTGCACTGCGTACTCTGAACCTTCAGGCGACAATTCTCTAACGTTCTCTTGTAGTGCCTCCGATACTCGAAGGAGGATTTCTGGTCGATGAGCAGCCACTCTCGACCGCTTACGAAGCTCGCAAAGGAGTAATCGATGTCGCCAGATCGAGAGTTTTCGCAACTTTTTCAAGCTCTTATCTTCCGAAGCACACAACGACTCATTATGGTTGCGATCGGCGTCGGACTCGGTTTTCTCCTCTTCGGCTTCATCGACCTGATCACAACCCCACTCGCCTTCCCGGTCGCTGCATCTCTTATCGTTCTCATCGGCTCCGCTGCCGCTCTGTATCGAATCAGTGATGCAAAAAACCGCTCCTCCTACGACGCCCATCCGTCCCAAAGATAAGCACAACCTCATCGCCAACTTCGTCACGCACAGCCGTTTCCCTACCGGTCACCACCTCCAACCACAACGAACTTTGGCGTGTGGAGCTCCAGAGCGCATAGAGAAGCAAACGCCCTCCGCTCCGCCCTTGACAGCGAGTGACTACAGCGCCCTCATACCCACACCCGCAACCAAGGCTACGAGTCTCAAAAAGGAGCACTACAGACCATCGAGGACGTTAGCAACG
>JBMFXG010000070.1:0-12338 GCA_049964535.1 Acidimicrobiales bacterium | reverse complement strand
CACCAAGGTCCACTACCGAGATTGCTGTAGCAAAAGCGCTGCTCAAGATGGCTACTGCGAGCAGAAGTGGCCAAAGCTTCGCAGCAAGCCGAGATGTCACACCAGACAATGAGGGAAGCAGAGGCGTGGGGATGATGTCAAAACCAGCAATGACAGGTCTAAAAGACTCAAGGCCACATTGCTCCTCTCAAAAACTTGGGTGTACTTTACCCTACCCTCCACGAGTCCGACGAGCGAAATCTATCGATCGGTCTCGAGCTTTTCTTCAGGATCGTCTCGGTGTCCGTAGAGCACTCCCGTTCGGTCAGAGCTCTCCCTACGTCATCTCGAGCAGAGACACCAATCGACTCGCCATGGTTGGTAATCATGGCTGCACAGGCACGAGAGCACGTTCCAGAGACTGACTCGTCGTCTCGTCACGGCGGCGTTCGACGAGACTGACCTTAGCTCGTACTCCAGACCCTCTCAAGATGGTCTCGAGATGCCGTCTCAGGCCAAGAACGTCCTCACGACCCTTCCCGAGGAACAAGATGGCGATCACTCCACTCCCGAAGTCACCGAGCAGGTCAACTGGGTTGATAGCTCTCCGAAGCGCCATTACGCCCTTACTCCGTTGTTCATCGACCCCTTCTCCGATCAGGTAATGCTTATCTGCGATATCGCCATCGAGCACAACCACACCAACTACGCAACGATCGCCAAACTCCGCACACAGGCGCTCTTCGATCTCGACTGCGGACCGAAAGTTATCCTCGCTCATACACCCGCACGCTGCGTCTGAGTTAGGTACCGAAGTGCTTCGAGAGCGTTCTAGGGCATCGTTCAAGGCCCGCAAGTCGCTATTCAGACTTCTCTCGACACTCCGAACCGCAGCTCTCATCACTTTCAACGTTCTCTTCAGATCGAGCTCCCGCTCCAGAGGATCAATCGCACAGAGTGTTCCAAATAGTGTCCGGTCGCTGAGGTGGATCGGAAGGCCAACGTACGATTCAATATGAAGAACAAGATTCACCGCTGCTCGACGGTAGACCTCAACAGCCTGTGCTTGAGCCGCAACATGAGGCCCCCGTCCCTGTACCATCTGAAAGCAGAACGAGTCCGTCCAGCGAATCGACATTCCTTGCTCGATTCCATAGACCGGGTCGTTCACGGCCACCATGATCCACTCGTCACCCATCACTCGTGTAATCATCCAGCTTGAGAGCGGAATCTCAGACCGAACTAGGTTGAGTACACGTTCTGACGCCAGAGCGAACGAAAGCTTGAGGTCGTCTCGCTCCATAGTTAACTATCCTCTCAGCTGCGCAACGCTCGCGTAGAACGCTGCTCGTTAGTATCGACCAAAACTGAGCGATCACAACAAAAATCTGACTCGCAAGATCGTCGACCTCGGTTCGCCACATAAGAGAACCGGTAAGTGAAGCTCTCGTGGGCTCACAGATCGACCGCAAGGACCTGCACGACTTGCAAAAGGGATCGCCGCGACAGTGGAGAACTATTGCCGCTCAACTCACTGGTTCTGCATCAAGTGGGCAGAGCTCAGACCTATCGAGAATCCGATACGGTCCTCTGCACGCTCGTCTCTCGGTTTTCTGAGGCTCAAAAGTCCAGATCGCCGAGGCCCTGGAGTCCAACATAGGAGCGATACACCACGAAGTGTTCCAGAGACGATTACCGGAGAGGACTCGTACCAACACAGTACCCAGGACCCTACTCAGACTCCCGAAAGCACATCGCTCGCCACCTCGAAGATCGAGGCAGACGAGTGGACACGGAAGACCGAAAGCTCGACCGACTACTGGCCCGGGTCTCAGGAAGCTACTGAACGAGATCTGGATCAAATTATGTACTATGAACCATCCCAGTTCAGGGGTCTCTCGACATAGCCCCCTAGCTCGGCCGGTGCTCCACCGGGCTCAGAGTTAAACAGTCGCGGAAATGGTTCGAGATGAGATCCGAACGCTCTGAACGACGCACCCGCGGAGAGAGTGGCTCACCGCTGGACGGTACGCTACTCCCCAACCAGAGAGGTCCTCACTTGTAGCAGAGCACACTTATCATCGATGCGTTACCCGCGATCCTCCTGGTCACACCCTTCAAGCTTGCGACGGATACCGGTAGTGCAGTTCGCGGGCTCTCCCAGATCGAGATTGACGGGCCCCACTACATCAACTGCCCTCCTCAGAGCGTCGAGGTCCGGTACTTCGCTAGTTCGGCGCATAACAACGTTGTGCCAGTCCGCCACAGCACTCTCGCCACACTGACAATCAATCAAAGATGAATCGAGTCACAGCTCTGAGAGACCGACTGCTCGTCTCATCCGATCGATACTTCAGAGCCCGCTGAGCCCCCACTTTCTCTGCACAACGCCAAGTTCGCAAACCGACATAGCGCATCACAACTCCTGGAACCGACTGCTCCAGTACTTTATCTCCCGACTGTGAGATAAAGATCGAGTCCGCAGTTCAGGGGCTATGTCTTACTACCAATTAGGGAGTCGGGGCTAGCTTGGATGTTCTAGAGGAGTTGGATTCGATGGGAGGGGGCTGAATGGATACGGTGGTTCAAACAATATCTTGACATCTCCTCGGGGGGGTACCGTTGGGATAGATCCTCGTAGGCATAGGGAAGAGTCCGGCTAAAGGGATCTGCAAGAGCAATAATCTAGGTAGGGGGTAACTCGAAAATTCGAGGAGCCATTAAAAAACTGGGTATGGTAGCAACGTTGCTTACTGGTGCGGGACTGGTGATAAATTCCGCCCCAGCGTTTGCTTCAAGTGGTCAATCGACTCTGAACTTGGTAGGCAGAAACATAGGCAGCACCGTCTCGCCGAAATTAATATGCGACCCCGGCGTAGGCTGTGCATCGAAAGCTTACTGGGCTGGCGAGGAGTGCGATAATCCAGGTGACATAGCGCTCGATCCTTACGGTCAGCTACTTGAGTGTCAGTACACTGGGAGCGATGAGTACGGTAATCCAACTTTTATCTGGGTAGAGGTTTGAGGGCTTTACTGATAACAACGCTGAATTCCACTTGCAGGAGCAATGCATGTCATTGCTCCTGAACCTGCAACACTAGCATTAGGAAAGGAATATCACTATGAGCAGAAAACTTGAAGCCCCACCTCTTCCGTCCGCCGAGCTCGTCGAGTATCTAAGTGGTATTTTCGTCCGTGACACATCCAATGAATCTCTATGGCTACCGAGAAGACTGAGCCGCGGTGCGTTGTTTGGGGGCGAAATGTTCATCTCTGCTGCCCACGCTCTCCAATTGAATATCGGACCGTCTCTTAGGAAGGCTCTTTCTTATTACCAACTAGATGGAACAGTTGCACTACACGAGCTCGGACTATCTACAGTAAATGAACTTGGCTTCGTCGGCGAACGAAATGGAGCTTGGGATGGGCTCTTAGGAGAACCCGAGGCCTTAGTAGACTCTTTCAATAATGGACAGGCAGTTATGACTTCTGCGTGCCGCACTGCCCTATATCATGCCACTGCGCTTGCAGCGCATGAAGGGCTAGAGGTAGTACCTTCTGCCCTGTTTTTTTTAACGCTGGTCTTGTCATCGGCAACAGTAAACCGAGTAACTCAAAACGCTCTGGTCATTGACGAAGGAAGATTATTTACAACGAATAGTTGCTACGACGACTTTCAGCGTAGAGTTTGTCGAGTCCCCGTAGAGGAGTTTCTCGTTCCTGAGACTCCGTTACCGACTCGATACCCCAAAGACGTAGTTGCAACAGTGAATGCACTGTTCGATGGATCCATACCAGAGTTTCAATTTCCACCACGCTTTGTCCCATTAGCAACTTTATTAGTTGAACAGAGCTTGTCACCTGGCAGCTGGGAGCCCGGGGGATGGCATCCGGTTAGTCTCACTAAAGATCCGTCAGAGATCTCTCGTTTGTCGAAACTGCTAAATCGCCGTGGAATGCTCTATCAAGGTTTCCCAAATTCCAGCAGCTCTCTGCCTAGATATCTGTCAGCGAGGAGTGAGGATACTAGGTACATCTGGGATAACTTCCGAAATAAATAGTATCCATTCAGCCCCCTAGGTCTCAGTATCAGTGTGTGCGCAGATTGAACAATAATTCAAGGAGGGCGAGAAGGCTGGTAACCATTCAGGTGGTCACCCCTTAACCACCGAGATACGTTCTTCCGGTGATGATGAGTAGTGCGTTCAGTTGGATCTAGGTATCCATTCCCCCCTCCCATCGAATCCAACTCCTCTACAGCAGCCTAGCCAGATCCATTGACCTGACTGGGAGTAAGATATAGCCCCTGACCTGCGGACTCGCGAAGTGACTCTGGTTGTGCTGTACTGGTGTCCATGGAAGAAGAGCCAAAGCGTTCAGCTATTGAACTCCAAGTTGAGAATGAGACTCTACGCAGCGAGAATGCTCAACTCAAGTCCGAGATCGAAATCCTGACACAGAGACTCACTGAGATAGAGAAGCGTCTGTCAAAGAACTCCCAGAACTCATCACTTCCGCCGTCTTCGGATCTCTTCGGACGAACAGTAACTCCAGAGAGTCCCAACCGCACAGCACGCCCCTAGGTCTCGTCTTGCCTCTCCTCTCGTCTTAAGATTACGGTGCAGGTCGTCGACCGCTACATCCAACCATGCAGGACCGAACCGCGCCAGCAGATCACCAGAGCGTCAATACGAATCTCCACGCCGCCATGTTCACTACTGTTTCGAATCCTCGCCAAGATTAGACCCAGTCCTCACTCTCGCCAACCTGCTCGAAGCAGGGATCGAGTACGTAGAGAAGGTCGTGAGCTCTACTTCCTTCTACGCCCACCACCACAGAGAACTCCTTCTCTCTCAGCTCGTCACGTCCGAACCTAACCCTGTGAGCGAGGAGTATCTAAGAGCGCGCAGCCAGACGAACCGAGTAACCGAATTCAGGCCAGCGACACGAGGAACTTACAGAGCTGATCAATGCGTTCATCATTTTGGTGTATAAAGCGCTCGGCATCATCGATCAGGTGTGCGAGATTTACCGAGGACGTATCGTCGAGATGTTCTGAACCCGAGACGAGGTCCGCCTGCAAACGAAAGTATGAGTTCGAGGACAAGAATACCGAGAGCTGTCGATGCACCGCATCTCCCGAACCATCTTGGACAAGATGTACGATCGGTCTCGCCCATTGCGCTAAGCCCCAATGCTCGGCACCTTGCCCATCGAACGAACGATTTGGACGTCCGGTACCAATTGACACCACGAATCCTGGAGGTTCACCCGTCCATCTCAACATCTCCGCCACTCCACACATCGCTGGATTGTTTGCACTCAATCCTCCGTCAAGGAGAAGTTTCGGATGAGAACCCTCCCGATCCAGCAAGAACGGTTCAAAAAAGGTAGGGACGGCCGTCGTTGCTCGCCCCACGTCACACAACAAATAGTCACATGTATCGTGAGCTCGGGCGTCCATGCTGGTGAAGAGAACGAGCTCACGGTCGCTTAAGTTGTAGCTCGTCACCAAAACGTCGGTAACAGCATCTGACAGCCGACAGTCAAGTCCATATCGGGCAAGCGTCCCGTACAAGACCTGCGAAGAGTAACGCTCGTGCCACACCCCACCGAGAAACTTCCGACCCAGACCAACGAAAAACTCCTCTCGTGCCCTGAGAAAGAGATTTCTCAGATAGTCGGCCGACCAACGAGGGTTTCCTCTCTCATCCGGAGCGACCAGAGCGAGAGCCAGAATTCCACCGGTCGACGTACCGGCGATTAAGTCAAAGAGATTTGCGATCGGTTGCTGACAACGCTCCTCGATCTCTCGTAAGAGACTCGCAGTGATGAGCCCCCGAATACCTCCCCCGTCAAGCGACAGAAGTCGAGCCGGTCTCCTCCAGGCCAAAGAGCCTCTCGAGTGGGACTCAGAGCTCATTGAAGCTGACCTAGATCCGAGCACCAGCAGTCACATGTCAACACGCTCTTACGCTATCTCAGAAGGGCCAAGCTTTCCAAGCGGAGCTGAAAGGGGACAAGCGTCGTGTCGTCAGCGTACGACATGGTTGCAGATCTCGACCACACCTAGGTCACTCAGCACCGACGACCTTCCCTGCAGTGGCGACCATAAGAGCCTTGATCGTATGAAGACGATTCTCGGCCTGATCAAAGACGACTGAAGCTGAGGATCGAAAGACGTCATCTGTGACCTCGAGGGCATCGAGCCCGTATCGATCGAGCAGATCTCTACCGAGCTCACTGCCTCGATCGTGAAAGGCGGGAAGGCAATGCAGAAAGCGCACCTCCCGATTTCCAGTCGCCTTGACGACCTCTGAGTTGACTTGATACGGCGCTAGCAAGGAGATACGCTCATCCCAGACCTCCTGCGGCTCTCCCATCGATACCCAAACATCGGTGTATAAAAAGTCCGCTGAATCCACTCCAGCAGCTACGTCATCGGTAACGACCAGTCTCGCACCCGAACCTTTGCCGAGCACATGCGCTTGCTCGACGAGCTTGGGATCTGGCCAAAGTTGCCTTGGGGCGATAATCCGGACCTCGAACCCCAAGATGGCACCGGCCATAACCAGTGAATTAGCGATATTGTTCTTACCGTCCCCCAAGTAGCAAAGGGTCATGGCTTCTAGGGACTTCGACGAGTGGTCTAGCATCGTCATTAAATCGGCCAACATCTCAGTTGGGTGCCACGACTCGGTCAGAGCGTTCCAAACCGGAACTCCGGCGTGCTCCGACAACTCCTCGACCACGCCGTGTTGATGGCCTCGAAATGCAATTCCATTGAAGTAGCGACCTAGAACCTTGGCGCTGTCGTAGACAGACTCTTTAGATCCGAAGTGGGTACTCCCCGGACCAAAATACGTAGAAGCGGCCCCCTGGTCGGCAGCAGCCACAGAGAAGCTAGAGAGTGTCCTGGTCGAGGATTTCTGAAAAACTAGAGCAAAGTGGAGGCCTTCGAGGAGTCTCGGTTCACGCTTCTCTCTCCTGAGTGCGCGCAGCTCGACCGCATTGCGAACAAGTCCAAGGAACTGAGATTTGGAGAGATCACGCTCTTGTAGCAAGCTCTTACCGAATAATCCCTCAATATCGTTCACACCCACTCACTTTCATCTTCCGGCAAGGCCCATCACCTCTCCGAGGCCTCGGCCGAGTAAAACCTCTAAACAGAGAGGAGTTGAGCTTAGGTCCTTGCCGCATCGACGTCAAGCCCAAAGCCTCTTTGACTGAGAGAGCCTTGACGACGGCCTGATCGCAGCCCCGTAGACAATCGCTATCCTCTGCGGTATGTTGTACCGACCAAGTTGCCGCCGAGCCACAGGCCTTACGGTCTATCCACACCGAGCACCCCACCCACACCGAGCACAGTGACACGTACGGTTCCACGTTCGACTCGGCTCGCCCTCACCGTAGTGGTCACCACACTCGTAGTCGCTTTTGGATTTCTCGCTATCTCGCAGAGCCCGTCTCAGACATTAACTTCTCGAACCCGGTCATCCCGGATCCATCACCACATCACGATCTCCTCAAGTACGACGACCTCTACCGAGGTAGCGCCTCAACAGGCCCCTAGCACTACTTCCACCACGATCGATCCAGGGCTGCTTCCGCAAACAACCACCCTGCCGTCTTCAACCTCCGCCACCTTTCAGGCAGCCATGGTCAGCTTGTGGCAAGGTATCGCAACCGACTCAATCGGCGCAGCAATGCCATCATTTTTTACCTTGGACTCCTACCTAGCAGTCAAATCCCTCACCGACGATTCCTACGACTACGCGCATCGCCTTCTCGAACACTTTGCCCTCGACATCGAGGCAGCTCATGCTCTAATAGCCTCCCAAGGAGGAGACCCGAGTTATCTCGGCGTCCGAGTACCGACCTCAGAAGCGAACTGGGTTACTCCAGGCACCTGTTACAACAAGGTGGGCTACTGGCACGTCCCTGGAGCCAGACTTCTCTACAGCATCAACGGGGTCGAGCACTCCATTGGAATCTTCTCTCTGATCTCGTGGCACGGTGAGTGGTACGTGGTTCACCTTGGACTCGCTAATCGAGCTACAAATACCGGGGTGGTCGATAGCGCTGCGATCGGTCCGGGTACCTTTCCTCCGCCGGGGGGGTGCTAGGCACACAAGGCCATCGAGTCGCTCAGCCCCTGCGTGAAAGAGACTAGAGGCCACAGATTTTAGAAATTCCGACTAAATTGAAATGATGCAGCATGCAACGAGCTTTTTGACCGCGATTCCAGCTCGAACTGATGATCTGCCAGGAGAACGTACCTCCTTTCCACATCGGTCAGTTCTCGCTTACGCCAAGTGGCTCATCGGCCTAGCGCTCGGTGGCCTTGTGATCTCAGCATGCGGATCCTCCCTCGGAGCGACTGCCTACGTTACCACGCCCTCGACCATTCACTACAAAGCAGATCTTGCCATCGTTGTCGACCACGATGCAACGCTCGGCCCGATCCTCGCAACATCACAAGGACTCCCGCTCTACGCCTTCTCGAAGGACAGGGGCGTCAAGTCCTTCTGCAACGGTGCCTGCGCCCAGATCTGGCGGCCCGCATACGGCACCCATGCATCGGTGGTACCTGGGCTGAACAGTACGCTCGTCGGCTACATCGTTCGCAAGAGCGGCAAACACCAGCTCACCTACAACGGATACCCGCTCTACACATTTACTCATGACACTCCTCATCAAAAGGCATCAGGGGAAAATATCCACGCATTCGGTGGCCTCTGGGCCGTGATATCTGTCACAGGTACCGCTGAACCGCTAGCCACGGCGAAGAAGGCATCGTAACGTTGCACGACGGTCACTTCTAGGCCTCTCAGCCAAGTCGATAATCTCATAGGTACCTCAACCGAACCTTCTTCGACGTCAGCTACCAGCGGCCGCATACCAGCTTTATACGGATCGGCCTCAAGTCGCCTGCTCGCTTGACTCCGCCGTGACAGACTGTTCTCCTTGCCCATAGAAACCGTAGGCTCGAGACGTCTCTACGGTCGACTCTTTACAAGTGAGTCAATCTCGAATCATCAAAGACAAACGAGAGAGAAACCCCATCGTCGTCCCGTCCAACCTCGTAGAGCCGAACCCGCTACTCGTTGAGATATCGACTTAACACCGCTATCAACCGAGTACGTTGGAAAGCAAGGCCCTCCCGCTACCGTCAGCTCTTTCAAGACCATTTCTGCGGAGATCGCTCGTCAGCCAGACCGTTACCCGCCAACGGTAGTCACCACAAGTTCTCTCAACTCTCACACGACCGCTCAGAACGTGAGCTTGGGTCTGACCCACACCACAGGGGGACTCAGATGTTCGTCATCGAGGCCCACGCTCGCTCTTCGACCTTCGCAGAGTACCCCACCCTTCCTCGCTTTCCTGGCCTACACTCTCTCAATTCCACCACAACCTTGCAAACTTAGGTCTGACTCAGGAGCGCCAAGCCCGATGGCATCGCTGAAGTCCAGCAGCGAAGCGGCGTGCGACAGAACATCGTACGGTTCACGACGGAATCCATGTCGGCTCCGACCAAGAATGGTCTCACCATAGAAGCGATTGTACTCTGCCCACGCACGCTGCAACAATATCGAGGCCGCACGACCGCCGAAGCCCTCTCGATCTACCCACCGTGTCACCTGAGATCAGGAGTGATCTCACCACCGTTCTACTTCACTCACGCTCGCTCCGAGCTCTTCTCGACCCATCGCCGTACGAACAACAGATCCAATCGCTCTCGTCCTCCATCTACAATCTGGTAGCGCGACGGTCACCAGTCCGGCACACGAAATCTGTCGCCTCAAACTGCAGATAGACCGAGAGTGAAGGTCACCGTGCACCGTCGAGGACTCAAGCAATAACAAGGCCTACCTTTGAGCACAAGCACGCCGCTCAACTCGCTGGCTACGGTCGGTACAATCACCGTTACAGCGGTCACGCACAGGTACCGAGACACAATCCGCAATCGCTGACTCAGGTGCTCTCCAAAATGAAGCAAGCAATACCGATGCAAAGAGAGTTGAGCTGCAAGCTAGTACTAGGACTGTGACCTGGAGGACATACCAAACTTCTTCGAGAGAATCTCCAACTGTACCTCGTCGGTACCGCCGCCAATCCGCAGAATTCGGGCGTCCCTGAAGTGTCGTGAAATCGGGGTCTCCTCCACATATCCGGAGCCCCCGAAGAGCTGAACTGCTTCATCGACTACCCGATTCGCCGTCACCGCTGCAAGATACTTCGCTGCCGCAACCGAACGAGCTGCATCGCCATGGCCAGACTTCAACCGATCTGCTGCTTGATACACCAAGAGCCGGGCGGCATCAAGCTCGATCTCCATCACAGCTAGCCGGTGTCGAAGTGTCTGAAAACGTCCGAGGGGTTCTCCAAATGCAGACCTTTGCATCAACCGCTCCTGGCAGAGTTTGACACACTCTAGACCATGTCCAATCCCCATAGCGGCAAGAATGACTCTCTCAAGTTGGAAAGCCTCCATGATCTGATAGAAACCACGGTTCTCTTCGCCCAGCAGGGCGTCGGCCGAGACCTGAACATTATCGAGGAAAACCTCGCGCGTATCGGAAGAGTGCCATCCCATCTTCGGCAAGGGCGGGCCGAAACTTACTCCCGGTGCTGAAGTCGGGACAAGGAAGGTCGAGATACCCTTGTGACCTCGGTCTTCCCCTGTTCGAGCAGCAAGGACCAAGACATCAGCGATGCCGGCATTGGTGATGTAGAGCTTGTGACCGTTGATAGTCCAACCACCCGTGCCATCGCGCTTGGCAGAGGTGCTTAGAGATGCCACGTCCGAACCGGTCTCAGGTTCAGTAACCGCAATTGCAGCGACCAAGTCACCACGCGCCACTTGCGGTAGGAACTTAGCTTTCTGCGCCTCGTTGCCGTAGCGAACGATATGGGTAGCTGCCATGTAGGAGCTAACCAAGATCGTCACCGTGATACCACCTGACGCCCGAGCAAACTCCTCTGCGAGAATCGTCACCGCAACTTCGTCGCCATCGCTCCCCTCGTACTCTTCAGGAATAAGTAGCCCGAGCATGCCGGCAGCACCTAACTTCTTCCACAAGGACGACGGGAAGGTACCTTGCGCCTCAGAGGACTCTACGAGTGGTCGAACCTCTGTATCCACAAAGTCTCGACAGGTCTCAGCAAACGTTACATACGGTTCCTCTAGCTCCCAAGACAAAGCAGATACTCCTCTCTCGACCGACCGGTAGGTTGGTCCAACTCCTCTTGATTCTAGATCTCGGAGATGCATTTGTTGCAGCGTCAAGCTCAAAGACACCCGAGAGGTAGTCTTGAGTCATCGTGGAAGGCCAAGAGCGAGCGTCGAGAGGACCCAGCTCCTCCTCTCGGGCAGATGACCAAAGACAGCGGATCGGGGCCCTGGCGGCCAACATATTTGGAGTCCGGGGCTATCGCGCCACATCAATGACCGAGATAGCGGCCGCCGCTCAACTCGCTAAGCCAACCCTCTACCACTACTTTCGCTCCAAAGAGGAGCTTCTCGTAAGGATCTACGAGGAGGTACTCGACGAGAGTCTGGCCAGTGTCGAGGCGATCTCAAACTCCAACCCAGATCCACTCCAAGCACTGAAGGAAATACTCACTCAACGGGTCGTCTATACGTGTGAGAATCAGCAACTACTCAAGATCTGCTTCGAAGAGGAGAACGAACTACCACCGCACCTTACCGAGACGCTCTTCAGGCGACGTAGGGCATTGGAAGAGGTGATCCTCCACCGACTCGCTCAGCTGCTTGACGCAAAGAAAGCAACGCTTGCGGTAGCTCCCCGCATCTACGTAAACGCTTGCCTCGGCGCAGTGAACTGGGTCTACAAGTGGTACGACCCCCACGGAGCACGCACCCCTACGGAACTCGGCAACGATATCGCGGATCTCTTACTAGCGCCCCTGCGAGAGCTCACACTAGTTAACCACTACACAGAGCTTCAGTAAACCACCCAAGAGGGTCCGATCGTGATCGTGTCAATGCCTCTGGAGAAAAGACGCTCGGCACCCCTCCCCACAGAAGTAATAGGTCTCACCGCCCACCTCGGCCGACAACGCCCCCGGCGATATCTCGACGGTCATGCGACAGATTGGATCTTCGGCGTAACGTTCCGTCTGGGAGTGGAGATTATCTGTCACAGTACTGACATTCGATCGCTCCAGATACCGAGATGGATCTAGTCCGAAGCGCTCTTGACAATGTTCGGAGCAGAAGTAGTACGTGTGGCCATCGAGTTCGAGCCTCGCAGGCGCAGTCTCCGTCTCAACCTGCATCCCACAGATAATGTCTCGGGCATAGCGGTTACCGGTGCTCCACCGATCTCGATTGT
>JBMFXG010000069.1:0-12424 GCA_049964535.1 Acidimicrobiales bacterium | reverse complement strand
TCTCGGACGATCGTGACTTGCCCGACGATCCCATCCAGTGTCACCGGTGCGGGCTCCATCGTCATCTCCTTCCACAACGATCTACGAGTGCCTGATTCGATGTCTTGCCGATCTGGGGGAGCGGTGCGTGTGGGCAAGCTAGGGATGATAGAGATCGGATGGATCGTGTAGTGTGCTCTCTCAACGAGTCCTCCTGGTCAGATGATTGCTGACTTGGCAACCAGTAGGAACATTCTTACAGGGCCACTGGGCGGTGGTGCTTCAGAAACGAGATTGTGCGAAGGAGTAAATGGCAGGGTCGAGGATAGGGAACGATCGATGCTGAATCCGACGCGATGCTGAAAGAGCGAGATTGTCGACGCAGTTCCAGGTAGAAACGCTCTACCGATGCAGTTCCAGGTAGAAACGCTCTACCGATGCAATCATGGAGTCAATGCTGTCGGATGAAGCCAGGTACTGCGCGAGTGTGTTGTGAGTTACTTTTGCTCGTGTTCTTGCCTTCTAGCTCTCGTTGTAGCGTGAGACATGTCCTTGGGCGTTCGCCGATGACGGTGGTAGCGCACTCGGCCAGGCCTCGGCTTGGCTCGCGTGTGAGAACGCAAAGACCTCTTCGGAACTGCTTTTGTTAGATATGGAGGCGGGTTTTGTTAGGTACGTGGCGAGCGTCCCCGAGAGGGTGATTCGGTCCAAGACTGTGCCCTGCGCAGTAGCCCATGGGACGAGCTCCTCTTCGGCAGCGAGGTACTTCACTAGCTACGGTAGCATCCTTAATTACTTCGGTCAGAGTAGATAGGAACCCTTTCTTTGCTTGTCTGCGATGGATCTCCACCCCAAAAGACATCGGGTGTAGCGAGCAAACTACGCACCGCTCGTCGGTGGCCACGAGGCTGGTTGCAGACCATCTTGAGCATTGGCTTTAATGTCGGTGGGCCAGAGGCCAGTGCGTGGGTTGGCATCCTGCCTGGTCCTTAAGATTGGTTGCTGGGCTCGATTCGGTCGTGAAGACGAGCCGAGTGGATCGGGTTGCTCTGTCTTTGCAACGGTCGCGAAGTGCGAAGCCAGTAAAACTACGATAGGTTGAACGTCGGCAGACCGCAGGACACTGTTGTACACCTGGTGTGGAAGGCGTGACATCCGTGTGGTCCTGAGATGTAGTGGTGAAGGGGTAGAAGCGTGGCGAGAATCTGCGAAGATAGGGTTGTGATAGTCACGGGGGCGGCTCGTGGAATAGGTAAGGCACACGCCTTGGAGTTTGCCCGCCAAGGTGCCAAGGTAGTTGTTAATGACCTTGGGGCGGAGGTCGATGGGTCCGGATCCTCAGATGGACCCGCCGGTGAGGTCGTCGATGAGATTCGTGCGATGGGCGGCGAGGCGATTGCGAACGGAGAGGACGTCTCCGATTGGGAGGGTGCCCAACGTCTGATCAATGCGGCTATCTCTCACTTCGGTACCCTCGATGTCGTGGTGAACAACGCTGGCATTCTCCGTGACCGTATGTTGGTGAACATGACCGACGTCGAGTGGGACGCAGTCATTCGGGTCCATCTTCGCTCTACCTTTGCCATGACTCGCTGGGCAGCAACCTACTGGCGCGAGCAGACCAAATCCGGTGTTCAGGTCGATGCACGCGTCATAAATACTGCCTCTTCGTCAGGTATCTACGGCAATGTTGGTCAGTCGAACTACGGCGCAGCAAAGGCCGGAATTGCCTCCTTTACGATCATTGCAGGTCAAGAGCTCGCTCGTTACGGAGCAACCGTCAACGCAATCGCTCCGGTAGCGCTCACGAGAATGACCGAGAATCTCGGGGTTTTTCACAGTCCTGAGGATCCAAGTGCATTCAACCAAGTGGCACCGGAGAACGTATCTCCGCTCGTGGTGTGGCTGGGATCCAAGAACTCGTCGATGGTAACAGGTCGGGTCTTTGATGTTGTTGGGGGACATATCGATGTCGCCGAGGGCTGGCACGCAGGACCGGCGATCGATAAGGACGATCGTTGGACCGTTGAAGAGCTCGATACCCAGATCCCAGACCTCGTGTCGAGGGCGGCAAAGAACGCTGACATGTCAGGAAAAATACCTTCGTAGTACGCTCCAGGGTCCGAGGTGGCTCGCAGTCTGACTTGGTCGGGCTACTGTGCGGGCTTCGTTTCACAGGTACCTGGTCCTCATCTCGGCGCAAATCAGAGAGTTTGGGCCTCGGTGCGAGCGATGATGAGACTTCTCTGGTCTGGTGAATGGCTTGACAAGGTGATGAGGCGACCCTGGTTTTGCGCATTGGTCAGCTACCATGGTTCGAAGGAGGCTCTGACGTGGGGTTAGGTTTTGAAGCGGTTGATAAGCAGGTGGTGGAGCTCTTTGCCCTGGTCGGGGATGGATTTGCTGGGGCGACGGAAGCATTTTTACGTGGTGACCGACTCATCGCGGAGGCCCTGATCGCACGAGACGAGATCGTTGACCGTCTCTACCTCGATATCGAGCAAGAGGTTAATTTGCAGATCAACTCACATGAGTTGACCCCGTCGGATATCACCTACCTCGTTGGTATCTTGCGCATCATTCCCGAGCTCGAGCGGAGCGGTGATCTCGCTGAGCACATTGCGCAGAAATCGCTACTAGGGCTCGGCTCTGAGATGACGCCGCGCATTCGTGGAATCATTGACCAGATGGGTATCGTGGCCAGTGATATGTGGCAGCGGGCAGCGAACGCATTCATTTCGAAGGACAGAGGAGCCCATCGTGTCATCGACGCTCTCGATGATGAGATCGATGACCTCACGATAGCGTACTATGCCGAGTTAGCCTCAAGCTGTAGGGAGATCGTTCCTGCAATCGAGCTCTCCCTGGTAGGAAGGTTCTTCGAACGATTCGCGGATCACGCCGTCAATCTCTCAAAGGCCGCATCGCAGCTTCCCACTCTCGATGACCAGCGGTGAAGCCAGGCGCTGAGCGGCCAAGCTAACGAGGAGGGCTCGACCGTTTTTCGACGGCGAGATTTGTAGCTCGACGTGAAAAGGCTTCGCGCCCTACCGCAGTGAGGAGACTCCGACCGGCAGGATCGATTGGTGATTGGTGAAGATCTCCGAGAGCGATAGGACGAGCGCCTTTGTCGCCGCAGATTCGATGCGATTTTTTCGACGAGCCAATCCGACTTTACGGGGAGCTAGATCGACGATCGGTATGACCGCCATGGATGCACGGGTAGAGGGAGAGACCGAGGTTGCCGGGACAACTGCGGCGCCATGGCCGTCTTCGGAGAGTGCAGCGATGAGGCGAAGTCCATCGATCTCTAACTTTGTCGAGAGTTGGACTCGATTTTTTGCTGCTACAGCGTCGAGCTCGTCTCGGAACCAGCTCCCTTTCGGGGGAACGATGAGTTCGACCTTTTCGAGGTCGCGAACCGAGACGCTCGTCTGTGTTGCTAGGGGCGAACTCTTTGGGACTGTCACCATCATGATCTCCTCGAAGAGCGTGCGAAAGGTGATGTCGTGCTGAAGGACCGGTGCGTTGAGTATTGCGATGTCGAGTACCTCGTCATGAACCCAGCGCAGCAGCGACGACGACGTGGCTTCGAGGTATTCGACCTTGAGCTTGGGGTGGGAGACCGACATTTGCTCTGAGAGTACCGGTATGAGCCAGCGCGCAGTGGTCCCGATGATACCGACTCGAACGCGGCCTTGAACGTCGTGCTTCAGGGAGGAGAGGTCGCTGTAGATCGACTCTATCTCAATTAAGATGTTGCGAGCGTGCTGTGCTACGAGCTGGCCCTGCTCGGTAAGCGTTCCGGTTCGGCGGTCGACGAGGACGGCGTTGATCTCGCTTTCTAGCTTGGAGATGTGGGAAGAGACGTTTGACTGAACGGTATCGAGGGCTGAGGCCGCGCTCGAAAAGCTGCCGTGATCACCGACCGCGAGCAGCGATCGGAGTTGACGGAGTTCCATGACTCTCCTAGCTATAAAAGTGATATGAGGTATCGGCGTTGAGCTGTCAGTGTAATCGGGAAGAACTGGCATACTGGAAGGGCAAGTAACTGGACCCCCCTCCGTTCTTGCTTTGAAGGAGCCGGCAGCCCCCCCGCCGGCTCCTTTACTTTTTCCTGAGGCAGGGTTGCTCTCCAGTGCTGCAGTGTGATCTGTGATGGTAGATCCGATACGAGGTGTTGTCGCTCGCAAGATCCTCCAGAGCAGATTGAGGTAGCTTGTGTACCACCGATCGGATGTGACTCGGAACCCTGTGGAGTTTGGGGGGTCTTCGATGGTCCGGTATCGTGTCGGAAGCAAGTATGCAAGAACTGTTGGAGGGTTGAGGATTTGGCTTCGTCTGTGCAGCGTGTGTTCGGTCGTGCTCGACTTGCCTTTGACCGTGTCGTCGTGGACCTCACCGCTTTGGCTATCCGTCGGCTTGGGCTTGGAGGTGGGAACTCCCTACCTGGACGACTTCTGCTCAGGTGTCATCCTTCAGTACTCTCTCAACTCGCTCCCTGTGTTGATGCTGTTGTGGTCAGTGCCACCAACGGTAAGACGACGACTGCGTCACTGATTCGCTCTGTGCTCGGCGGAGAGAACGTCATCTCCAACACTGATGGGTCCAATATGGATTTCGGAGTAGCGCTCGCTCTCCTGCGAGGTTGTGTTGCTGCGTTTGGACGATCGCTCTCGACGAATGCGAAGCGGGCGGCCCTCGAGGTCGATGAGGCGTATCTCGGTCGAGTGGTGTCGGAGCTAGCGCCAAAGGTGGTGGCAGTGATGAACCTGTCGAGAGATCAGCTCGATCGCAACTCTGAGGTTCGTCACCTCGCGCAACGGTGGGACGAGGCTCTGCGTTTCCGCCGGTCGATGACCGTGGTAGCGAACGCTGATGATCCTCTCGTCGTCTACGCCGTGCGCCACGCCGAGAGTGTGGTCTTCGTCGCCGGTGGCCATAGTTGGCGCCTTGACTCGAGTGCTTGTCCTAACTGTGAGGCGGTCATCACCTATACCGAAGGTGGATCGTGGTCTTGTGTCTGCGGACTTTCTCGACCGGAAGTTCGGTGGGAGATCGACCAGCATCACGTGGTAAAAGTTGCTGGTCGAGCCCTCGGGACGCTTCGCCTGCGGCTACCTGGAGAGTTCAACGCTCGTAATGCACTGTTTGCCTGTGCGGTCTCGGAGATCTTCGATGGTTTATTCGATTCCGCAACGAGTGACACTGAACGAGGTTCAGCTCTTTTGCGCACTCTCGAAGCGGTTGAAGGATCTGGTGGACGCTTTGTGAGCTTCCCTAGCCCTTTTGGTGCAGTCCACGAATCCTCACTGGTGAACTCGGGGGCGTCACCATTGAGCACTGGGTCGGAGATCGTGCTCATGCTCGCAAAGAATCCTGCGGGATGGATGGAGATCCTGAAGGTCATTCAGCAAGAGCCACTCGATGTGCCGGTTGTGCTCGGACTCAACGCAGAGATCGCCGATGGGCGCGATACATCGTGGATATGGGACGTCGCTATGGAGGCCCTGACGGGGCGCACCGGGAGTGTGACGGTGACAGGTCGCCGAGTATACGATCTCGAGGTCCGACTTCGCGTCGCCGGCGTAGAGGTCTTGGTCGAACCTGATCAGGTCGTAGCCCTGCAGCATGCGACGCAACACTACCAAAGAGTGCTCTATCTCGGGAACTACACCGCCTTCGGTGAGGTCTACCGATTCCTCTCACGGCGATCGATGGAGAGTCAATCCGTAGCTGCGAGGAGAAACTAATGGCCCGCGGTGAGAGCGTCGGAGTGGTCGTACTCTACCCAGAGCTCTTGGGTACCTACGGTGACGTCGGTAATGCGCTCGTGATGGCAGAGCGTTTGCGCTCCGATGGCTACGATCCAAAACTCATTGCGGTCCACGTTGGCGATCCCATTCCCCATGACGGGGACTTCTATCTCCTTGGTGGCGGTGAGGATGGTCCTCAGACCCAGGCCGCGGAGCTCCTCGCCACCAGCGGAGGGCTTGCTCGAGCGAAGGAGCGTGGGGCGATCATCGTCGGTATCTGTGCGGGACTACAGATCCTCTCCCAAGTCTTCATTGGAGCCCAAGGTCGACCACACGAGGGACTCGGTCTGCTCTCGGCTGAGACGGTGATCATGGGGCAGCCCCGCGCGGTCGGTGAGCTGCTCGCTCGGCCACGGATCGACTGCGGTCAGGAGTTCTTCTCGGGATATGAGAACCATCGCTCCGGCACGGTTCTCTTTGGTGACGCCCGTCCGCTTGGTGACGTGGTGGCCGGGACTGGGAACCTTCGGGGTGCTGCGTTGGAAGGAGCCTTGGAAGGTAACGTCATCTGCACCTACCTTCATGGGCCGGCATTTGCCCGTAACCCCGGGCTCGTGGACTACGTACTTCGAATGCGCGTCGAACTCTCTGATCGAGGCGCTGTCGTGGATGGCGATATGGTTCGAATCGCACAGCACCGTCTCTTAGATGAGCGAGTTTCCGCTGTGCATCAGGAGCTCTCTCATAGTTCGTCTCGGTCGATGGTTCAGCTCTGGCGCAGCCTTCGTCGCCGTCTTGAGGGCGAGCGCGTTCATCGATAGTAGACCAGCGTGCACGGCAGCGAGACTGGAGTTGTGCGTTGTCGCTCCTGGCCTCTGGGTCTCACATTGCAGAGCTCTCTCCAGGTTCCTTTTTGAGGTTGGAGTTCTCGCTGCACGTAGGTACTGCGCAGCGCTGAGTCCCAAATCTCGGGTTCTGTATCCAATGTTCGAAGTTGTGCGGTCGCTCCGAGCGACCCTCTCACCGATTGAGGGAGACGCTACGGCCGTGGACGCCGAAGGGTCTCGGGGGTGCTGTTGTGCGCTTTGGCTGCGCCGTAGGAGTCCCGTGTATGAGAGGCGACACCAAGAGATCGCTAGTCTTCGACGAGACGGAGTCCGCTCGGTGCAATCGATCCAACTTCGGAGGTGAGATCGGTGACAAACTGGGTTCGAGATCCCGGAAATACGAACTCGGAGAAGAGGACTGGGAGCCCAGCGAGGTCGAACGTGATACGCTCACACATCAGGGCTGGTGATCCTGTCGGTACGTTGAGGAGTGCAGCGTCTCGGGCCGAGATCGCAGTAGCTGCGATTGTTTGGCGTGCGGAGACGAGTGGTCGACGGAGCAACGGCGAGCGCGAGAGGAGATCGTAGAAGGAGTGTTCTTCAAAGCTGCGGAGCGAGAATCCTTCGGCCATTTCAGCGGGGAGCCAGACGGTGACCCGGGCAAATGGGATCTCGTCGACTAAGTTGAGCCGACGAACCTCCAAGAACTCACCGGACCCGAGGATCTCCTCTAAGCGTCCTCGTGCGGTGACGCGAGTTGACGATAGGACTTTGCGACGTGGGGTGACGCCTTTCTCAGCAAGCTGTTCTTCAATGGTCCCGAAGCTTCCGAGCGTCTGTTCGAGCGGACGGAAGGCAACGAACCACCCCGATCCTTGACGTGACTCTACGATCAGTTCGTCTCGAAGTCGCTCGAGCGCCTTACGTACCGTGATGCGGCTGACTTGATAGTGTTGGGAGAGGGTCGCTTCGGAGGGAAGGTACTCACCGGGCGCGAAGTGTCGTCCACGGATCTGATCGTGAAGGTCTTCAGCGATAGCAACGTAACGGGGTGTGCGAACCTGTCTTATACTTGTATTATAGGGCAGAGAGTGATCGAGTGATGTAGCGATGAGGGGGTCGGCAGTGACACGACTAGAGGCGGGTACACCGGTGGAGTTGGTGGAGCGTGCGTACGAGCGGTTATCACGAGGGGTTGAGATTGGGCGACGAAGGCTTGGGCGACCCCTCACGCTAGCGGAGAAGATCCTCTTTGGTCACCTCGACGACCCAGAGCATCAAGAGGTCGAGCGTTCGGTGAGTTACGCGGGATTTCGCCCTGATCGAGTGGCGATGCAGGACGCCACCGCTCAGATGGCGCTCTTGCAGTTCATGACTGCGGGTCTCGATCGAGTGGCCGTACCAACCACGGTTCACTGCGACCACCTCATCCAAGCGAGTGAAGGTGCTGCGAACGACCTGCGGGCCGCCGAGGTGACGAATCGTGAGGTCTACGATTTTCTGAGCTCTATCTCGGCTCGCTACGGCATTGGGTTCTGGAAGCCTGGTTCAGGCATCATTCACCAAGTGGTATTGGAACAGTACGCATTCCCCGGTGGCATGATGATCGGTACCGACTCTCATACCCCCAATGCGGGCGGGCTCTCGATGGTAGCGATCGGTGTCGGTGGTGCTGATGCCGTCGACGTCATGGTTGGGGATACCTTTGATGTTCGCTATCCGAAGATTATTGGTGTGAAGCTCACCGGTGAGGTCAATGGCTGGACCTCTGCTAAAGATGTGATTCTGCGCGTCGCTGAGGTGTTGACCGTCAAAGGTGGTACGGGCGCAATCATTGAGTATTTTGGTAGTGGCGCTCGCTCTCTGTCTACAACGGGGCGGGCGACGATCTGTAACATGGGAGCGGAGGTCGGCGCGACCTGCTCACTGTTTCCCTTCGATGCGCACAGTGTGGCCTATCTCAAGTCGACGGGCCGAGAGGCGATCGCCGACCTCGCACAGGGTCAAAGCCATAATCTCGAGGCAGATCCCGAGGTAGAGCGAGATCCCGAACGATACTTCGATCGCGTCATCGAGATCGATCTCAGTACCTTAGAGCCTCACATTGTCGGGCCACACACCCCGGATCGAGGTCGGCCTGTCTCTGAGATGGCAGAGGAGGTCCGGGCAAATGGATGGCCAATGACGCTCTCGTCGACGCTCGTGGGATCGTGCACGAACTCCTCGTACGAAGATATAGCTCGGGCCGCACACGTAGCTCGTCAGGCACGGGCCGCTGGCCTTTCTGTACGTGTGCCGCTGTTGGTAACGCCTGGCTCAGAGCGAGTGCATCAGACTATTCTTCGAGACGGTCTGCTCGGTGACCTAGAGGCGATCGGGGCGACCGTGCTAGCAAACGCGTGTGGTCCCTGTATTGGACAGTGGAAGCGCTCTGATGTTGTGGAAGGAGATGTCAACGCTATCTTAAGCTCCTACAACCGAAACTTTCCGCGCCGCAACGACGGTTTCTCGACGACACTTTCGTTCATAGCATCGCCCGAGACCGTTGTGGCCTACGCCCTTGCAGGGACGCTAGCTTTCAATCCTCTGACCGACGAGATCGATGGTGTGAGGCTCCGTGCGCCCTTTGGTGATGAACTTCCGTCGCAAGGTTTTGAATCTGGCGATTCTGGGTTTATCGATCCGCCGAGTGACGGTCGATCGATCGATGTCGTCATTGCTCCCGACTCTGAGCGGCTTGAACGCCTCGAGCCATTTGAGCCGTGGAGTGGTGAGAACTTTGTCGATCTCACCGTGCTCATGAAGGCGGTAGGGAAGTGCACGACCGATCACATTTCGGCGGCCGGACCTTGGCTCCGCTACCGAGGGCATCTCTCGAATATCTCGAAGAACCTCTTCATCTCGGTCGTCAATGCCTACAGTTCCAAGCCTGGGTTTGGCTTCTGTCAGATCCACGAGACCGAAGAGCCGCTACCGGAGATAGCGGCACACTACCGAGCTGCGGCTCGACCCTGGATTGCTATTGGGGACGAGAACTACGGTGAAGGATCTTCTCGGGAGCACGCTGCACTTGAACCGCGGTTCATGGGGGCCAAGGCGATTCTCGCTCGCTCGTTCGCTCGTATCCATGAGAGCAATCTGAAAAAACAAGGTCTCTTGCCGTTGACCTTTGCCGATCCGGATACCTACGACCTGATCGGTCGGGATGATACAATCTCGATTTTGGGTCTGGCCGATCTTGCGCCCGGCAGCGTGGTCCGCTGTGAGATCCACCGTCCCGATGGCACGGTCGTACCTTTCACAGCGAACCATACGATGTCGGAGAATCACATTGCATGGTTCCGAGCGGGAAGTGCACTGAACGTCATTCGGAGTCGTCAGGGTTCGTAACGCTTGGAGAGCCCTACGGTCGCACAGGCCTTGGAGGCCCCGCAACGCAGGATTTCGCAAGTGTGCCGGGGAGCCCAGTGTTCCGGCGGCTCGATAGGGGTTGGCACCACTGTAGGCCGTAGCGAACAGATGGTGCTCGTACTCGGTAGCTCATCAGCGTGTCTTAGGGCTTCTTATAGGTTCGTACGGTACGCTTCGCAGCAAAGACAGATGGCCCTCGTAATCTCTTCTCCCGGCGAGCTCAGGGAAGGACGATCTGACGGGCCGTTGGCAATGCGAGATGGCGGTAGGGCAGTGGCGGAGAGATGGGACGGAGTATGACGGTGGAGCAGTGCGACTCGGGAGGAGTTCCAGCGCGGGACGCGTCGTTTTCGAGACAGTCTGCATTGAACTCAGAGAACGTAATGAGGAGAGGGCGGAGGGCTACGTCTGCTGTGGCTGTGGCTGCAGCAGGTCTGTACTTGGCGAGCGTCGTTGGAGTCGGTGTTGCACCGGCCGGCGCTACGACGTTGAGTGGAAAGGGTGTTATCTCTCTCACCCAGCAGGCACTGTCGAAAGAGAAGACCCTGCACTACGTTGTCGTGGATTCTCGGAGCAACTCGAAGACCGTCGTGACCTATGCCGGCAATGTCGGTCGTAGCTCGGGGATTCAGACGATTACTGAGAAGACAAAGTTCGGCGAGGGTAAGGCAACGATCATCGTGATCGGATCTCGGTCGTATGTGAGAGGGAACTTGGTGGGGCTGCGGTTTCTTGCGGCCTTTCCACAGAACCAGGTGGTCGGGCTCGTCGGCAAGTGGATCGAGGTTCCTAGTAGTGATCACTCAATCTATCAAAACCTGGCAGCCGCCGTCACGTTGCCATCGGTCTTCAACGAGGTGACGCTCGGTGGACATCTCGTGGACGCAGGTCTGGTGACCGTGTCTGGGCACGAATACTATAACTTGAGGGCGACGACGAAGGTGGTTGGAACGGGTTCGGCTGTGAGCACGCTTTTGGTGAGTTCATCGAAACCGAATCTGCCGTTTCGGTACAGCGTCATCACCAAGACCGCAAAGCAGACAGAGACCGTGCACGAGCTCTTTGATCGTTGGGGTGAATCGCTCTCAGTAAAGGCTCCAGCGGGAGCGAAGCTCTACAAGGTTCGCTCGACGACCGCAGTGATCTAGGTGTCGAGTATGGGCTGGGGTGGGTGCTCTATGATTGACGACGCCGACGTTCGTTGATTTTTTTTACTCGTGTGCGGAGCTGGGCGAAGAGGTAGACATCATCGGCGACCTCTGGAAGGCTCCATCGCCGCCATACCGCAACCATTCGCAGGATAACGATAAAGGCCATAGCGGGTAAGACGAACCAGTTTCCGACATTGAGGACGCGAACGACAAAGACGTAGAGCGAGATCCCGAGCGCTGTTGGAACCGCGTAGAGCGTGCCTGGACGAAAGAGCTCTGGTCGATTGTTGGCGAAGACGTCGCGAAGGACCGAACCGCCGACGCCCCCGATCACACCGATCATGACGCAAGGGGCGGCGGGTAGGTTGAGTTGGAGCGCCATGTCAGCAGAGATCGCACCGTAGATCGCAACGAAGATCGCATCGAGGAGTGTGAAGGGCCACTGAATCTTTGTGAGCAGTGATGCGATGGTAGTTGGCGCACCGGCACCAAAGAGCCCCGTCGCCACGGCTACCAGGATGTAGTCGTTGTTGCGGAGAGCGAGCGGAGGTCCGTGCTGAAGTAAGATGTCGCGCACGATACCACCACCGAGACCGGTGACGATTGCGAGCGCAACTACTCCTGCTAAGTCGAACTCGCTTCTCCTACCTACGATCGTTCCCGAGATACCTCCAAAAACTACCGCTACGAGCTGCACCCACATGGGGACCGACAAAATGGGGATGGCCGACGCAAACACGGGACCTACCACAGTTGATACACCGCCTCCATTTGGGCCTTACTCAGTCAGGTTGACTCAGCTGCCTTGTCAAACAGCACCATCTCGGATCACTCGCAGAGCATTCTAGGTGTTGTGTAATAACCGGGCCTCACAGGCCAGAACGATCGTTTGGCTGACCAGGTTCTACGAGTCCAAGGCGAGCGTTGACTTCAGGCTGCGATCGAGGCGGATCTCCGCCGGCCGTCTCGTGGATACCAATAGTGTTACTCGAAGGAAGCCGTGTCGAGAGTTCGTGGACGTGTGTCGACGACTCCGCTGGATCGCTTCGTGGTGGGTGACGGTGCAGTTGCTGCAGCAGTTGTTGCAGCAGCAAAATAGCTCCTTGTGGGCCCTTCGATTGGTCTCGCAACGTAGTCAACGAGCTAAGCCGCTCCGACTCGGCCATCTTGTGCCGAAGGTAGAGTACGCGTGCTGGGGCCCCATCGAGCAACTCGTTCTCGTGTCGAGCCGAGATGTCGTTGCGTCACCACGAGAGCTTGTGGTCGGAAAGATGAAGAGCTTATGCTTACCGGCTGGAGG
>JBMFXG010000068.1:0-12672 GCA_049964535.1 Acidimicrobiales bacterium | reverse complement strand
TCAGACGGAGGAGTCTTCACCTTCGGTGACGCTCACTTCTACGGATCCCTTGGAGCCACCAAGCTCAACGCACCAGTGGTAGGAGGTGCTGAGGGGTAGATCCACTGTGGTCTGAGCGCTTCAGGCCCTTAGCATAGGTATCTCTCAACTTCTCGCCTCCCCGATTCTGAGGAGGCGAGAACTTTTCCGACCGGAGCGGAAGCAGGACGGTTGCAATGTGTTTTCAATTGTGTGTATGTCTTTGAACTCGTTCCAGGTCTCTGATGTGTTGAGTGTTCCGCACGTCGGACGGCTGCATACGACTGCAATCGCTGGTTGCGGTATCTCTGTGCTGGCGTTACTATTCCAAGATCGGCGCAGCTCTCTCGGTGTGGTTGGGAGCGATGCCTGGTCGAAGATGAACTTCGATTTTGCTCTCGGAGTATGGCAAGTCTCTCTGGTCGTCGAGGTTGTGTCAAATCAAGTCCATGGGGGCACCGGTGCGATTGCGACTGATAGCAGCGTGCTCGGATGGCAGGTGGATACGAGCGGCGGGCTCTAGTTGTGCGTAGCTCGTTCCGAGGCGTAGGGGCCCTTCGATGCCTGGAAGGCGTGCGACTCGTCTGCCTCGGCCACTCTGATCAGGACTCTGTTTTTTGCTGTGCGTAAAGTCTGTTTCGAATTGTGATCTTTGGAGGGAGATCACTGTACCTTGGGTTGGTAATTCGGGATTTTCGTGTGACCGTAGCTGCTCAGAGCTATGTCGGTTTGAGAGGGTTGGAGTGTAGCTCGCTGACGGTACTACAACACCGCTTCCCAAAGCAACTGGGATCGGGAGCTTACTTGAGGAGCGAGAGGGACGCGGTAGTAGGTTGCGCAGAAGTCACCTGAACCTGCTTGCGGCCGCTCCTTTCCCAGGGCCTTTCGGGTCTCGTGCCCTAACTAGCTGACGACTCGCTTGTAGAGCCCTCTGATGGAGATCGCTCCGAAGACCAGTGCAAACACAACGAGGGCTATATAGATGTAGGGGAGTCCCATGTGGGGAACGCCGGTCGTGAGTCCGGCACGTAGACCCTCGTTGATGTAGACCAGTGGATTGATAAGCACGACGTCTTTCAACCAAAGGATCGGCGTCAGTGATGCCCATGGGTAGTACACCGCACCAAGGAAGGTGAGAGGTAGGACGATGATGGCAAAGATCAGCGCAACCTGCGTCGGTGGAATGAGCGTCCCGATCATGAGGCCCAGGGTCCCAGAGACGATAGCGGCGAGAGGGACGAGGGTGAGCACGATGAGCCAGTTGAAGTGGAGGTGGACCGGAGTGGCCGGTACGAACATGACGATAGGGAAGACCACGGCACCGGCAAAGATGGCTTGCAGAGCCCCGGAGAGAATCTTCTCGATCGCTAGTCCCCAGATCGGCATCGGAGCGAGCGCTCTATCTTCGATCTCCTTGGTGTAACCGAACTCCTGGACCAGCGGCAGTGCTACCGCCTGAATTGCTTGGAAGATAATCGATATTCCGACGACCCCCGCAACTAGAAGCGTGGAGAACTCTGCGCTCTTAGCGCCACCACCGCCGACTCCTTGACCGATCTTGGGGAAGACGTAGGTGAAGACGAAAACGAAGAGGAGAGGCTGCATGATGACTCGAATCACGAAGAACCAGAGCGTCTTACGAAGGACCGCAAGATCTCGCCCGAGCAGCGTCAGAATGACTCGTGCGTAGCGGCCGATATCTCGAGTTGTACTCAGTGGTTGCGCCTCGGTGGCTATCTCCTGAATCAATCTCGTAGCTCCCTTCCGGTGAGGTTGATAAAGACGGTTTCAAGCGTGGGCTCCTCAAGCGCTATGTCGGAGATTGCGACACCGAGCGTCTCTGCGGCTAGGAAAACTCTCGCTGCAGCACCGGAAACGTGCGATCCAATGAGGCGAATACCAGAGTGCGTGAGGGAGAGTTTGGTCTCTGACTCGCCAGAGAACTCCGTCTGTAGCTTCTCAAAGAGAGGGTTTGGATCCCCAGTAACAGCTACGCTCATGGTCGTCGTCGCCCCAACCGAGGCCTTGAGCTCTTCGGGTGTGCCGATCGCAAGGATCTGTCCATGATCCATAATTGCGATTCGGTCACAGAGCTGATCGGCCTCCTCCATGTAGTGCGTGGTGAGAAGAATCGACTGGCCGCTCTCATTCAGTGATCGCAGAATATCCCAAAGAGCGAGTCGGCTCTGTGGGTCGAGACCGGAGGTTGGCTCGTCGAGGACCAAGACCGTGGGATTGTGCATGATTGCTCGTGCGACCATGAGCCGCTGAGCCATGCCGCCCGAGAGTGCGGCGACCGGTGCCTTCGCACGCTCCGCGAGCTTGAACTGCTCGAGCAGCTCCGCTGAGCGAGCCTTGGCTACCGCTTTGGACATTGCGAAGTAGCGGCCGTGGAAGTAGAGATTCTGCTCTACTGAGAGCGCACGGTCGAGTGTGTTGGACTGCGGTACGACGCCAAGGCGGAGTTTTGCCTCTGCAGGATGGGTCACGACATCGACCCCGCCCACGAGCGCCTGACCTGAGGTTGGAATGACTCGTGTCGTAATCATTCCTCCAGTTGTGGTTTTGCCGGCACCGTTGGGTCCTAAGAGGCCAAAGATCTCTCCCTGGCGTACGTCGAGATCGATATCGGCGACCGCAACGTTCGTACCGTACTCTTTACGTAGTTTGCGTACGGTGACGGCGGCAGGAGAGCTCACATCTGTCATCTTTCACTCCATCTCGTACCTTGCAGCAGACCACTACGGCAACGTTTCAACTTGTGAGATTGCTCTGTCTTGAATATTTGTATTCTACACCTATAGCGAGCGGTATCGAGAAGTGGTGATGGAAGAGGGGATAGGAAACTAGGCTGTCCTGCGAAGTGCCGGTTCGATCAGCGAGAGGTTGGAGGCTGGACCTTGACGCAGTGAAGGAAGCCTCGGTTGACGTGGCGCTGTGGTGGTGGCTAGTTCGGCCGCTTGAAGCCTGACTCCGTCTCGCTCTACTGCTTGGAGGTGCGAGTGAACCGAGTGGCTCGTGCGGGACGGTCGTACTCCGTGCAGCGTTGCGGTGCTGGGGCTTAGCCCTGGGTAGGCGAGGTCAACGAAGGTCTCAGGGATTGTTGTCTTGCAGAGGTAGTGAGCGTACTGGTGTGGGGTCGTTTGGGAGCTTTCGCTGGGGTAGAGTTGAACCATCGCCACGATGAGAGGTTGACTGCCGTGGGAATTGCTGACATTGACTACACCTCGCTCGACGCTTTGACGTCGACCTATCCCATGGTAGTCGTTGAGTTCTGGGCGACGTGGTGCGATACCTGTCGTAGCTTTGCCTCACAGTATGAGGACGCTGCAGATTTGAATCCAGATATTCGCTTCGTGCGAGCGGAGATCGGCCAGGAACAGGAGCTTGCCGAGCGCTTCGGGATCGATTCCGTCCCTACTTTGCTTGGCTACCGTGACGGTTTCATGGTCTTCCAACGTCCGGGTGCTCCGAATCGGGCACAGTTCGATAAGCTCCTCGACAAGCTGCGATCATCGTCGATCGATGAGATCCTGCGAGCAGAGTTCGGCCTCGAAGCACCACAGGGCCGAGGCTTGAAGCGGCTTTTTCGAAGAAGCTGAGGACGCTTGCGAGGTGAAGGAGAGCATTCGGCAGGTATGGATCAGTCGGTTCGATGTCGATGACTTTACCGGGATTTGTAGCGACGATGTTGTCGACGACAGAGAGCGCTCCTCGGCCACGGAGCGATGACCGGTTCTGATCGGTGCGAGCTCCCTCGTCGATAGTTGCTGAAAAACCATAGCGTTTTCGTTAGAGAAACTGCCGGACTGGTGACGCAGCTATGATACCCTGGAGGGTATGTGTAGAGCTGTTAAGTGTTCAACCTGTTCGAAGACCACCTGGGCTGGCTGTGGTCAGCACGTTGAGGCGGTTATGAGTGCTGTACCAGCAGGGGACCGCTGCACCTGTAGCAAGGATACCCCAACGTCTGGTGCAAAGAGATCTCGATTTTTCTCACGAAAGTAAGTTTTTCGTCATCGACTAGTGGCCTGAAGGGGTTCGTGGCAGCGTTGGTATCGTGTCCGCTCTGACCGAGAAGATGCTTTCGGAGCGCCAGGGCTTTGTGAGTCGAGATGATCTCAGTGCGAGCCTGGATACTCTCGACTATGAGAGCCTGGAGGCGATGTCCGTGGGACGCACTCGACCGGCTCCTAGAGAGCGATCGACGGCAAGTCAGGCCTCCCAGAGGTTCTCTTGGTGGCCGAACGCTTGGTCTTGCTGTCGGTCTTTCAGAGTGAGGGCGAGGAGCTCGAAACCATAGCGCTCCCAGCGCGCCTGTCCCATACCTTTGATGCGCTTGTACGATGCTTCGTCTTGAGGTCTCAGTCGAGCGATCTCTTCGAGTGTGACGTCGTGAGCGACGACGTAGGCAGGGACGCCGTCTGCTCGAGAGCGGTGTCGACGCCAGCTTTTGAGAGCGGCGAGTAGGTCGTCGTCGAGAGATCCGGCTCCTTCGGGTGTCTGTGAATCTGGTTCAGCGATCTCGGGTACGCTCTCGGGTTCGTCGGGGTACTCCTCAGTGCGCGCAGCGAGAATCGCCGAGCTTCGTTGAAGCCTTTGATCGAAGTCGAAGATCTCCGGAGAGAGCGTGAGTGCCATCTTGTTGAGGCCTCGCAGAAAGAGCCCTTGGAGGTCTCTGACTCGTGAGAGCGCTACGTATCCCATTCCGGGCGTGAAGGAGCGACTGAGGTCGATCTCTGCTGCATCGAGACTCATCCCTTGGGACTTGTGAATCGTGATAGCCCAAGCGAGCCGAAGTGGGAGCTGTCGAATCTCGGCCTTCACGACCCCATCTTCATCGAGCGTCCAGGTATGGAGATCCACGTTGATGCTCCGACCGCTGCGAGTCAGTGTGACTGTGGGTCGATCCCCACTGAGATCGGTAACGTGTCCGAGACTCCCGTTGACGTAGGAGCGGTTGAGGTCATTTGCTACGAACATAACCTCGGCACCAAGTTTAAGCTCGAGCTCCATCGGTGCAAGCATGCCTCGCTGTAGTGTCTCTAGTGCTACTCCGGTTCCCCGGGTCGTGGCACGGTAGAGCTTCGAATCTCCCTCAAGTTGGGCTAGCCGACGTGCATTGATAGTGTCGACGTCCACGTTATGTGCGTAGAGCATCGTGACGTCTTCGTCCGGTTGCGGACGAACGGTCAAGCGGGACTCGAGGATTGTGCGGTGACGTTCGGTGAGGGCTGCCGAGCGGAGAGCGGTAAGGATCTCTTCGAGGTCGTCGCCAGACTGGCGATGTTGTTCGTCGAGGTAGCAGATGGAGGGGTCGAGATCTCTCCAAGAGTGACTGAGATGGGCGAAGTCGACCTCGTTGGATCCGCGTGTGATCGGTGGTAGCTGGAACATGTCACCGACGAGGATCATTTGAAGACCTCCAAAGGGAGCGTCAGCTCCGCGAATGACGCGCGCCAGGGTGTCGAGCATATCGAGAAAGTTGCCTTGGAGCATCGAGATCTCGTCGATCAGAAGAGTATCGACACTGTTGTAACGCTTGACGAGACGATCATTGGAGGCGAGGGTATCGATGTCTTGTGGTCGGAGCTCCTGGCGGATTCCGAGACCGGACCAGGAGTGAGTGGTGACGCCACCGATGTGCGTAGCTGCGATCCCGGTTGAGGCCGTGACGGCGACTCGGCGGGATCGTCGTGCGGATCGTCTGACGAACTCGTTCACGAGAAATGATTTCCCCGCACCGGGGGCTCCAGTAAGAAATACCGAGGTCCCGTTCATCATGAGGGTGAGTGCCTGTCGCTGACGCATGCTCGGACTTTAGTAGGTCTCGATGGTCCGAGTGGTTCGAGGGGCCTTGGTCTCAGATGTGATCGTGGTACGAGCCGCTTTGGAGAGACGGGTCGATGAGGAGAGCTCGTAGTCCTGTGAGGTGGACGATGACCATACACAGGAGGTTCGCTTCCGTGACCTTCTTTGGATGTGCGATCCGGTCGTTGAGCTCGCTCGATCGAGGGCGGGCTGAGCGCAACGCTCGCAGCACGGAGCAGCTCATAGCACGGATCAATGGTAGCGGTCCGGTCCTGGGTCGTGGTGCGCTGAGGCGTTACGGGATGGCAGCTTCCGTTTCGTCTCCCGGTCGTGCTTCTCTCACGGTCCGTTCAGGGATGATCGGTGTGTAGAGGAGAGCTCTTGGATGGGAGTGCGAATCCTGGAAAAGCTCTGAAGGCAACTCTCGCTCTGGTCGGCAGCGCATGCTTGGACCGCTTGTGGTAGCGTCTCGGCCCAGGAAGGTCGTTGATAGGTGAGCTCTCAGGGCCAAACTTGAACAGATGGAGCCAGATGAGGGTATCGGAGGAGCGGACTATCCATGTGCCTGCCCTCCCGAGGAGCCGCCCTGTTGTCTCTTGACCTTGCAGTGCTCAGCGCTGTTGAGAACCATACTCGGAGCTCTTCACGCCGATGTACCTTCCGGGCTGCAGAGACGTGGCGGTGGACTTCTCAGCTCAGAGAGAGCGCAGCGGCGCTGCGCCGGAGGAGACCTGCGCTATGGAGTTGAAAGGTGAAGTGGCCGATCGAGCTATGGCTTTGGAGGGGAATCGGCTTGGTTGGTTACTTCGACGTCACAAGGCCTCCATGTTTGGTGCTGGGGAGGACAGTTAGCATACAGTTACAATAGGGATACAGTAGGGATATAATTGGGCACCGTGAGAGTAGCCAATGAGCAGGCAGCGGTGGTCCTTACAGGTCTCGGAAAGAGTTATGGGGCGCTGTCTGCAGTTCGTGGGGTTGACCTAACGATTCTGCAAGGTGAGACCGTAGCGGTGCTCGGGCCGAACGGGGCGGGTAAGTCAACGACGCTCGACATGGCGTTAGGTCTCGTTCGACCAGATAGTGGGAGAGTCGAACTCTTCGGCATGAGTCCGAGTTCAGCGATAGCTCAAGGAATGGTTGGCGGGATGCTCCAGAGTGGGGTTCCGCTCAGCTATCTCAAGGTGGGGGAGCTCATTCGCATGATGGCGTCCTTCTATCCTCGGGCTCGTCCGGTCGACGAGGTCCTGTCGTTGACCGGATGTGACTCGTTTCGAGATCAGATGACGACCACGCTATCAGGAGGTCAGGCGCAGCGTGTGCGCTTTGCTGCCGCGTTGGTTGGGAATCCGGATCTTTTGGTACTTGACGAGCCAACTGCGGCCATCGATGTTGAGGGCCGACGAGAGTTCTGGAGAGCGGTTCGGTCAGTCGTCGAGGAGCGTAAGACGGTCGTTTTTGCAACTCACTACCTGGACGAGGCCGATAGCTACGCCGACCGGGTGGTGCTTATGGCCGGCGGTTTGATCGTTGCCGATGGCACACCGAGCCAGATCAAAGCCAAGGTGGGTGCAAAGACGATTCGGGCGACGTTGCCTGACGTCGAGCTCTCCAATCTCGCATCGTACGACGGTGTGGTCGGGGTCGAGCGTCACGGACCTACGGTCATCCTTACCTGTTCGGACTCTGATCGTGTCCTCTATCGCCTCTTGCAGAGCTTCGATTCGGTGCGCGATATTGAGGTAACCGGGGGAAGCCTCGAAGAGGCCTTCGTCGAACTGACCTCGGAAGGAGGTTGAAGATGGGAGCGCTCTACCTACGTCTCGAGGTTCTCCGTACGCTGCGGAATCGTCGCTTTGTTATTTTTTCGTTCGTGATGCCACTCATCCTCTATGTTGCATTTGTGGGGCCGAATCGACACCACGACCTCGGAGGAGTTCCCTTTCCGCTGTACTACATGATCGCCATGGCGAGCTTCGGCGCGCTGATCGCAGCGATCTCCATCGGTCCGAAGATCTCCTCCGAGCGTGAGGTCGGCTGGACCCGTCAGATGCGCATAGCCCCCATACCGACCTGGTACTACTTCCTTGCGAAGATTCTCAGTGGATACGTCATGGCTCTCTTGACGCTTGCGGTCCTCTACGGTATTGGTCTCCTCTTTGGGGTTCATCTGTCGATCACGCAGTGGTTGGCGATGACAGGACTATTTCTCGTCGGTCTCTTACCCTTTACCATGCTCGGCGTGATGATCGGCCATCTCCTCAAGACCGACACTATGGGACCCGTTACCGGAGGACTCTCAACACTTTTTCTGCTGGTTGGCGGTGGATTTGGCAGCCTCGGTGGTTCGGGTCTTGTTCGAGAGATCTTTCGACTGATCCCCTCCTTCTGGCTGATTCGTGCCGGAGCGATCTCGTTGGGTGGTTCGCCATGGCCACTTGAAGGCTGGCTGGTTATCGTTGTCTGGAGCATTGGGTTTGCCGCAGTGGCCAATCTGGTCTATCGGCGAGATACCGGTCGAGCGTAACCATGGCTCGTAACCCGGGCTCGTACCTAACGTATGTGCAGCGAAGCCGCTGCCGCTTCGACAGAGGTCGCAGGGGTCGTAGTGACGGAGACCGATAAGCTTCGGCGCTATCGAGGTAGCTGATCAAATCCGGAGGCCCTATCGGCGAGGATTTGAACCTTCGGTCATTGAACAGCTGATGATGAAGGCGGCGGAAAGAGAGCCAGTAGAGATCGGTAGATGACGTTTGTTCGGGGGTCGCCCAGAATCGATGTGAACACTGACAAGCCACGAGGTCTGCTCTGCGCTTGGCGAGGGGCGTGCAGATCGATTGATGGAGGGTCGGGCCGGGTAATGGATGCTGTCGCACGCTCTGTCGATCTTTACGATCGAGCTGCAAACGACGTCGTCGATTTTGAGCTTCTTCAACTCCGAGAGCTGGGGAGGTAGCGGCAAAGCTACGGCAGCTTGGTCGCAGCCGGGCTCTCTGAGTTGAGGTTTCGCCTCGATCTGGAGCGGTCGATCCACTAAGGTAGCGCTATGGCAGAACTTCTCTCTCAACTTTTGACACTTCCATCGTGTGCGATCACCGACGTCGGCCTCGACCGGTCGCAAGGAGTCCTGGTCCGATCGGACGAGAGTGGTACCATGCAGCTTGGTCTGTTGTCGGGGAGTGAGACGGAGTTGCGACCTGTGACCGCTCTCGACCGTCCAGTAGGCCGGGCAGTTTTTGTGGGCACGGGATCGCAGGTAGTCGTGGAGATCGATCAAGGTGGAGACGAGTGTCATCAGCTCTACCTCCTCGATACGCTCGGTACGCTCGGTGGACCGTATGAGACCACGGACCAACTGAGCGCTCTCACGGAGGATCCCCGATACGGACATCACATCTGCGGGGTGAGCCCCGATGGCAAACTCCTGGCATATCTTTCCAATCGAGCGAACGGAGTCGATTTCGATCTCTGGCTCTGTGACCTTGCGAGCTTTGAGCATCGCTTGGTTCTTCCGACCGGTGCGTACTGTCAGCCGGGTTCTGGCTTCTCTCCCGATGGGAGATGGTTGACGATCCTGCGACCTGGACCACGGCCGCTCGATAGTGATCTCGTGCTCGTCAACATTGAGACCGGTGAGGAGAGGGTGGTCCTTCCTCATCCCGACGAGGCCGCCCAATCGGAGTCTCCCGTGTGGATCGGCAACGAGTCGCTGGTATTGGCCTCGAACGTAGGTAACGATCGCTTTCGAGTTGGGCGGGTAGACCTAGCAGACCTTGACTCCTTACACGTGCTTGCGGCTAGTGAGTCCTATGATGTTGACCTCGCGGACGTGTCAAGCGATGGTCGTTACCTTGCAGTTCTTGAAAATCACGATGGAGTCGATGTGGTGGTCCTGGTGGATCGCGAGAGTGAGGCCGAACCGGTTCGGTCCACGATGCCGGTTGCAGAGCCCGGAGTCGTCTCGCTGTGGAACTTCCCGAAACCACGCTTCGCGCCTGGAACCCATCGACTGTATCTCACTATGACCAATGTTCGCCAACCTCCTGCGCCGTGGGTCTTTACGGTTGGTGACGCAGCGCCGCAACGACTTCGCAGCGTCCCATCTGAGCTTGCCTCCTTGGAGCTCGGAAGCGCCGAGAGCGCTTCGGTGAAGAGCTTCGACGGCGAGGAGATCCCCCTGTTTTTCCTTCGTCCGCTCTCAAAAGAGAGAGAGAAGGATGGGAAGCCACCAGTGGTCGTTCTCATTCACGGGGGCCCAGAGAGTCAGTCGCAACAGAGCTTTAACCCGATCGTCCAAGCGTTGGTGGTCAGTGGCTACGCCGTCGTGGTCCCAAATGTTCGGGGATCCACCGGATACGGTAAACGATACGCTGCGCTCGACGACACAACGAAACGACTCGACTCCGTCAAGGATCTCGCTGCGGTTCATGGGTGGATAGCGAGCAACGGCTTTGATGGCGAACGAGCGGTGCTCTGGGGAGGATCCTACGGTGGATATATGGTTCTTGCAGGCCTTGCGTTCCAGCCAGAGCTCTGGGCGGCCGGAGTCGATATCGTCGGTATCTCCGATCTTGTGACCTTCTTGGAGAATACCTCGGCCTACCGTCGGGCGCACCGAGAGAAGGAGTATGGCTCGCTCAAGGACGACCGTTCCTTCTTGGAGGCTGCGTCGCCGTTACGGTCCGTTGAGGCGATGAGGGCCCCGCTCTTCGTCATTCATGGACGAAACGATCCCAGGGTCCCGGTCGGGGAGACGGTGCAGATGACGAACGCACTGAAGGAACGTGGTGTACCTTGCGAACTTGTGATCTACGAGGACGAAGGGCATGGCCTAGCACGCCTGAAGAACAAACTCGATGCGTACCCGAGGGCCTTCGCCTTTCTCGATGCACATCTCTAGAGCTTCGTTGGGAACAGCGTGCGTCACCGACGAGAGAGCGGCTGTGCTGTGAGCTTTGGCTCAGGTTTGAAGGATGCAGTTGGGGGTTGCGTTGGTTCGTTACTCCAGCCGTTTCGCGGTGCTGAAGTCTCCTCTCCGACGGCTTGGCGGAGAACCGCACCAGGGCCCGGCGGCCCTCTCATAAGAGACCGCCACCCGGCGTGAGGTTATCTCAGTGAGGGCTGCCGATCGATACGGTGCGGGCAACGATTGCGTTGTAGTTCTTCGGTTTCAGGCTCAGACTCAGGGAGTCGTTCTGTCTGTGTGATTCTCTGAGAGGGGCTCGGTGCGCTATCGAAGGAGCGCTGAGAGCTCTGAGAGAAGATGTGGAGTTGGAGGAGCGATCGGTCGTGGCCTCCAGCGTGGTGCTTTTGAGCTTTCTGTGAGCTGAGAGCTCAAGGTGTGCGATGGGGTAGTAGGTAGTCATCTCCGTAGTGAGGTGATGACGTTTGCGAAGCGTTCATCTCAGCCTGCGGCTTCGACTCCTCAGCGTGTTTGGGGCCGATGAAGAGATAGCGGCGAGTAGATCGTCGCGAACAGGTATCTATGAGCAGTACCTTCAACGTTGAGGCTCGAACTGTCGTGTGCGATGGTTGTTACTGCCCGTACGCGATTCTTGTGCCCTGACCTCTCGAGAGGCTCGTTGAATACGGCTCGTTCGCATGGCTACCAGTAGAGTTGCAGCGCGTTCTCGCAATCCGTGGTAGCGAAGCGAAGAAAGAGACCCGTTGCCCTCGCTGGGTTGAGAGAGCGCAGGGATGCCTGCGTCATCATCTCGCGGTACCGCTGTCGATTCGACCTCACTGTGGGCTAGCGTGCGAGGATGCAGAGAGTGTGGCGAGCGGGCAGATCTTTGGGTGCCGTAGGAGCTTTGTTGGAAACGCTCGTAGATCTGGGTTGTGCCGTAGGGCAACGGTAGGACTTGAGCTGTCTCGTCTCCGGGATGGTCTTGGTAAACAACCAGTTATCGTAGATGCGGAGTGCCGGGAAGTCTGGTCGGCGATGGAACAGAGATCTGGCTGGACCTGGGAGCTTGATGGCTACAACGAATAACTTTGCACTCGATCTACTGCTCGTTGCGATCGTTGGGCTTGTCGCCATACTCTCGAATCGACTCACCGAGAAGATAGCGATTCCTGCACCCACCTTCTTCCTCGTGGGAGCCGCAATCGTCGTGAATACGTTTCCTCACCTGCGGGTTGGGTCCTCGACCGTGGAACGGGTGGTGACCGTGGCACTACTCGGCATCCTCTTCGACGGGGGCCTTCATCTCGGTTGGCGGCGCCTTCGACCCGTTCTCGGGGCTGTCACTGTCGTCGGCGTACTAGGGACTTTTCTCACGGTTCTTGTGCTTGCAGTGGTGCTCGTAGTCTTCTTGAAGCTCTCATGGTTTGGGTCCTTGGTGCTTGCCACGGCGATCGCCCCTACCGATCCAGCTGTCGTCTTCTCGGTCCTTGGGCGGAGGGAGCTGCAGGGTCGAGCTGGCACGATTCTGGAAGGAGAATCGGGGGCAAACGATCCAGTTGGTATAGCGCTGATGGTGAGTCTGCTCGGTGCGGGTTCGGTCTCGCTCTCGGCGATCACTTCGGTTGGATTGAGCTTCGTTGTTGAGATGGTGGTCGGAGCTGCGGTCGGGATCATCGGTGGTCGTATCTTGATCGCATTTATGCGACGGGTCTCACTGCCGAGCGAGAGCCTCTACCCGCTTCGGACCGTTGCGGTGATGCTCTTGGTGTACGGACTGGCTACCTTGTTGCACGGCTCTGGCTTCTTGGCGGTCTTCGTTGCAGGTATCTCGCTCGGTGATGCGCGTGCTCCTTTCAAAGTTGAAGTCGAGCGCTTCCACGGCGCACTTGCTAGCCTCGGCGAGATCGTTGCCTTCATAGTCTTGGGGTTGACGGTCA
>JBMFXG010000067.1:0-12774 GCA_049964535.1 Acidimicrobiales bacterium | reverse complement strand
GTCGATACCTCCAACGTTGTCGTCAAGCGCGCTCGTCAACGTGGAATGGAGGTGATGTGGACGAAGGCGAACGAAGGTGCGCTGTGTCACGAGGCGTTGAGCTGGAGAGGACCGATCGACGTCAAAGGTGAATCCGGGCCTAGTCGTGGTGTCATTGGTCTCTCTCCATTCGGAGCGCTCATCATGCCTGGAGTTGTGAACGGAGCGGACGCAATCTTCAACGTGGCTCGTATTCTCGCAGCTCTTGCCGATGTTGATGCTCCGCTATCAGATTTCGCATTTGCAGAGGAACCGATACATGTCCGAAGTGCAACGATTCACACTCCTTTTGAGTTGAAGGGTACCCTCATGCGGTCGTTGGCGGAAGACCCGGATAATGCTGATGCCCTGTTCGTGGATGGACTTCGAATCGAACATAGCGATGGCGGCTTTAGCTTGATTACTCCAGATGCTTCTGAACCTCTCATGAATATCACCGTCGAGGGTCCATCGGACGAGTTGGTCTCTCGACGGCTTGTCGACTTCGTTGAATCAATAGCCGCTCGACTACGTTTGCTCTAGCGTCTCGCATCGGGGATCGGCGGTGGCTAAGATTAGGGTCCATGGAACTGCCAAAGGAATTGAAGTACACAGCCGATCATGAGTGGGTCAAGCTCGATGGCGGCCGAGTTTGGGTTGGAATTACCGATTACGCTCAAGATGCGCTCGGCGATATTGTCTTCGTTGGACTGCCGAAGGTCGGAGATACTTGCTCTGTTGGTTCGTCGATCGCAGAGGTCGAGTCGACAAAGTCTGTCTCTGATATCTATGCCCCAGTATCGGGTGAGGTTGTTAGTGTGAACGAGGCGCTCCTTGAGAATCCGGAGATCTTAAACTCTGACCCATATGACGGTGGCTGGATCTGTGAGATTTCAGTCACGGACCTTAGTGCTGTCGATGCGTTGCTCGACAGTGACGCGTACCAAGCCTTGATCGCTTAAAGGCTGAGTGGTGGTGACGCAACGTACGTGTCATTTCACAAAGAATGAGGAGTCAGTCGGGGCCGGGGGTTAAACTCTAGACTCGCCTCGACCTGAGGTTGAACGTTAGAGAGCAAGGAGGCGGTCGTGGTCACTTGTCAGCATTGCGAGCACGTCAATCAAGTTGACGCTCGTTACTGCTCGTCGTGTGGTCGGCCGCTCATTGAACCGGTAGAAGAGACGACTGGGTCGATCCCAACGATTGATCCTGCAGCCGATGCTCGTGAGGAACAGCTTGCTCGTTTGATGTCTGAACTTCCGAAGGGGATCGGTTGTTTGGTTGTTCGCAACGGTGAGCAGAACGGTTCATGGTTCTCACTCTCAGGCGAGATCACGAGAATCGGTCGTCATCCCGAGAGCGACGTCTTTCTCGATGACATCACCGTCTCGCGTCGTCATGCTGAGATAGCCGTGCTCGATGAGCACTTCACAGTTCGAGATGTTGGCTCTCTCAACGGTACGTACGTCAACCGTGTGAGGACCGACCAGAGTGAGCTCAGGCCCGGTGATGAGATTCAGATCGGCAAGTATCGCTTCCTCTTCGCGTACTACGGTGAGGGGGCGAGCTAGCTCATGGCGCAAGATTCTGAGTATCTTTCGATCGGCGAGGTCCTTACTCAAGTGCAGGTAGAGTTCCCTGAGCTATCGATCTCTAAGATACGGTTCCTCGAGAATCAAGGTCTTATCGATCCGGAACGCACTCCCTCGGGGTATCGGAAGTTTTACCAGCGTGACATCGACCGTCTCCGCACGATCCTTCAGATGCAGCGCGAAACCTACATGCCGCTGAAGCGCATCCGAGACGCGCTGGTAGAGTACGACGCTCGTAGTTCTCAGGACGACAGATCGGGACAGAACGGAGTCGGTCCATCGAAGATCTCGCGCGGGGAAGTATCTGATGCGTCTGCTCGCCGGAGAGGAGAACCGCTCGATCTGCCTCCCGTGCTCAAACTTGTGGAGGTGATGACGGAGATCGAGGGTGAGTCCGTTTCGTCCGAACGTCCTAGCTCTGACCTTGAGGCTAGAGAGAGCGTCGAGGGAGCGGTGAGTTATCCCGTCGACAACCTTGGGGATCCGAGCTTCCGGCATCTCTCAACGGAAGAACAGTTGGAGAGAATCTCTGAGAGTCTCTTGACCCGATATGCTGCACCACGACCACATGGAGGGGCCGACCCACTGCCACGAGCCGATGAAGCTCGCGTCGAAGCGAATCATGGTAGTTCACGAGCTCCGGAGGTGGATTGGGAGGCCGTACGAACCGATTCGCCTCAATCCTCCAGCAGTTCTTTCGATGATCGAGGCTCGACTGCAGAGGAGGATCTCGAGGTCCATCGCTCTGCGCTCGAGAGACACGGAACCCTAGACGCTGTGGCTGAAGGTCCGGCTAGGAAGAATAGCCCAAACCAAAGCGGTCTTTTTAGCATCGAGGAGCTGGCACGCCTAAGCGGAGCGAAGATCTCCGAGATCCGAGAGATGGAGGAGTTTGGCCTCATCGAGTCCCGGCTGTATGCAGGCGAGCGCTACTACGCTCAGATCGACTTCGAGATCGTTCAAGTGGTGACCGTGTTCCGCAAGTATGGTGTTCAAGCGCGTCACTTGAAGATGTACAAGATCTCCGCTGAGCGCGAGGTCGGTTTTATGGAACAGATTCTCTCGCCAACTCTGCGCCAGCGTAACCCGTCAGCGCGAACGCGTGCGACGGAGCAGCTCTCTGACTTGAAGATGCTCGGCAGCTGCCTACGCGGGTACTACATGGAGAAGATGTTGGCAAAGTATCTCGATCTCTCTTAAGAGGTCGAGCTTAAGAGTGCGAGCTTCCCGTCCCGAGCTCCCCGAGATAGCCCAGAGATCGTTGCTCTATCCTTGCGGCTGCTCGGCTCTCCTGCGCATTTGATGGTGACGTAGCAAGCTGATAAGTTGCCGGGAGATGTGCTCGATTTACTAAGGTTGATCTATGGTCGAAGTTACTCTTGCTGCGGTGAAGGTTGATCTCCGGTCGAAGTCACCGGTGATCTTGCTCCAAGAGATTAGCTCTCCGGGCCGTACGCTCCCAATCTTTATCGGAACTGCTGAAGCTTCGTCGATAGAGTATGCTGCACGAGGTATCGAGACTCCCCGGCCGTTGACCCATGACCTCATGAGAGATGTGCTCGATGCGATCGGCACCGAGGTTCTTCGGGTGATTGTGACGGAGTTGAAGGAGGGAACCTACTTTGCAGAGCTGGTTCTGCTCCAGAACAAGGTGCCGATCGTGGTTTCGTGCCGTCCTTCCGATGCGATAGCCATCGCTGTCCGGGTCGGTGCCACCATCTATGTGGCCGATGAGCTCATGAATGCAGAGGGGCTCGTTCTCGTTGAAGACGATGCAGACGGGGATGGTGAGGAGGAGGCGCTCGAGAGCGAGGAGGAGATCGTCGATGATTTCCGAGAATTTCTCGATACCTTACGACCTGAGGATTTTTCCTAGGGGTTTTTTGGAACTAGCGGATTGTGGATAACGCTGTGGATAGACTTGTGCCTATGTCGGTCGTGGATGCTCAGCGGTTATCGATCAAGCGTTCGTCGAAGAGTCGGCGGTCTCGCTCGAACCACTCGACGCTCGTTGAGGGTTACCGGGCTCCAGAGGTCTGTAAGATCGCTGGAGTCACGTATCGGCAACTCGATTACTGGGCACGGACTCAGATCTTAGTTCCGTCGATTCATGCTGCAGAGGGTTCCGGCTCGCAGCGTCTGTATTCGTTCAACGATCTGCTGCTCGTACGATTGATTAAGAGTCTTCTCGACAATGGTCTATCCATGCAAGGAGTCCGGCGGGCCCTGACAACCGCTCGGGAGTTGATCAATCGTGCTCCAGAGTCTCTGGAGTATCTCGTGGTATCTCCGAACTCGGTTTTGGTGCGGGACGACAACGACGTAGTCGATCTTCTGCGATCGGGCCAACTCGCAATCTCGACGCTGATCTCGTTGGGTTCTCTTCGAGATGAACTCACCAATGATTTGGAGACCCTCTATCCTGCGCCCGTGCAGCCATCCCTCTTCACGGAGACGAGACTCGCTGCGAGCTAGGGTCACCGTGACCTGTACCGCGTGGTTGACGCCACTGCACGCTGTGTTGAGCGGCGATTGATGAGATTGTCGACCATTCGAGTACCATGATTCTGTGACTGCTAAGACCACGGCCCTCTTTGAGACCCATCGCCAGCTTGGAGCGAAACTCACCGATTTTGGTGGCTGGGAGATGCCACTGTCGTATCCGAGTGGTACCATCGCCGAGCATCTCGCGTGTCGACGGGGAGCGGCAGTCTTTGACGTCTCTCATCTCGGGACGGTTGTCGTTGAGGGAAGCGGAGCTCGAGAACGTGTGCAGGCAGCTCTTACGAACAACATCGATAGAATTTCGCCCGGCAGAGCACAGTACACCCACCTGCTCGATTCAAACGATGCATCGGTCATCGACGACATCATCGTCGTGTGGGTCGCAGAGGAGCGCTTCTTTGCCATGCCGAACGCCTCGAACACGGAGAACGTGATCGGTGTACTTGGGGGTACCGATATCACCCGCAACCGATCTGTTCTCGCCCTCCAAGGGCCATCGGCCATGGGGATCGCAGCGAGCTTCGATCCAACGATCGCTGAGATGATGCGATTCCGTGTTCAAGAGTTTCGATTTGGAGGAGAAGATGGTCACGTTTCCACCACGGGCTATACCGGGGAACAAGGCGTGGAGTTCTCGGTTCCGAACTCGGTCGCTCCGCAGCTCTTTGGAGAGCTCATTGAACGTGGAGCGATTCCTGCAGGGCTCGGAGCTCGAGACACTTTGCGACTCGAAGCGGGACTCCCTCTTCATGGTCATGAGCTTGGGCCGGGTATCACGCCATATGAGGCCGGGCTCGGCTGGGTCGTCGACCTCTCGAAGCCTGAGTTTCGTGGGAGGGATGCTCTGATTCATCAAGAGCAGCGTGGTCGTCGCTACAGTCTGGTTGGAGTAATGGCCTCAAGTCGTCAGCCGCTCCGGGCCGACATGGAGCTGAGACGACCAGAGGGTGAGCTGGTCGGGCGAGTGTCTTCAGGCAATTTTTCGCCGATGCTCGGAATAGGGATTGGACTTGCGTTTGTAACCTCGCCGGTCGCTGTGCATGACTATTTAGAAGTTGGTCAAGGCAAAAACGTGCGCCGTGTCGAGGTCGTTGATCTGCCGTTTGTATCCAAAGCCTACGCCAAGACCTAAGATGGTCCTTCCGTCATGGCTCTGCATGCAGAGCGTGCGAAGAGCATCGAAGTGCCTCTGAGGCAAGAGTTATCTTTTCCGTATCACAGCGAAAGGCGACAGTGCAGCGTGCCTACTTTTATTCCACACACTGAGACTGAAACGAGCCAGATGCTCGCCGATCTCGGTCTCAAAGAGATCGACGAGATCTTTGCTACGATTCCTCGAGAGCGCCGCTTGGGTCGAGGTCTTAACCTCCCCGATGGTGTCTCTGAGTACGATGTGCTCACCTACTTCGAAGAGGTGAGTGCGAAGAACCTTCATCATGGCCGTCCGCTCGTCTCCTTCGCAGGCGGCGGCTCGTACGATCACGATATTCCACAGGTCGTCAGAACGCTCGGATCTCGCGGTGAGTTTGTGACTGCGTACACTCCCTATCAGCCGGAAGTTGCTCAGGGGGTTCTTCAGGCTCTCTTCGAGTTTCAGACGCTTATCTCTCGTCTGAGTGGACTTGAGATCTCCAACGCCTCGCTCTACGACGGGGCAACGGCCACGGTTGAGGCGGTGAACTTAGCGTGTGCGCATACTCGCTCACATCACGTCATCGTCTCAAAAGGGATCAACCCGACCTATCTCCAGACCGTTCGGACCTTCGCGGAGGGAACGGGTTTGAGTGTCGAGGAACTCCCTCTCAACGACGACCTATCAAGTGACCTCTCAATCGAGACCGCTTCGCAGGCAGCGGCGGTCGTGGTGGGATATCCAAACTACTTCGGTGTAGTTGAGGACCTCGCCCGAGCTCGGGAACTTGCCAATCGAACCGGAGCGCTTCTCATCTGCGTCTACGATCCGATCTCGTTGGCACTGTTATCCAGTCCAGGCTCGTTCGGGGTCGATGTAGCGGTTGCCGAGGGTCAATCGCTTGGAACACCTGTCTCTTTCGGTGGTCCTTACCTAGGACTCTTCTCGGTTCGGCCCGAGTATCTGCGTCTCGTGCCCGGGCGTCTGGTCGGTGAGACCGTGGACGCTGAGGGTCGTCGATCATTTGTGACAACGCTCCGAACTCGTGAGCAAGACATCCGTCGAGAGCGAGCGTCTTCGAACGTCTGTACGAATCAGACGCTGATGGCCGTTCACGCGTGCATCTATCTCTCCTGGCTCGGACCCGATGGTTTTCGAGAGCTGGCGACCTCGTGCCTCTCAAGCTCGCACTATCTCGCCGATGCTCTGTCCACCATTCCCGGTGTTGAGCTCGTGACTCCTGTCTTCGTCAGAGAGTTCACGATTCGACTGACAGGCATTGACAGCGAGGCCGTACGGAGCGCGCTTGCCGATCGAGGTTTCCTCGCAGGGGTGAGTGGTGAGTTTCCTTCGGGCGATCTCAAGGCGAGTAACACTCTCATCCTCAGTGCAACGGAGCGTCGGACGAAGAGTGAGATCGATCGTTTTGCTGGTGAGTTCTCAAAGATCGTGGAGGCAAGGTAATGGCTACGAGCGCTAACTTCAAGCGTCCAGGTGGGGGAGTTGCTGCCTCAATTCCATTAATGGGTAGGGCGGAAGAACCGACAATCTTCGATCTCTCCGTTGCGAAACGTCGAGCATCTTCGTTGCGCTCGAGCGGAGTGGACCAGGTCGACCCCCGGACCGTTTTGCCAGCAACCATGCTTCGCGATGAGCCGCCAGCGTTGCCGGAGGTATCGGAGCGGGACCTCGTTGGTCACTTCACTCGACTCTCAGCGCGCCAGTACAGCGTAGACCTCGGTGCGTACCCACTTGGTTCGTGCACCATGAAGTACAATCCGAAGTTTGCAGACGCGGTTGCAGCGATGCCAGGAATCTCGCAGGTCCATCCGCACACTCCTGTTAGCTTTGCGCAAGGGTGGTTGGAGATTATGGTGACGCTGGAGTCCTGGATCTGTGAGATCACGGGAATGACTGCGGCGACACTACAGCCAGCTGCCGGAGCGGCCGGTGAACTCACTGGCCTTTTGATCATGGCTCACTATCACCAGCGTCATGGAGGACGGCGGTCGAAGGTGATCATCCCTGACTCGGCGCATGGTACGAACCCGGCCTCGGTAACGCTTGCCGGCTATGAGGCGGTGACCGTCCCCTCGAACGATCGGGGATTAGTGGATCTCGATCAGCTTGATAAGGTGCTCGGAGAAGATGTTGCTGGCATGATGCTGACCAATCCGAATACGCTTGGGCTCTTTGAGGAGGAGATCGCTGAGATCACGGCTCGAGTCCATGCTGTTGGCGGTCTTATGTACTACGACGGGGCGAATCTCAACGCAATCCTCGGTGTCTCTCGCCCTGGAGACATGGGCTTTGATATCGTTCACTCCAATCTTCACAAGACCTTTGCAACTCCCCATGGAGGTGGTGGTCCCGGTGCTGGTCCGGTTGCCGTCTCCGAGAGGCTCCGTGAATATCTGCCGGGACCGCGTGCCACTCTGATCGACGATGAGGATGGAGTTCGCTATGTCTGGAAGACACCGGAGTTCTCTATCGGCAGGGTCCACGGATTCTACGGTAATGCAGTCGTCCTCGCGAGAGCGCTTGCGTACATGATCTATCACGGCGGGCCAGGACTCGCAGATGTCGCACGATACGCAGTGTTGAATGCAAACTGGCTCCGGGCACAGATCGCTCAGCACTATGAGATCGCCTTTCCGCAGCTGTGCATGCACGAGTTCGTGGCTTCGGCCGCTCAGCTCAAAAAGCGCTATGGTGTTCGCGCACTCGATATTGCGAAGGGCATGATTGAGGAGGGCTTTCACTCACCGACGGTCTACTTCCCTCTCGTTGTTGACGAAGCTCTTATGATGGAGCCGACGGAGACCGAGTCTCCACAGACGCTTCGGGCGCTGGCCGACGCACTGATACGGCTCGCTGAGGCAGCGGAAAGCTCAGATGGCCAGGAGTGGCTGCACAATGCTCCCTCAACGACTCCTGTAGGGCGTGTGGACGAGGCGTTAGCAGCTCGAAAGCCTCGCTTGACCTTCGATCAGGCGCCAAATCGGCCGGTGTAGAGCGTTCGCTTTTGGATGAGTTTGCCGTCTCCGATGAGGCGGTATGACCTACGGAGCGGTGGAGATACGGCTCCTGCGGCACCGTTCTGAGCAGTACAGAACTTCGTCCCATACGGATGCCCATCGACGTCGCCACGCAAACGACCTCCCGCAAGTCTTACAGATCTTGGTCGGAAGGTGCTGCTTTTTGTGTTTCACAGAAGCTCGCTCCTAGTCGATAGCGTTCTGTCAGAGATCTGCGGGGGATGACCCACGTATGGTGCTACTTCAAAAAGTCGGGTTGTTCAGCAAGAATACGCTGGTAGAGAGGTTGGAAAGAGAACCAGCCAGCGAAGTGTGTTCCAACTTGGTTGGCCGTATGGGCGGCCATCTCATCGGAGATCATGACCGGCGTTCCACTAGATTGCGCTATGAGCTGGGCGTGACAGGAGCGCTCCATGGTGATAAACCACCACGCAGCCTCGTCGACGCTGTGGCCGACGGTGAGGAGCCCATGATTCCGAAGGATCGCTGCCTTGTAAGAGGCGAGAGCCGACGCGATACGAGCACCCTCTTCGAGATCGACAACGACACCGGTGTAGTCGTCGAAGAGGGCGTGGTCTTGGTAGAAAGCGCACGCGTCCTGCGTGATTGGATCTAAGCGTTGCCCAAGCGTAGAGAGCGCCTTGCCGTAGAGAGAGTGGGCGTGACAGGCTGCAATGACATCTGGACGCTGTTGATGGACCTGAGAGTGAATGACGAAGGCGGCACGATTGACGTAGTTCTCACCGGCAATTACCTCCCCGGTATGGTCGACCATAATGAGGTCGGAAACCCGGATCTGACTAAAGTCCATTCCGAAGGGGTTCACCCAGAAGTGCCCTGGATCGATTGGGTCGCGGACCGTGATATGCCCTGCGACACCCTCATCGAAGCCGAAGAGCGCGAAGAGTCGGAAAGCAGCGGCTAATCGTTCGAGACGATGTCGTCGTTCTTGGTAAGGATCCTCAAAGTGTGGCGGTGATGGAAATGATAGCGAGCTCATGAGCTCTCCTCTCGATCTCCTGCACACTACCACGCGCATCGCACTCTTTCAATCCAACCTCTGTCCCATGGGCCCAACGAAATCGAGCGCAGCGCGCAAAGCACATTCGTTGAAGGGGTCTCTCGCACGCTCTTCCTCGATGCCTCGGTTGGAGGCTCTCGATCGACCTGCGCCGTCGTTGGGCGAGGGAGACGATATCTTCGAGAGTTCTGCGGCGAGTAGTGCGCAAGCTGCTCTGAACGGGAGCATGCCGCCTGATGCGGGGTGTGGTCTCTGTGAGTTGGAAGCCCGTAAGGTCGAGCACTGAGGCTACAGGCTCCCCGAATCAGTGTTGTGACCGACGATCTCCTCGTGAACGATTGGATCGGAGCGTCGCTGCTGTGTAATCTCCTCTCGGCGCTCTTCTCGTCGCAGACGCTGCACGACGTAGAGTGCTCCGGTGAGAGCAACCACGACTCCGGCATCGAATGCGAGCTCACGTAGCGAATCGTTAAAGGCAGTCTGTGTGAGGTGGTGCGCGGTCGAAAGCTGTGCACCCACCACGAGAATGCGCCGCACCGAAGATATGATTCCGATGATCAAAAAAGGACGTAGCTGAAAGCCGCCCTCAGCCAAGTGGGAGGTCACCGTCTGCAGGAGCTCCATTAAGATGATGACAAAGAGTGCATCGTTGAGGGTCGTCGTGAGCGTCAAGGTGACGCCGCCGCCGAAGGAAAAGTTGTTGAAAGACTTGAAGGCGTTGACGATCGTGATTGCCGCGATAATCACGAGCAACACAGCGACCACGATATAAACCAAACCTTCAAAACCTTCAAGGACCTTACTGAGTTGCTTTTTCATCGTTCCTTCCAGCCTGTAGACCGTTGTAGATACGGTGGTGAGCCGAGTATGGTTGGCACGTCTCGCATACTGCCTCACTGTCCCAGTGGGTGCAGTTGACCTACCCTAGCGCAACTTCCCGGGAGTCTCAGCGTTTCTACGATCGGCATTGGGTCGGAAGGCTCGTTCTCGCACTGGTCTGTGTGGTCTGGGGGTCGACGTTTGCTCTCAACAAGCTCGCGCTTGAGCACATCGGCGTCTTTGCATTCTTGGCCCTGAGGTTCGCTCTCGCGTATGTGGTGATGGCGGTAGTCGGTATTTGGTGGTACGCACGACATCGAGGCGCGTGGAGAACGTTGCTTCGACCGCAGCGTGCAACGCTGATTCCAGGAGTTTTTCTCTTTTTGAGCTACGCCCTGCAGACCCTTGGGCTGCGCCAGATCTCTCCCGCCACTTCAGGCTTCATCACCGGTCTCTCTGTTGTCTTGGTACCGCTCCTTGGGGTCTTCTTTCGACAGCCCATCAGAGCTCGTCAAGCTGTGGCCTCTCTCGTTGCTCTTGTTGGACTCGGTCTTGTCTCAGCTCCTTTAGGCGCAGGAGAGACCGGTGGTGACCTGCTAACGGTGGGCTGTGCGGTAGCGGTAGCTCTCCAGATCCTCCTTACTGAAGGGCTAGTGCGCACACATCGAGTCCCTCCCTTCAAGCTCGTTCTCGATCAGATCCTCATCGTCGCTGTCCTCTCTGGCGCGTTGTCGTTGGTTCTTGACACCCGCTCACCTTCTCACTCCTACAGTCTTGCAACGATGACGGCGCCGATCGTTCTCATTGCAATCGTGGTGACGGCGATCTTTGCCACAGCTGTTGCATTTGTTGCACAGACCCACTATCAGCGAACGATCTCCTCCTCGGAGCTCGTCATCATCTTCAACCTAGAACCACTCTTCGCCTTTATTTTCGGCGTGCTCTTAACTGCTACGGTCCCAACGGCGTTGCAGCTGAGCGGTGGTGCGGTCATCATTGCAGCGATGATGATCTCCGCCCTTGGTGCACGAGGCGCTCAAAGCGATCTCGACCAACGCGGGGATCTGGAGCCCTAAGTCATCTTGTGGCTGTGATCCCTGACTTTGAGACATCGGTGAGGGCGAGTGTTGCGTCGTTGTCGATGAAGCCTGTGCGCCGATTCTAGCTGCGGGCGAGATCGGTGTTGAGCTCCTACCACATGCGGGAACCCATCTGCTCGATCTCAGTGAGATGACTGTACTTGTCTGCGATGGGTCCGAAGTCGCTGAGTTAAGCCGATAACCTTATGCCTAGCTAGGGAGGGAAGTTGATGAGAGCCACCAAGATCGTCTGTACCATCGGGCCAGCGTCACAGAGTCCCGAGGTTCTCAATAAGATGGTCGAACTTGGGATGGATGTGGCTCGTGTGAACTTCTCGCACGGTTCTCGATCCGAGCATCGAACGCTCCTTGCCCGAGTTCGTCGTGCCGCGCAACGGAGCGGAAAAGTCGTTGGTTTGTTGGCAGACATCCCCGGGCCGAAGCTACGTATCTCTGATCTCTCTAGTGATACGCTGCTGCTCGAGGAGGGTCACCTCGTCAGCGTGATTGAAGCGGACACCGTGACCACGTCGCCACCGGTTGCTGGCACAGATGGAACGATTGCGATCACTCGGCTCGGTGTAATCGAGCAGTTGAAACCAGGTGACGCCATCAGCTTTGCCGACGGCGTCGTACAGGTACGAGTTCACGAACGTCTTACGACCAATGGGGTCACTGCCGTTGTCGAGATCGGTGGAACGTTGATCCGCCGTAAGGGGGTCAACTTCCCAGAATCTTCCGTGATTCTCCCAGCTCTGACCGATGCCGATGAAGACCACATTCGTTTTGCCGTAGCGGAGGGCTTCGACTTTATAGCTATCTCGTTTGTCGGAGACGTCAGCGATGTCATTCGGGCTCGCGAGGTGGCGTCGTCGGTCCCATCTCCGCTTCGCCCAAGGATCGTCTCAAAGATAGAGCGACCCAACGCTCTGCTCGATATTGAAGCAATCATTCGGGCTTCGGATGCCGTCATGGTGGCGCGGGGTGACCTTGGGGTCGAGATCGCACCGGAGGCGGTCCCAATTGAGCAGAAGCGGATCATTCACCTCTGTAATGAGATTGGACGTCCGGTGATCACCGCAACTCAGATGCTCGAGTCCATGGTGCATGCTCCGCTCCCAACGCGTGCCGAGGCCACCGATGTCGCGAACGCAATCTTGGACGGCACGGATGCAATCATGCTGTCTGCAGAGACAGCGGCGGGGGAGTATCCCCTCGAAGCGGTCTCGTACATGGATCGTATTGCACGTCGGACCGAGCGAGAACGATTGAACTTCTCTATCACCCATATGAGTCGGCCGACTCCAACTGCACATACGGTCGCCGATGCTATTGCGCTCTCGGCCTTTCAAATATCGAGTGTCCTCTCTATCCGTGCGGTGATAGCGGTGACGGAGTCGGGGCACAGTGCGCGTGTGGTGGCGAAGTATCGTCCCCTCGTGCCGATTATCGGAGCCGCGGTCACGCGCGAGGCGGCCGGATCACTTACCTTGAGCTTTGGGGTGACTCCCGTTGTCGTTGATAGTCACTTCGATCTCGATCAGGCGATGGTTGCATCGGTGGACCGAGC
>JBMFXG010000066.1:0-12821 GCA_049964535.1 Acidimicrobiales bacterium | reverse complement strand
ACTCAACACACTAGAGGGTGATAGCTTCTGTGTTGCTCGCCGAAGTACGAGCAGGTCTCTCAATGCCTCCACCACCGACATGGGTGCTTCACTTGGCAACTGAGCAGGTTCGTCCACACTCCACGAACCCTCGGCACGAGCGTAACGGAGAAGATCTGTATCTGAACATCCAAAGAGAGAACTGCGCAGAGCAGAGACGATCGAGAGCGAGTCGGTAGGGTCTGCAAGAGCTCGCAAGGTCATCACAACCTCTTGAACCTCCACAAGCTCGTAGACCGATGAGCTCCGATCTGATCGCACCGCTACTCCCCGCTTGATCAACTCCTCCTCAAGAAGCCGCGCCGATGCATGGCGTTGAACGAGGATCGCAACGTCGCCTAAGCGTGCGGGACGCACCTCGTTCTCACCAGAGCGGACATACCAAGGCTGGTCCGAGAGGACCGCGCTCTCAATGGTATCTGCGATCACCATTGCCTCATAGAGCGCCAAGGAATACGCAGAGACCTTGTGCTCTGTGGTAAGTTCGCCGTCTGCTTCACTGGCGACGATACCTCGTCGCTTCCTAAGCGTCTGGAGGTCATCGAGCGTGAGTACGTCTGGTCCAATAACAGAGACAGCGGGTCCCGGTGGCTCCAATTGCGCAAACGCGTGCAGCGTCAGAATACGAGGGGGATCGAGCGTCTCCCACTTCGAAGCAACACGCTCGAAGAGGTGAGCAAAGCATCGATTGTTGAAATCGACGATACTGCTCGTACTACGAAAATTCGTTGTTAGCGCCTTGATCCGACCAAGCCCGCCGTCGAGAATCTCTCTCACCGAAGAGTAGAGGTGAAGATCAGCGTGACGAAACCGATAGATCGACTGTTGAGGGTCTCCAACAAGAAAGAGTGAACCAGGCTTAGGAGAGAGTCCAAACCAAGACGGCTGATCCACCGTAGCGCTCTCAGAAGAATCACGAGTACTGCCGCTGTGCTCAGAGGTTATCAGCCAGAGAAGCTCAACCTGGACTGGATCGGTATCTTGAAACTCGTCGACCATGATCACTGGATACCGCTCGCGCAACTGTTCCCGACACCGAGGACCAGACTCAGGGTCCCGCAAAAGCTCCAGTGCGATGGTGAGAAGATCGTCGAAGCTCACAACTCCACGGCGTTTTCGCTCATCTCTACGCTCAATCGCCAAAAGAATCATACGATCTCGGAGTGCTGCAAGATCGAGAGCGACCACCGTTCGAGCAAGCTCCTTGAGGTTCGTCCACTTCTCGGTGATAGCCGAGATGACCACCGGCTTCAGGTCTCCCCAGTTCTGCTTGCGCCCCTTATTCTTGGCGACAAAGACGGTGTGTCGTACAAGGACAGATGCCAAGTAATCAACAACATCTACCTCGTTGCCGTTCTCGAGCTCCTCGAAGTCGAGCTCAACCTCGGCCTTGCGCTCTTGCAATTGCTCGAGAAGACTATCAACTGGATCCGTGCCTGGATAGCTCTCGATAGCCGAGTTCACCGCTGAGACAAGTTCACCCAAGGCAGACACCGTAGTCCTCACGATGTCAAGAGATCCACCGTGGTCGATACTGAGTCGATCCGTGCGAATCCGATCCCTATCGTTCTCAAGCGACGCAGCCATGTCGCGCCAGTGCTCAAGGCCTATGCCGAAGGTCATGAGTCGTTGCAACGGACGAGCGAGCGCCTTCTCACGTTCGAGAGCGGTCGTGAAGGCGAGCCAACCTTCGGCTTCGATCTCGGCCGTCTCAACGGGATCTGCTAGTCGAAAAACCGGAGGAAGACCGCACTCGGACGTGAACGATCGGAGAATTCGCTGTGCGAATGCGTGGAGCGTTCCGATCGGTGCGATGTCGAGGTCGATGAGCGCCTGTTCGAAGAGAGCCCGCTCCTCCTCTGTCGAAGATGATTTCTCGATCTCACGTTGCAGGACACGTCCCAAACGATCCCGTAGCTCAAGGGCCGCTCGCTCGGTAAAGGTGATCGCCGCCACACTATCGAGCGTCACGGCAGAGCATCGGAGGAGTTCAACGATGCGTGCGACAAGGACCGTCGTCTTTCCGCTTCCCGCTCCTGCCTCGACAAAGTGCGAGACTCCGTGCTCAACGATGAGCTCACCCCGAGTTGAAGCATCGACCACCCCGTGCGAATCGGGTAGATCGTTACCGATCATCGACCTACCTCACTTGTAGCTTCGTTAGGACCGCTCAAAGGGTCTGTCTCACTCGATCGAAAGACCGAAGCGATAGCATCGCCAAATCTAGGATCTGCAAGCTTGGCCTGCAGTGTCGAGGCTTGCGGACCAAGCTGAAGCCCGTAGGGCTTACAGAAAACACAGTCCAAAGAGCCGTGAGGACGCGCTACGAAAAGTCCATCGCGGATCAAAGAGAGGACTCGAGAGATCTCTACGATGCTCTGCTCCAAAACAGGCTGTGTCGCCGTAAATCCTCTCGTGCTCTTTCGTCGATTACGACTGGCAAACCAATACTGGGCGACAAGGTTGGGGGCTTCTTTCTCCGAAGGCTTAGGGGTATCAACCGAGGCTCTTACCTCAGATAGATAGTGTGATGCAACCGCTAGCACGTAGAGCGCAAGCTGGAAGCGACCTCCATCACCGGTCGGACTCCCATCGCTCACTTTGACGTAGCGTTCATCGGATCCGGACTTGTAGTCAACAACGAGTTTTGGGACTCCCTGCGAGAGGCCGATGAGATCGACGCGACCCCGCAGTGCCAATCGTTTGCCATCTTGGAGGTCGATAACCCATGGCGATCTATCCCCAAAACCCAGCTCAGAGAGGAGCTGATCGATCCGAAGCTCACCAACGGAAGTGCTGAGCAAGCGGAGGAGACGGCGAAGTTCACTGCGAATTCGCAATGCTTCTGAAGGAGCAAGAAGGGCTAGGCCGCCGAGATTCAATCGCCCTAGCTCGATCAAGTCATCTTCAAGACGAACGGTGGCCTGTTCTAAGAGGTCTTGCATCGACGTAGGGGCCAATGTGCAAGGGTCCGACAAGTCGAGGGATGCAAGTACCCGCTCCATCTCACGATGGAGTAGCGTTCCGTGTCGGGCAGGGTCAAGCAGAAGATGGCCCTCTGGAGATCTGATGGGTTGAACCTTGAGGATATATCTCAGGAAAAATCCAAAGGGACACGAAAACCACGACTCCAAGGTCGAGGCTGAGGTCGGCTGAAGTTCGGAGCCAAACTCCCCTACCAGTGCCGCATCGACCCATCCGTCGAAGACCGTGAGCAAGGGGGACCGACGCGATCGTTGCAGCTCGCGTCCTCGCTGATACACCTGATCATGCAAGAGCAGTCGATCTGACGCAAACGCACCATCACCCTTGATTACAGCGGGATCATTCAAGAGTCGCCCGAGTCGGAGCTCAGCAAGACTTGACGGAAAGGTGCTTGCGCGCAGTGAGAAGTGTGCCGACGGAAGGGTGACCGACTCAAGAACCCCTCCCCCGCCATGCACCACTGCCGCAAGTCGCTTGAGGTAACGGGATGGAACCAAGGGCGAACTGGAGCGGAGTGACCCTCGTGACCAAAGGAGCCTCCACGATTGCGCCAAGCTCGTCACCGCAAGGAGATCCGCCCAACCTCGCTCGATGCTCATCTGCATGCGATGCCGTTCTATCTCTCGATAGACCTCCTCCTTGGGTGCGTAGAGAGCCTCCTCGTCGCCGGAGGGCTCCGCAGTGGACACCTGACTACGTTGGTCTTCATCACGTGCGCCAAACTCCACTCCACTCCGTGGGGAGTGCGGAGTCTGCGGGAGTAATCCTTCATTCAGGCCCAACACGGCTACAAAGTCGAAATCAAGGTATCGGGCCTGCGTCAAAGTACCTACGAAGACACCGGTCCCAAATCGGCCGAGTGAGCGAGGAGTGAGACGTGTCGCAGTCACGAAGACCTCTCGAAGTTCAGCAAGCGTGAGGACACCGCAGTGATCAACAGCGAAAACGACCTCTTCCAGCCAGCGCCACATCTCGCCATCGGGCTGCCGGACATCTTCTCCGTGCTCCGACGCTCTCCATAGGTCCTCATCGTTATGAGCTTGCGGATCTCTTTGAGGTTGGCAGAGGGTCTCAATTAGCCACCCACACCAGCTCCTAAGAGCCTCAGGAGTCGTGATTTCCAGAGCGACACGTTGTGCCTCAGCTAATACTTCAAGTAAAGCTAAGAAACCGTCAACGCTCTCCGCTACCGATTGACTCGTCGCGAACGAGACTTCGGGAAGATGGTCACGCAAGACGGAACGATGCACGTCAAAGGAGAGGGAAAGGTAGTGCACGGCAGCGCGGGTCAGGCCATCCAGAGTTCCCTGCGCACCGAGGATCCTGGTCACAAGCTCACAATGCTGAGCCCGAAGCGGACGCTGCACTATGTGGGGTCGGAATCGCTCAACCCAAGCCACAAGCGCTCGGCGAGGCATCTCCGTAGTGAAGAGCGTCAGCAGTCCGCTTAGCATGAGGCCAGCACGTTCTCCAAAACTTATAGAGTCGACTCGATCGGCATCAACAGCCAATGCGTCACCGTTAAAGCGATACTGCGCCCGAAGTAGCTGTTCGTGCACGATCCGCTGATAGGGATCGCTGCGACCGTAGAGAATTGCAGCAGAAAATCCTAAGTCCTGGCCTCTTTCACCTTGCAGAGAACGTTCCGCTGCGAGAGTGAGCTCTCGCAAGGCGGTTCTCACTTCTTCGTCAGGATCACTCACCGACATGACAAGCCCAGAGGATTGCGGCACAAGGAGTGATGGTGCAGACCCACAATCTGGAACGGTCGTTTCACCGTTCATACCATTCGCTCCAAGGGCGTTCAACCAATCCTGCATCGCGGTGTCATGGAGTACCTCGCCTGTCAGTGGCGCAATGACCGCAAGGTTTCGACCCTGAGCAAGTGAGCGATAGAGCTCGACGAGTGCAAAGTTCGGAAGCTGCGGAAGGTAGAGAATGACTTGTCCAAGGTCGGAGACTCCGTCATCTCGGGCGTCGACCGCCTCTGCTGCGGCAGCCAAGAGATCCGTCTCATCCCAGATCGATCGCTCCATGAGATCTCTCTCAACTTCGTCGCAACGAGAGGTCACGTCCAAGCTCCCCGCGTACACTCGCTGAATTGAACGTACCTTGCTCGGCAACTCCCTCCACTGGTGGTACGCACGTTCGAGTATTGGAAATGCGAGCGAGTCGAGAAGCTCGATGAACGAGGCGTCGTTGCAACGCTTGCCTTGCTTCAAGCACGCGGCAAAGAGCTTCGCCGGGCTCAGGCGACGGCACAGATCAAAAGAGCGCTCCGATGAGGCAAGTATCGTACGCGCGAGACCCACCGGAGTTTCAAAGTTCAAATTGACACAAAGCCCGCTGCGATGCAGTTGTCCTCGAGGAGACCGTTGGGCGACGAGTCGAGCAAGTCCACGACGAGCGCTCTCCGCGAGCCGAAGCGAGGGGACGAGAATCGTACAACGCTGAAACGGATCTGCTGACTTGGCACCATCCACGAGCTCCGCAAGCTTGTGCACCATCGCTGAAGATGGCGTAACATACGAGACCGAGACTCCCACGCTCTCATGCTAGGACCAAACGATTCAGAACAGCCACACCGCAACCCCCTCTCAAGGTCCCTACCGGAAGCAACCACATCGTCACCTCCAAGAGCTCGGTCACGCTCGCCTGAGCTCTTGAGCACCACCCGGCGAAGAAGGACCGATCAGTCCCCACCACTAGCGTCCGAGGCGCCACGTAGCCTCGAACGGACGACCTCTATCGCAAGTGATCGAGACTTACAACCGCCTGACTATACAGGCTCCACCTCTCCTCAGCGAGCTGGCCTTCGAGAGCACACAACCACCAAGGAAAGACCTCGAGTGCCACGTGCAGGGACGATAACGTCGCTCCGCCACCGCTTCTCAGAGACCGCTACCCACATTGCAGTACCGGGCCGAGGCCGTGCGGTACGGTCTGCAGTATCGAGGAAGCTTCCACAACGAAGCGATTCGCACGGACTCCCTACTCTTGCCTGACCATATCGCTAGCCGGATTCGATTGGAGTTGCGTCTAAAAATCGTTCGCTGCCACATCGCGCCGAAGAACGCTGCGGATAATCATCGGCGTACGACCGGACTCGACACCCAACGCTCCCACTGAAAGTACCATGGCCAGATTCCCATAGCGAGAGATCGTCAACTAGGCTACTCTACGAGACAAAGGAGACAACGATGGATGTTGGAGATAGAATCGACCACTTTGAGCTCCGTGACTCCAACGGCGAGCTCAAATCTTCCCGAGAGTTCTTGCAATCTGGCCCGATCGTCATCTTCTTCTATCCCGCTGCAATGACCAAGGGGTGTACCGCTGAGAGCTGTTACTTTCGAGATCTCAAGTCAGAGTTCGAGGCTGTCGGCGCACAGCGCATTGGAATCTCCATGGACCCAGTAGAGAAGCAGGCCCTCTTCGTATCCACCTATGACCTCGACTACCCAATCCTATCCGACCCAGACGGGGCTATCGCTAAGCACTTTGGCGTAAAGCGATCCCTCGATCTTCTCAAAGTAAAACGCACGACCTTTGTGGTAGACACCGATCGTACCGTGCTCGCAAAGATTCACTCGGAGACAAACATGCGTACGCACGCCGAGCAAGCGCTTGCCGTACTCCAAGGACGAAAATCCAAGCCTTCTACGTAACCGCTCGTACTATGCCAAACCTTTGACACCCTGGGCGAGCTCGCGAGATTCTGATCGATGGAGTTCGCATCGTGGCCATTTCCAATCGGTAGCGTAACGATTCGGCAAGGTCGTTAGCGGGCAAGGTTCTTATCGGGCAAAGACCCACTACTAGATTGACTCCATGAACGAGTCCACTCTTGCAGACGGTCGCTTAACATTTGGACATCTCAGTCGTCGTCCCTTGCCAGGATTGAATCTCCCCTCTGATTTTGCCTTTTCCTATAACGGCGAGTATCTCTACTACCTAGAACCGAATGAGCAGGGAAAGAAGAGCCTGGTATGTCTTGATTGCCATTCTCTCGCTTCCTCGACACTCGTTGCACCGTCTCCAGATACTCAGATCACCAGGGACGAAGAGTTACGACGTGAGCGTCTTCGCTTAACCTCCGAAGGCGTCGGCAGCTTTCAGCTCCTTACATCGGCCTCTCGCGACCTGCTCCTGGTCAACAGCGGCGGTCGCTATCGGCTCATCGACCCCGACCGACCAGACGTTCCCGAACATGAGTTTGCAACCAACGTGAAGGCCTTCGCCGCCTCCAAAGATGCGACCGTTCTCGCAACATCTACCGGCGACTCGATCCAGGTACTTGATCTCTCGAACGGTACCGAGCTCGTATTTCAGTCAGCCTCATGGAAGGACCGCGGTCCAGCATTTTCCGTCGGCGTTGCAGAGTATGTAGCCCAAGAAGAGCTCAGCCGGCTTGAAGGGATCTGGTTGACCTACTCGGGAAGATCGGTTCTGGTAGCCGAAGTCGACGAGGAAGCAGTACCGGTTACTACCCTTGCTCGTATCGGCCAAGCTCAGCCTGATCTCGAAGACTATCGATATCCATACGCTGGCGGCACCAACGCAAAGGTTGGACTTTCGCTCATCTCCATCGCTTCCGGAGAGATCGTTCACCTCGCCACCGTTCTTGACGACGCCAACGGAGGACATGACGAGGAGCAGTATCTCGTTTCTGTCGTCGCAACCAACGACGATAACTTCGTATTCGCCACACTCAATCGGTCACAAAAGTGCCTGAGCTGGTGGAGGGTTGACACTACGACTGCGAGCGTGACGTTGCTCAGTAGCGAAGAAGGAGAGCCTTGGGTCAACGTTCCCCCGCAGACCATCGCCATCTCTTCGGGCGAGCTACTCACCGTCAGCGAGCGCCTCGATGTAGCTCAAATCTACAAGCTCGGCATCGACGGAACGGAAGAGCAGATCACGTTCGACGATGGACCCGTGATGAAGATCATCCACCACGACCAAGAGCAGGGAGTGATCTACTACCTCTGCGCCTCCAATCTTTCACGAGATCGAATCGTCCGATCTCTCGATCTTGAGAGCCGTACAAGCCTAGATATCGTCGCCTCAGATGGTTGGAACGAGGCCATTATCGCCCCAAACGGCCCGTATATGGTCTTCACGCACGGCTCACTCGACCGGTCCCCGAGTGTGAGCCTTCGTCGATGCTCAGGTGAGTTCATCAAAGAACTCGGTACTCCCTCGCTCTCCCCAAAGGAGCTTGGACTTCAGCCGCCACGTCTGACGACAGTGATGAGCGAGGACGGCAGCGAGCTCGCTGTCGCTGTCTATCTCCCACCCGATCGAGCTGCTCTGGCAACGGATCCAAACGACCCTGGGAAGAACAAGAGACCGATCATCGTCTCCGTCTACGGCGGACCTCACGCTCAGATGGTAACCAACTCCTGGGATATGACCGTTGACCTCCAGGCACAGCTCCTCGCTCAGTGCGGTGCCATCGTCATGAAGCTCGACAATCGCGGTAGCTACGCCAGAGGTCGGAGCTTTGAGGCAACGATCCATCGGAGCTTCGGGACTATCGAGCTCGACGATCAGCGCAAGGGCGTTGAGCTCGTTGCTCGAGACTTTGGTGGAGACCTCTCACGCGTCGGTATCTACGGCTGGAGCTACGGTGGATTCATGACGCTAACCGCCATGGCGAAGGCTCCAGACCTCTTTCGAGCAGGGGTTGCCGGCGCCCCAGTCGTCGACTTTCGATATTACGACACCGCGTACACCGAGCGTTATCTCGGTCGGCCCGAAGTTGATCCTCGGCCCTACGACCAGGCGAATATCTTAAAGTACCTCTCCACTCTCACGGGAGACCTGCTGGTGATACACGGTCTCATCGACGAAAACGTACATTTCCACAATACCGCTCATCTCGTAGAAGAGCTCATCAATCTCAGACGCACGCCCGAACTCGTTCTACTCCCGAACTCACGACATGCCCCACGAGGTGAGCCATACCTCGCTCTCATAGCACAGCGGAGAACGCTGCATTTTGTACGGGCATTCTCGCTCACTGCACCACCGCTGTAATTGCCGGATTGGCTACAGACCACTGCGGCGTGTTAGGCCCTCCACTACACGATGCGCAACATGATTCGGCATGACACCGTGGCAGAAGTTCGTAACAGCCTTCACAATCTTCAGCGCCTGAGAGCTTCGGTGGCGCAAATCTCGATTGTAGACCCGACGAGCGTCGGGTCTACAACTCGTTCTACCCGTAGACCGGCTTACCCTCGCTGAGCAAGACTCTTGGATTTCCTTGAGTCCCGTTCTGCTTCTGAGACTGGGCAACTGCAGTCCCTACACTCTTTGGACCTTGAGATGACCCGTTCAGGAGCTCTCCCACGACCTTAGAGTTCAGATGCTCGACCGACGTGAGCATAGAGATTGCAATCGATGAACCAGCTGGAATCGTTGCCGACACTCCGCCTCGCTTTCTTGATCGCTAGCATTTCCGTCTTGCGACGACTCCCCATGGTGATATCGACAGAAGTGCCATACAACTTGAACCAGACTGCAACTCAATAGCTTTCGGCTGGTATGTGGAGAGATCCAAAGATCCAAGCCCTTGATACGAAATCGATAGAGGCCCTTCAGAGGGATTCGATCGGACCCGAATCAAGTCGACGGCCTAGAGCTATCGCCCGCACTGCCGCTGCTTCTCGTAGCGGAATTTGCGATGATCGGAGCTAGTTCGACGACGTCGGAACTGAGAGCCCTACCGGACAGCTCACACCTGTACCACCGATGCCGCAGTATCCGTTGGGGTTTGCTCGGAGATACTGCTGGTGATAGTCCTCCCCATAGTAGAACTCCCGAGCTCGTGAAATCTCTGTGGTAATCGATCCAAAGCCATTTGCCTTCAACTCCAGCGCATAGCGATTCGCTATCGACGCAGCGGTCAGCACATCTTGGTCCCTCGTCAAGTAGAGCGCACTTCGGTACTGCGTACCGATATCGTTTCCCTGTCGCATCGCCTGGGTCGGGTCGTGTTCTTCAAAGAAACGTCGAACAAGAACGTCAAGACTTACCTTCGTCGGATCGAAGACGACGCGAACGACCTCAGCGTGACCCGTACGACCGGTACAGACCTCTTCATAGGTAGGGTTTGGGGTCCAGCCTCCCATGTAACCTACCGCTGTGGTGATGACCCCCTCCTGCTCCCACATCACTCGCTCCGCTCCCCAAAAGCAACCCATGCCGACGTAGAGCTCGGCCCAGGGATCCGGAAAGGGGGGCTCCAGTGGCGTACCCAGCACTAAGTGGGTACTCGGTACCGTCATCTTGTCTGCCCGCCCTGGAAGGGCTTGATCTGGGGTAACCATCTCTGTGGAACGTCCTCGTAGGGAACCAAACATACCCGTGTTGCTCCTTCACTCACACCCTCTTACAACACTCTCCAACGTTGCAGGCGCCATCGAATTCCAACCACCACGGCGAACCTACATTACGACGATGCTTCCGTCTGCATCAAACGTTGAAGACACAACACGCTCGAACACCAACGTCACTAGTTCTACGGTACGAGATGCAACTCGTGGCAGCTTCGACAAGGCGCTCAGACTACCCCTTGACTGCCTGACCGGCCGCTCGGCTTGACGAGCGTCTACCGACCCCATAGTCTCCTGATCACTGGTTCGTCAGCTAGCACGATCTCTCCTTAGTGACGTATGATTCGGAGATGAACTTCACGACGATCATTGAGCCCTTCCGAATCCACTCAGTTGAGCCGCTCGCAATTTTAAGCGAAGCCGCTCGCCGCGAAGCGATTCGTGACTCGCACTACAATCTCTTCGACCTACCATCACGACTCGTCACCATCGACCTCCTTACCGACTCAGGCACTGGAGCTATGAGTCGAGATCAGTGGGCAGCTCTGCAGCACGGCGATGAATCTTACGCCGGATCCCCGTCGTGGGAGATCTTCCGCAATGCGGTATCGGAGCTCTTTCCCTACAAACATCTCATCCCAACCCACCAGGGGAGGGCCGCCGAGCGCATTCTCTTCTCACTTCTTGGGGGGCCTGACAAGATCATCCCATCGAATACCCACTTCGACACCACACGTGCAAATATTGAGTTCACCGGAGCACAGGCCATCGATCTCGTCATCGCAGAAGGAAAAGATACGCAGAGCAACCACCCCTTCAAAGGAAATATTGATCTCGATGCTCTTCGCTCACTCCTCCAAGAGAGCGGACCTGAGACCGTACCGGTCGTCATGCTCACCGTCACCAATAACTCTGGAGGTGGTCAACCCGTCTCGCTGGCCAATATCCGATCGACCAAAGAGATCTGTCAGCAGTTCGGCGTTCCACTCTTTCTCGACGCATGTCGCTTTGCAGAAAACGCGTGGTTCATACGCAGTCGCGAAGCTGGCCAACAAGACCGTACCGTAGTCGACATCGTCCGTGAGATGGCTAGCTATGCCGATGGAATGACAATGAGCGCGAAGAAGGACCCAATGGGGAATATCGGCGGATGGCTAGCTGTCAACGACGACGACCTTGCTGAACAAGCGCGGTCCATGTTGATCCTTACAGAGGGCTTCCCTACCTATGGCGGCCTAGCCGGGCGAGATCTCGAGGCGATAGCGGTCGGACTTCGAGAAGCTGTCAACCACGACTACCTCAACTATCGCATTACCTCAACAAAGTACCTTGGTGAAGCACTGGCAAGCGCTGGTATCCCCGTTGTCCAACCGATTGGAGGACACGCCGTCTACCTCGATGCGCGAGCGCTCCTCCCTCATATTCCGCCTCTGGAGTTTCCAGGTCAAGCGGCCGCAGTCGCCCTCTACGAGATCGGGGGAGTTCGCGGCTGCGAGATCGGCAGCGTCATGTTCGGTCGACAGCCCGACGGAAGCGAGAGACCGGCAGCTCTGGAGCTCGTTCGCCTTGCGATACCCCGACGTACCTACACACAGAGTCACATCGATTACGTCATCGAGGTCGGAGAAGAACTCGTTCGCCGTGCCCCGGCACTCGTTGGCTACCGCATTACCAACGGTGCAACAACGCTCCGTCACTTCACTGCTCAATTTCAACCGATCACCGATTGAGAAGCGATACCGCTCACCCGCTCTCGTAGGCGAACTCGCAAGAGTTCTCTTCTCAGCGCAAGGTAGACAACGTTGGAACCAGCGTTTCAAGTGCCTGCAGAGCACCAATGATCGTAGCACCCGACCGGAGACCGGGGTTGTAGGTGCATGGAGTACCTTCCATGCGCAAGGCCTGACACGCAGAGTATCGTTTCACATGGACACCAATCCTCCTACGGTACGCCAGCAACGAGTGAGCACAGCAAGGAGAGCACGAAGAACACTATGAGCCTGACGAAGATCGGATAACGCAGTCTCTCATCTCTGCGGTCGATAAGGCCCCTAACCCAACTTTCGATTGACCCTCGCTCAACACCTCGAAAACTGGCCCCAAATGGGCTTATTGAGCCTCCCTATGTCCCATTGTGGAGCTTCGTTGTGAAAGATTCCCTGCTCGGGAGTTGACAGGGTGTGAATGTAGTGCCCTAAAGTCAAATCTTAGCTCTGTATACGATGTGACAGGGTGGAAGATCGGGTATGCTTGGAAGTAATGTTCATCCGGGCCAAAGAGACCAAGAACCGTAGCACCGGCAAGACCTACGTCAAGCATCAGTTAGTGCGCTCGGTCCGCTACGGGGATAAGGTACGCCAAGAGATCGTCATGGAGCTCCCCGGTCTTGATCTCAACGGCGTCGATCTCAAAAAGCTCGCCAACGTCTTGACCCTCCGTCTTTCGGGTCGAGCG
>JBMFXG010000065.1:12126-12831 GCA_049964535.1 Acidimicrobiales bacterium | reverse complement strand
CGAGGCGATGGGCCGAAACGGTACAGTACGTACGATTACGGCGACAAGCAGCCATCGCAAGTGCAACCTTGCTTTAGACCTACCCAGCATTGTCCGACTGTCCTTTGAGACCTCCTCGGGCTTCACTGAAGACCAGCGATCGTACGAAGAAGGCGGTATCGAGAGAGCCGCTACGTTCGGAGAACCAGGACTTCGCTTTCACGATCTACTCAACAAAGCAGCAGAAGCGACCTTCGACAACGCAACCCAGAGTCTGATGAAATCTCTCTTCGACCCCGCTTCAGCCAACGAGACTCCGAAAGGCCGAGCGGGTGCGTCGGCGACCACTCCGTGCTACGGCCCATAGCCCAGAACCTTGCTGACAACCCTCAGACGCTCACCACTCTCGTTGCGCCATTCGCCCGACGACAGCTATCCAACAACCGAATTACTTTCTTCGACCGAGATCGTACTCCAGTGCAACGGCACGACACCACTAGGCGTAGTGGCGAAGCAAAGTGCTGAGAAGATACTGCTCTCACGCCCCTTGCGAGCTTGACTTACCGTTGCCTTCGAGCCTGACCCGCTCGCCTCACATGGGTCCATCTAAGAATCAGCACTCGAAGGGTTGCCTTTCTGCTCGGTATCTCCACCGAGCAGAAAAACTCGCTTGTCAACGAACAGCGTCTCCCGAAGCAACCTTGACACCAACTTGAGACACAAGAC
>JBMFXG010000065.1:0-12116 GCA_049964535.1 Acidimicrobiales bacterium | reverse complement strand
GAGGATGTCCACAAAGACGCTTCAAAGGCGTAGTGGTAGAGGACCTCCGGTACGAAAGTATGTCGAAGACAGATCCCTCAAAAATCCACGGTCTGGCGACGCCGTGAGAGGCGACTCCGATCCGTTGAGCTCGGGCTCACCGACCCTGTGAGTACCCGCTATTTCAACTCACGAGCCCATACGCTCTATACACTCCGCAATCTGTACCGCATTGAGAGCGGCCCCTTTACGAAGGTTGTCGCCAACAGCGAAGAACGAAAGTGACCGAGCAGCTGAGTTGTCACGTCGAACTCTACCCACCAAACATTCATCAGAGCCTGCAGCCATCAACGGTGTCGGCACTTCACAGTAGCGCACGCCCGGCGCGCTACTGAGGACCTCGATCGCCGCATCGAGCTCGTACTCAGCCTCAAGCTCAACCGTCAACGAGAGTGAATGTCCGGTAAAGACAGGGACCCGTACACAGGTCACGGTAACCAGGAGATCTTCGCGCCCCAAAATCTTTCGGGACTCGTTGACGAACTTAAGCTCCTCAGAGGTATCGTTGCCAACGAGAGAGCCGGCAAATGGAATCACATTTGCAGCAATGGTGGCCGGAAAGACCGAGGCGGCGGGGAAGTCGAGCGCACTACCGTCAAACGTCAAAGCTGAAAGCGACGATCCGTGCGCATCAAGTTCACGCTGATACGCCCGTACGCCCTCCAAGCCAGCCCCCGACACGGCCTGGTAGGTCGACGCTACGACCCGACGCAGGCCCCAGACACTGTCGAGAGCGTGCAGGGCCGACATCACCACCATGGTGGTGCAGTTTGGATTCGCTACGATTCCCTTCGGAATCTCACTCAGCGCAGAAGCATTAACCTCGGGAACGACCAACGGAACCTCAGGATCCAGACGCCAAGCCGAAGAGTTGTCGATCACGACGGCCCCCGCTTGCGCAACGATTGGAGCAAGTTCCAACGAGGTCGGTGCCCCGTTCGAGAACAACGCTATATCCAGTCCATCGAAGACGGCCGTTGCCGAGTCCTCAACTGTGATCGTGCGACCATCGAAGTTCAACACACGGCCTGCAGAGCGCGATGTAGCGAAGAGCCTTAGGTCCTCAATTGGGAACTTTCGTTCGGCCAAAATCTCAAGCATCACCGTGCCGACCTGTCCAGTCGCACCAAAGACTCCTACGTTCACAGTGCACTCAATCCCTTCATCTTGAGGTTTCTTACCTGCCTCGTTACGCTTTGCCCTGCGAGCCAGTGGTCTCTACAAAGACAGCTCTGCTCGTGATCACAGCTCAAAAGCCTCATGAAGTGCCACAACCGCTCGTTCCAAGTCTTTCTCGCGCACGACACAAGAGATCCGAATCGCCGAGGTCGAAATCATTTCGATGTTGATGTCTAGCTTTGCTAGAGTTTCAAAGACCTTTGCAGTCACTCCCGGATGCGTCTTCATGCCCGCCCCCACCAGAGAGACCCGACCAATATCCTGATCGGCAGATACGCTCTCAGCACCGATGCCAATCGCTGCCTTCGAGGTCACCGAAAGGGCGGTCTCCATCTCAGACCTCGGGGCGGTGAAGGAGATATCGGTGTAACCCTGAACCGATGTGTTCTGAACGATCATGTCGATGTTGACGCCCTGATCCGCTACCGCACGAAATATCGCTGCGGCCACCCCTGGATGATCCGGTACCTTCGTAATCGTGATCTTGACCTCGTGAGACTCATGACTCACCGCAGAAACTACCGCCTGCTCCATCGCCACACCTTCCTCCCCAACCCAAGTCCCTGGTTCCCACGTGAAACTCGATCGGACATGCAATGGAACGTTAAAGTTCCGCGCAAACTCCACAGATCGCAAAGCGAGGACTCGTCCTCCTGACGACGCCAGTTCGAGCATCTCCTCAAAAGATATCGCTGGAATCTTCTTTGCCGACGGTACTACCCGGGGATCCGCCGTAAAGACACCGGATACATCGGTGTAGATCTCGCAGACATCAGCCTTGAGGACGGATGCCAAGGCAACCGCAGTGGTATCGGAACCCCCCCGGCCGAGCGTCGTCACGTTCTTGGCAGTCGATACTCCCTGAAATCCCGCCACCACCGGAACGGTCTTGGATCGAACCGCTTCAGTCAGTCGATCGGCTTTGATCTCTACGATCTTCGCCCGCTGGTGATCTGTGTCGGTGATAATGCCAGCCTGGGATCCAGTAAACGACAGTGCCGGTACGCCAATGTCGGCTAGGGCCATGCAGAGCAGAGCCATAGAGATCCGCTCACCGGCGGTGAGCAACATATCCATCTCGCGCGGTGTCTGTGTTGACGAAACGAGGTCGGCGAGGCGGACGAGATCATCGGTAGTCTTGCCCATGGCCGAAACCACGACTACGACGTCGTTGCCGCTACGTCGTGTGCGGGCGATATGGTCGGCAACCACTCGAATACGATCGGCGTCAGCAACAGAGGTTCCACCATATTTTTGGACGATCAAAGCCACGCTACGAGGTTACCTGACGAGTGGGCTTCCTCAAACTCTGAGAGGTGCCGACACAAGTTCGGTTTCAAAGAGCGCGACTCCGACTATCTTAGCTAACCGTGCCAAGTGCGAAACGAGAACGAATCAGGGCTAACCAGGCCAGAGTACGTGCCGAACGTGAAGCCATCAAAAAGAAGAACAATCGAAAACGTCGAAGCATCACCGTAGCGGTCGCCGTCGTCGTTGTTATTGGAGTCGTTTACTTCATCAACCGCTCTAACAATGCATCGTCGACAAAGAAGCTGGCTGCGGGAGCGACACTTACGGCAGCACAGGCTTCGGTAACGTGCCCTCCCATAAACGGCTCGACGCAGCGCATTACGCACTTCACCCAGGCTCCGCCAATGTGTATATCGACCAACAAGACCTACGTTGCTACGGTCAAGACCGACGTAGGGACCTTCAAGATTAAGCTGGACCCGAAGACGGCGCCGCTCACGACGAACAACTTCGTGTTTCTAGCTCGCTACCGCTTCTTCAACGGAATCATCTTTCACCGTGTAATACCTGGCTTCGTCGTCCAAGGTGGCGACCCAACCGGAACCGGCACAGGCGGACCTGGATACACCTTTAAAGATGAGCTGCCGAAGGCGGGAGCGTACAAGATCGGCTCCGTGGCGATGGCCAATTCCGGCCCGAATACGAACGGAAGTCAGTTCTTTATCGTGGTCGGACCATCCGGTGAGCAACTTCCTCCGAGTTACTCGCTCTTCGGACAGGTCGTTTCCGGCATGAACGTCGTCCAAAAGATCGCATCGGACGGAAGCGCATCAGGGACACCAAAGGTCGTCCATCACATGATATCGGTGACAATCTCCCAAAGCTAAGTGACTGCTCGTCTGATCACCGCAGCAGACAAGGAAGGAAGCATGCATGTTCGGTTCTAAGAAGTCTTACGAGGCTCCCCAAAGCGACGGATCCTCGGCCAAAGTGTCGAGCTTCGACGCCCCACCAAGCTACATTCTCGACGATACGAAGAGCTACTCTGCCACCATTGAGACCAATCACGGCACCATGGTCGCTGAACTCTTTGCCCCGCAAGCACCCATCACCGTAAATAACTTCGTCTTCCTCGCCAGATATCACTACTACGACGGGGTTATCTTCCACCGAATCATTCCTGGCTTCGTGGTCCAAGGTGGCGACCCAACCGGAACCGGCACAGGCGGACCTGGATATCGATTCCGAGACGAGCTTCCAGAACAAGTCGCTTACGAGTACGGCACACTCGCTATGGCCAACGCTGGGCCGAACACCAACGGTAGCCAATTCTTTATCGTCTCCGGCCCCTCGGGCCAGTCACTTCCACCTCTCTACTCGATCTTTGGCAAGATTCAAAGCGGTCTCGATGTGGTTGCATCCTTAGATGCGAAGGGTTCTTCGAGTGGCAAACCGACCGAGCCCTGCGTGATCACATCAATCAACATCACCGAGTCGGATAAGGCCTAACTCCGACCGAAACCTCTGAGAACATCTGCACGAGTGCACCTGCTGCTACGACGTTGAGTCATGCCGAAGCAATAGTATGGAGCGAATTAAGGTAGTCATGACGTATCGAAGTGGTCTGGGGGCTCGCCATTCAGCGGTAGATCACTCGGGCAGAGTTGACAGCCTTAGGGCATCCAAGTTGAGAGATTGAGTTGACGCAACTTGCGAGTACTGGAAGCGAGGCCACGGGCACGCAAGTGCTCGTCTCCTTACTCCAGCGAACCCAGTCAGCGGACCGCACGCAAGCCGTCTCACGCGTCGGTTGTTGAACACCATCGGTGCACACTTCAAAATTTCTACACTTCTACTCTCGGCCATCAGCATCTAGCTCCGTAGAGCTGGGTGCTGAGAACCCTCACGACCGACGATGGTAGATCTCAGTACCGACACGAGAGCTCCCATCGACGAACCCTTCACCACCGCAGCGATCAGTGTGGTGCCGCTGAGGTTTCGTAGCGCAGGTAGCAATGAACTCGACATCATCGCCGGACGCGCAACCAACGAGCCTGTGAGAACGCTGCGAAGAAGCACTCTGCCTGAGCTCGAAGCTGTAGAGGAGCGGTGAGTGTCAGTATTCGAGCGCACACAACCTTGGCACGGTTCTCAGAGACCGAAGGTGGCTTCGTCCTAGAGCCGTCGTTAAGCAGTACCGCGGCGTATACCAGTAGTACAAGATAGATAGATCGATCTATCATCCCAGTGCAGAGAGACAAAGACTTGCGTGAAGGCAGTAGAACGGAGAAGATCGCCACGTCACATGTCTCCGCGACCCCTCCGGTAGGGATCTCAGAAAGTACCAGACTGCCGCTTTCCCCGTTCGCTCTTACGGTCAAGACCGGCCTCTACGCGCAGGTGAAGCTTCAAGCTGATTCAGAAACTACCGGTCCGACCTGACGCAAGTTCGCTCAAGACAAAATCAGGGTGTCTGCTCTACGAGAACCAGCAGTGAGCGCACCGATTCTTCGTACTGACATTACCGTCAAGCCACCAGATATCGATACGACTAGCTGGGATCTTGGGTTACCACGTCATACGTTTCGACGAACGGGCCACCCTAGTGAGAGACTCGAAGCTCGCCATGGAGCGCCACCGATATCCGCTGATCCAGATCATCCAACGGGATCCCTGCCCCATCCTCAAAGAGCGAAACCGCACCCTTCCCCTCAGCGCTCCAGAGTCCACCGGGTCGCCGAATGAGCGCCGTCTCCTCGTCAACGCCAGCGACAACAATCTCGCCCTTCGCCAGCGATATCGTTCTACGTTCAGTCTCGCTCGAAAAGGTATCGAAGTGTGGGACGAACGCGAGGTTAGAAACCAAACCAAGACCTACGGTCAACGCTCCACCCCGGGGGTCAGCCATTGGGTCAGTTAACACCATTGCACCTGCGGAAGAGGCCACAAGAAACCCACCCGAGCGATAGAAACTCACCAGAGCGTCAAGAGCGGGAGTCTGTTTGATGACCGACCTCAGATGAAATGGAGACCCTCCGGAGAGGTAGATCATCGTGGCCGACGCAATCTCGTCAACGATCTCGGTTCGGAAAGCATCAGATCTCTTCAAAAGATCCAATGCTTTCGTTGCGACACCTAGCTCTCTGAAATACTGCGTTGCCCAGTTGACAGCCTTCGCCGGATACTCATAGGCGGCGGCCGTTGGGATCACGAGCACTTCCTGCGCTCCAGACTCAGAGAGAAGAGTTCGATCAAAAGTGCAACCGTCTCTCCACTCTGCCCCACCGACAAGAGCTAAAACACCTTCCGACATCTCGCAAAGACCTTTCTCACTGATTACGGCGCGCCTGGCGATCCGTCAAAAGAACCCTTCTCGCTAGCCTACGGCAAGCAGCGAAGCTACACTTGCACACCTCACGAACCTCAACGCTCATCGCAGGGCATCTTAGATCCACATCGTTTTCCCCACTCGATCGCCGAGCCTTTCGGTCCGACCTCGCTCGCAGCGATCTCACAACGCCGCGCTCCTGTCAGAGCTCTCAACCCCGACTCTTGTTTGTCGCCATCACGATGCGAAATCTCTCCAAGCAATCGTCGGTTCCATCAACATTCAGGGAACGCTACCGCAAGACCTCCAAGCGATGTCTCCTTGTAGATCTCAGCCATGTCAGCTCCAGTGCGTCGCATCGTGTCGATCACTGCGTCAAGGGAGACATAGTGGGTCCCGTCACCTCGTAGCGCCATGCGCGCCGCAGTGATCGCCTTGACTGCAGCGAGTGCGTTGCGTTCGATGCAAGGAATCTGAACGAGTCCTCCCACAGGATCACAGGTCAAACCGAGATTATGTTCAAGTCCAATCTCAGCCGCATTCTCTACCTGTGGAACGCTTCCACCAAGCGCTGCTGCGAGTCCACCTGCAGCCATAGCGCACGCGGTTCCAACCTCACCTTGACACCCAACTTCGGCCCCCGAGATCGATGCTGCTCCTTTGATCAAGATGCCGATCGCCCCAGCGGTCAGAAGAAGGGTAACGGCCTTCTCCTTGAACGCACCACCTTCTTGTGGAACGACACACTCGAGATACCGCAGAACCGCCGGCAAAGTACCCGCTGCACCGTTCGTAGGAGCGGTTACAATTCTCCCCCCGGAAGCATTCTCTTCGTTGATCGCTATCGCAAATGCTACGACGTCATCCATCGTTCGGAGCGAGTCATCGACGTGACAGAGATCTCCGAGTTGAAGAAAGAGCCGATTCGCGCGTCGAGGGACCCGTAGTCGACCCGGCAGATTCCCCGTCCTAGCCCGACCTCGCTCGGCCGACGCTCGCATCATGAGCCAAAGACCAAAAACGTCATCATCAAGGCTCTCTCGCTTCTCCAGCACACTCTCATTGCGTCGGACAACCTCGGCGATAGTGAGCCCCTCACTCACCGCCATATCGAGAAGTTGCGCACCTGAAGAGTAGGGAAACGGAACAACGATATCGTCGCATGCCCGACCATCAACCTCCCTCCCATGCTCATCAACAACGAACCCACCGCCTATGGAGAAGTACTCCATCACTTCTACCGAACCATCGCTGAACTCTGCACGAAAGAGCAGGCCATTGGGATGCTGTGCACGACGGATCTCCGGCTGAAGATGTATCTGAACGTCGTTCCCTAGCGTCATCGGGAGACGACCATGAATCAGCAAGAGTTTTGACTCTCGAATCTCTTGCCGACGAATGTCTGCATATTCGGCACCGACGGTAGCCGGATGCTGACCCTCGAGCCCGAGGTAGATCGCTTCCACCGTCCCATGACCCTCACCGGTTGCACCGAGAGAGCCAAAGAGGCGAACATCGAGCGAACGAAGGATGTCAAACGACGCTCGTTCCTCGATTCGTCGTGCGAAGTCACACGCCGCCTTCATTGGGCCTGAAGTGTGTGAGCTCGAAGGACCGAGCCCTGGCTTGAAGAGATCAAAAATGCTCAGCACATCTCTCACGCTAGCAACATGCAATCTCCATGCTCCACGAAGGAGTCTCTGCTGACCCATGCAGGAACGAAGCTCTGAGCTGTTCGATCCATGCCACACAACCACGTCACAGAGAGCTTCCCTTTGCTACCACTACCACCCCTCGAGTGCACGGCTTGAGCATCGGAGCGTAGTACCTCCCGGTCTCTCTCGTCAAGTGACCCCTGTGTCTAGGCCTAAGCGACTGCTCGCACGAGATACCGTCTCCCTCATCACAGAGGCCCGATTACAGCGCATTACAGTAGAGAGCATCGGACGAGGAGGTAGCGATGGGAATCTTCGACAAAGCGAAAGAGCAAGCCAATCAGGCGGCAGAGCGTGTGTCGACGATAGCAAAGGCAGGCCAAGCGAAGATCGAGGATATCCAGCAGACGCGCCAGACCGATCTCCTCTTCCGAGACCTTGGGGCGGCCGTCTTTGCGCAACGTACCGATCGATCATCGTCATCCACCGAAGCTGACATCGAATCACTCGTCGATGAGCTACTCGAGCGCGAGCAGTCGATGGGTCCGTTCGACCTCACTCGCCAAAGCCGTCACCCCTAGCAAGCTTCGACTCCAAAGAGAACAGGTCACTGAGGTCCCGACCTCAACCCTTGAACGCCCGTCAGCACTGCAGTTCACTACGTGGCAGACACACCGATCAGCTCCCCCAATCGACACAAAACTGCACCCAGCGAGGAATTTTCTCCTTGAACTCGATATCGTTACAGGATGCAGCTAGAGCACGTTGGCATAGTTGGCTCAGGAATCATGGGCTCCGGAGTCGCAGAGGTTGCCCTTCTTGCCGGGTTCCAGGTAACGCTTCGATCTCGCACTCATACCAACGCCCACAAGAGCTTAGAGTTGATCGAACGGTCTCTTCAGCGAAAACTCGAAAAGGAGAAAATCACCCCTGAAGAGCGATCGGAGGCTCTTCTGCGCCTGACCACAACCACCGATGTTGATGCGGTTAGCGAATGCCAGCTCGTCATCGAGTCAATATCTGAGGACCTCAAGGGCAAAAAATCGCTCTTTTCGCATCTCGACGAGGTCTGTGCCCATGAGACCGTCCTCGCAACCAATACCTCCACCCTCCCGATTATCGAACTCGCTGCAGCGACGAATCGTGCGGACCGAGTTTGTGGAATCCACTTCTTCAATCCCGCTCCACTCATGGGGCTCGTGGAAGTCATTCCAGCGCTGACCACATCAGCGAGCACTCTTGATCTCGCCGTCTCATTCGTGCAGCGATGTCGCAAGGAGGCAGTAGTCGCAAAAGATGAAGCCGGTTTCATCGTCAATTCGCTCCTCTTCCCTTACCTCAATAGCGCCATCACCCTCTTCGAGCGAGGAACTGCGTCGATGGAGGCTATCGACGCGTCAATGCGTCTTGGCTGCGGATATCCAATGGGGCCATTTCAGCTACTCGACCTCATCGGTCTCGATACATCTCTCGCAATACTTGAAGCACTCCACCGTGAATTCGGAACCCAATCATCGCTGCCTGCTCCAACTCTCAAGCGACTAGTGGCGAGCGGAAGACTGGGCAGAAAGACCGGTCACGGCTTCTACAGCTATGACTCCTCGACCCTCTAACAACACTGTCCTGCCGAAGTCCGTGACGCTATCAGAGTTGGAAATACCGTACGTTCCCGAGTGTCTCGAGACACTAGAACCTAAGTGGCATGGAACAACAGGGCTAGCTCTAAGTTGCGCGGCAACCTGGGTCTCCCCGCACTGCCCCACTACAGCTCGACCTTCGAAGGTTACGAGCCCAATCGACTCCTACTCGATTCCTATTCAACCCTGTAGCCATAGACCAAGAGGTCTACATGAAGTACTGTAAGAGTTTCGGTACGCTCACGAGTAACACTCAGAGCGACCGCCGACTAGCCGCACTCGAGGTGGAAGATGACCGGTAACAAATGGGAGTATCCTCGTTTAGAGCGACCGGACCGACCATGGATGATGCGCACATACTCAGGACACTCCAACGCGCGACGCTCGAACGAGCTCTACCGAATGAATCTGGCCAAGGGTCAAACCGGACTCTCTATCGCCTTCGACCTCCCGACCCAGATTGGCTACGACCCAGACCAGCCAGAGGCGATCGGCGAGGTCGGTAAGGTCGGAGTTCCCATCGCTCATCTCGGACACATGCGTCAGCTCTTCGAGGAGATCCCCATCGAAGAGATGAACACATCGATGACCATCAACGCTAGCTCGTCGTGGATCTTGGCACTCTATCTCGGCCTTGCCGAAGAACGCTCCGTTCCATTCACAGAGCTCAAAGGAACCACTCAGAACGACATTGTCAAGGAGTACCTCTCGAGAGGTACATTCATATTTCCGCCAGAGGCATCCCGACGGCTCATCGTCGACATGATCTGCTTCACCGTGAATCGAGTACCACAGTGGAACCCGATCAACATCTGTTCCTACCACCTTCAAGAGGCCGGGGCGACCCCGCACCAAGAGATAGCGTATGCGCTGGCAACGGCTGTCGGAGTTCTCGATGCCGTGCGCGACTCTGAGCAGATACCCGAGCACCGCTTCAACGAGGTTGTCGGCCGTATCTCGTTCTTCTGCAACGCTGGGATTCGCTTCATTGAAGAGACGGCAAAAATGAGGTCCTTCACTGCGCTCTGGGCCGAGATCACACGCGACCGCTATGGAGTGACCGAACCAAACCTCAGCCGCTTTCGCTACGGAGTACAGGTCAATTCGCTCGGCCTCACCGAGCAGCAACCGGAGAACAACGTAGCCCGGATCGTCCTCGAGTCACTCGGAGTCACACTCTCGCGAGACGCGCGCGCACGCGCCCTACAGCTGCCCGCCTGGAACGAGGCGATTGGGCTCCCAAGACCTTGGGACCAGCAGTGGTCGCTCAGAATTCAGCAGATCCTCGCCCTCGAAACCGATCTTCTCGAGTATCCCGACATCTTTGAAGGCTCCAAAGTTATGGAGAGCCTTACCGAGCAGATGATACGAGCGGCTCGATCAGAGCTCAACGAAGTCATCGAGGGTGGCGGGGTCTTCGCCATGATCGATGAGCTCAAGCAGAGGCTCGTCCACAGTCAGTCGGTGAGAACACAACGAATCGAGACCGGTGAGCTTACCGTGGTAGGAGTCAATGCCTTCAACGAGAGCGAGCCCTCCCCTCTCCTCCAGGGCGGTAGCGACGCCCATCTCACTGTCGATCCAGCCTTAGAGTCCGAACTCAAGCAAGATCTCACAGAGTGGCGCAAGCGACGATCGAGCGAGGCAGTAGAGGCCGCATTGCGTAACTTGGCCACCGTTGCTCGTGCGGGGGAGAACATCATGGAAGCCACCATCGCGCTCGCTCGAGTGGGTGGCACTACCGGTGAGTGGGGCCAAGTACTCCGGACGGTATTCGGTGAGTATCGCGCCCCAACCGGTATCCAAGGTGGCTTCGGAGCGCGCACGCACCACCTCACCACGCAGATGTCTCGATCACGCAATCTCCAAGGTGGTCCTCCCCGCTTGCTAATTGCGAAGCCGGGCCTCGATGGACACTCGAACGGGGCCGAGCAGATCGCAGTTGCAGCGAGAGACGGCGGCTTCGAGGTGATCTATCCAGGCATCCGGCTCACCCCTCCAGAGATCGCCGCTATCGCTCGAGACGAGGATGTAGACATCGTCGGAATCTCAATCCTCTCTGGCTCTCACCTCCAGCTCGTTCCGGCAGTACTTCGTTGCCTCAAGGAGGCCTCGGTCGACGTGCCGGTCATTGTCGGTGGCATTGTTCCCGTCTCCGACGAGCCGACCCTCTATGATGCTGGGGTGACTCGCATCTATACGCCAAAAAACTACGAGATCTCCGTGATTATCGAGGAGATGTTCGAACTCGTCGAAACACATCGTTTGCACCGTGAACACTCATGACCCCGCGCGTCGATCGATCCTCCGCTATCACTTTCCCTCTCGATCAAGAGAATCAATAGTTCAGACTGGCACCAGATGATCCGATCTAAAGATATGGTCTTCAAGAGAGCCTTGCCAATCGTGCTCGTCGTCGCCTCCGGCGGCGTTGCGATAGCTGGTTGGGTTGCAGGTAACCGCTACTCCTCCGCTATCACTTTCTTCCTCGCTGCACTCGCAGTTCTTGCGGTCTATGGCACCTCTAGCTCCCGTCGTCGGTCGGTAGAATCTGCACAAGGTGACCTGCCAGTCACCTCCGCCCCAGAGCAAGAAGCACACCCAGAAGCCCGACCGGTCGTCGAACTTCCTGTGGTGATGACCTCTGAGACGACCGAAGAGCTCGGCATCACCGACCAGGTCACTGGAATGATGAACCACCTATTTTTTGCGGGCCTCATCGGTACCAAGGTCGCGACGGCAAGGCGGCGCCTCTGGCCGGTATCTATCGTCTTGCTTCACGTCAGCTTCACTCCTCACGGATCGACGAGAGAGCAAGAGAATATCGCTCTCGCAGAGTTCGCGAAGATCATCGAAAGTACTCTCCGTGACGCGGACGTCCCCTGTCGCATCGCAACACGAACCTTCGGGCTCATCTTGGACGATACCGACGAAGACGGCGCTGCGTGGGCAGCAGAGCGAATTCAGCTCGCTCAAGCTCGCCGGAGCGATTCAGTCATCGTCAAGGTATCGGCCGGGTTCGCCTCC
>JBMFXG010000064.1:0-12854 GCA_049964535.1 Acidimicrobiales bacterium | reverse complement strand
ATGGCATAGATACTGCCATTTTGCGGATTCTCGATCACCACCGCCCCAGAGAGCGCAGCTGGATTGATCTTGAAGGAGTTCTTTGTCGTCGCCAACGTATGAATCTGCTGCGCCAGGTCCTTCTCTGCCTGCGCCTGGAGAGCCCCGTCAATCGTCAGCTGAACGTTTCCACCAGGAGTTGGCTTCTTGACCCCTAGGACTGAAACAACGTCACCACTGGAGTTGACTGCAAGTTTCTCGACTCCTGGTTTACCGCGCAGGTAGGACTGATAGCTTGCCTCTACGCCTGATTGACCGATCTGATCGGTTGGGAGATAGCCCTGCTTCTTGAGAACCTTGTACTGCGAGGCAGTCATGGGTGCTACATAACCGAGCACCTGAGCAGCAAGGTCTCCTCTGGTGTATTTAGGCTGCGTAGCCTGCACGACACTGACACCAGGGAAAAGATTCTGGTGCTCCTCTACATAGATCGCAGTGGTACTCGAAATATTTGACTTAATCGGAGTCGGTTGATAGGCACTGTACGACGAATTTGACAGCTCAGAGAGAATCTGTGCCTTGGTCAGGCCAATCAATTTTGCTAGGCGCCCAACGACACCTGGGTGCAGAGTCTCGGAGCGCTGGGACAGCGCCAGCTCTTGAATCACCGTATTACCGACCAATACGTTCTGAGACCGGTCGAGGACTAGTCCTCGAGGTGGTGAGATCGAAACCTCGCGGAGCTGGTTCGAGCTGGCCTGAGTCTTATAGTACGGTGCTTGTAGCACCTGAAGCGAGTAGAGCCGAGTGAAGAGTGCGACGAACAAGCCGAGAACCACGAGCCCTACGGTTCTGCTCCTCCACTGATTCGATCGCGTAGCTGGCGTCGACGCATCGTCGTTGACAAGTGCCATCGTTCACGGTCTCCTGCGGTTCGTTGAAGCTAACGACAGGTCACTAGCTGGAAGTGCAAATCGAACGATCAGCAGAGCAACTGGTGACAAAACGAAGTTTATTCCCGTCACAACTCCAACTTCGATAAGTACACGATGTTGCAGTGGGTTCCCGAGCCCAAGTAGGTAGAGACCGATCGTCAGCACCACTTGGATTGCGGCACTACCAACCGCTATGAGCAGAGAATTAATCAACAACGACCGCTCCCGCCCGAACCTCTCCACCTCACCGAGTAGATACCCAACGAGAGCAAACGCAAATGAACTCAGACCAAAAGGCGTCGTCAGAAATGCATCGGTAGCCAGCCCGGCTACAAAACCAACCACCACCGCTAGTTCTCGACCACCAACCACTGCCACGGTGCTTACCAAAAGTGCCATCAAATCAACGTGAACACCATCGATCGGAGTAGCTGCGAACGAGGTGTGTGCCAGAACCACGAAGGTAACAACGACGAGCGGCAGACGGAGACTAACGAGTCGATTCATGATCCGGGCGGACTCCAGAGCAGAACCTTAACGAATTGAAGTGCGCCGTAGTTAACGACGGGTTGCATCGCCACGCTCTCTTGAAGCGAACCTGGCTGATCCGAAGCGCTGACCACTCGTCCCACGGGTATTCCTGGCGGAAATATTTCACCTTGCAGTCCCGAAGTTGTGAGCACCTGGTTGCGGGTAAAACGAGTACCCGGTGTGACCAGGGAGAGCTTGAGAGGCGATCCCTCTCCTTCGCCTGTGGCGAGAGCCGCCTTCCCACTTGGTCCAAGCCGCACACCAACGGCAAACGACGGGTCCGTCAGCATCAACACAGTCGAGGTCTGCGAAGCAACCGCCGTTACGCGTCCGGCGAGGCCACTTGCGTCTACGACGGGGTCATTGAGTCGAATCCCAGATGATGAACCTTTGTCAATTTCGAAACTCAACTGCACATTCGTGGGTGTCAGCGAAATGACCTGCGCATTGACCCCTGGAATCGATCCTTCAAAGGGTATTTTGTTCAACGCTAAGATCGTCCGCAACTCCTGGCTAGCGGTCTTGCCTTGAACCGATCGACTCTCTAGGGCATGAAGCTCTTGACGGAGTCGCGCATCTTGAGTCTGAAGTGATGAGTAGTTGAACGCCCCACTCACCACGTCTGAGACCGGCCGAACAACGGCATCAAGAGCCGACCGTAGCGGAGCGATTACGTTCCGCATTTCAGCTTTAACGCTGACGAAACTAAATCGCGATCCTCCACGAAAATTTAAGGTCATCAAGGTAACCGAGATAAGTAACGCCAACAGGAGGGTTACTCGCGGACGTTCAAAGAGTCTCCCCAAGCCCCGTGTCGCCCTATCTCCTCGATGAGTTGGACATCAACACTTGACGGAGAGCATCGAACTCCTCGAGACACTGCCCCGACCCCATCGCAACGCAGTTCAGCGGATTTTTAGCGACAATAATTGGCATACCGGTCTCGTCATGCAGCCTCTTATCGAGACCGGCCAGCAGAGCCCCTCCACCAGTGAGCACGATACCTTGCTCCATGATGTCTGCCGCAAGCTCTGGCGGCGTTTGATCGAGTGTAACTTTTACCGCATCAACAACAGCATTGATCGGCTCTTCGATAGCCTTGCGAACCTCTTGAGTAGAGATCAGAACGGTTTTCGGAAGTCCAGTAATGAGGTCACGACCGCGTATCTCCGCCTGAAGCTCCTCTTCTAGAACCGTCGCCGATCCAAGTGTCATCTTCATCTCTTCAGCAGTCCTCTCACCGAGGGCCAAGCTGTACTCCTTTTTGATGTAGGCGATGATCGCCTCATCGAGTTCATCGCCTCCGATGCGAATCGACTTGGAGGTCACGATACCGCCGAGCGATATCACGGCAACCTCGGTTGTTCCGCCACCGATATCAACCACCATATTTCCAGAGGGCTCGTGGATAGGAAGTCCAGCACCGATCGCAGCCGCCATCGGCTCTTCAATGATGTAAGCCGGCTTTCGAGCACCCGCGTATTCGGCGGCCTCTTGCACGGCCCTCTGCTCAACTCCCGTTATCCCGCTAGGGACGCAGATAACCATCCGGGGCTTTGACATTCGCGAACGATGAACCTTGCCGATAAAGTAGCGAAGCATCTTCTCACAGATCTCAAAATCTGCAATCACTCCATCTTTGAGCGGACGAATCGCCTGGATATTGGAGGGCGTCCGACCAATCATTCTCTTGGCTTCAGCCCCAACCGCTAACGGTCGACCATCTCTGGTATCGATCGCAACTACTGACGGCTCGTTTAAGACGATACCCTTGCCACGTACGTACACGAGGGTATTAGCAGTGCCAAGATCGACCGCCATATCCCTACCAAAGAACGAAGAACCATTCGCCATGACATACCTCCACTAGCGGAGAACACTTTCGTACTCTACGACTTCAATTCCGGAAAGAACAGACCAATCTCTCGCTCAGCTGACGCAGCAGAATCCGAGCCATGTACGAGATTCTCGCTCACCATGGTCGCTAGATCACCTCGGATAGTACCGGGGGCTGCGAGTTGCGGATCCGTTACGCCCATCAACGAACGAACCATTGCAAAGACCTCGCCAGGACCTTCGACAACTGCAATCAGCGATGGAGAACGAGTGATGAAATCAACGAGATCACCAAAAAACGGTTTACCATCGTGCTCGCTATAGTGCGTCTTCGCAGTTGCAACATCGATTGTGCGGAGCTCTAGTCGACTGAAACGGAGCCCCTTAGCCTCCACTCGCCTCAAGATCTCGCCGACGAGACCCCGTTCAACGGCATCAGGCTTACAGATTAAAAGAGTTCTTCCCATACAGGTGAAAGAGGTTAGTCGAACACGCTACCCATCGACCACGCTAAGGCAAGGTTCTCCTTAGAAATTCCAACGCTTGACCTGCTAAGCCGTGCCCTCCAATGACCAGCACCCCCTGATCCTTTCGGACAGTCGCCAAAACTTGATTCATGGCGTCATCAACACTGGATGCAAGATGACTCCGGATCCCTAGCAGTGAGGCTTCGTGGGCTACCTCGACTAGATCGGCCCGACTCCCGGGCGCCTCGATCACAAAGAGTTCGTCGATGGTCGAAGGATTGAGCGCTCGAAGAAAGGGTTCGCTCTCTCGCCCACGCGCAAGGCCGAGGAGTACGACCCAACCGTCTACGTGCGAAAACTCCTCGGCGAGCGTCGATGCAACCGCCCGGGCGGCATCGGAGTTGTGAGCGACGTCCACCACCACAAGTGGTTCTCGACTTGCGACTTGTAGACGTCCACGAAGCGTCTGATAACGCATCGCGTCCTCTACCACTTCACGCGGGAGCGGTCCCCGCTCAAGCGCCTCAACCGAACCGATCGCTATGAGGGCATTCTGGACGTGATGACGCCCATGGCCAGACACAAAGATATCGGAGTACGACCCATACGGTGTTTGGAAGTCACAGACCCAACCACCCACCGCCATCGATTGACTCTGGACAACCAAGTCGTAGCCCACCCAGTGAATCTCAGCGACCTCGCTTCGCTGTGCCGCCGTCAAAAGTACCGTCTCAACCGATTGAGACACGGGCCCGACTATCACCGTGGAGCCCGCTTTGATGATCCCCGACTTGACCTCTGCTATCGCCTCGGCAGTCGAGCCCAGATACTCCTGGTGGTCGAGTCCGATAGAAGTAATCACCGCCACCTCTGCGTCGATTACGTTCGTTGCATCCCATGCGCCGCCCATCCCGACTTCAACTACACCAAGCTCGATTCCCTCGAGTGAAAAAAGTGAGAGAGCCGCTGCAGTCATTACTTCAAACTTGGTCAGACCAGCAATCTCGAATGCCTCTCCAATCATTCGAAGAGACGAAAGTTCAGCATCGAGTTGCCCCTGAGATATCGGCTCGAGATTAAATCTGATCCTCTCACAGAGATCTCCGAGATCTGGGGAGGTATAGGTACCAACACTGAAACCACTGCGCACTCCAAGGACGGAAGCGAAATGCGCGACGGCCCCCTTGCCATTCGTCCCTGCTACGTGAATTGAGCGATAGTGATTTTGCGGATCCCCGATACAGTCGAGAAGCTTTCGTAGTGAGTCGAGGCTCGGTATATCACCGGTCCGGTCTCCTTCAAAGTCACGCAACACCTCAAGCCAGCGAAGTCCATCACCATCTTCACTCAATGTTGCAGGCCCTACGACGCAGCTCTGCGAGCACGATCTGGTCGATCGGAAGGCTCAGCGACACGAGGAACAAGCGTTGGCGCCACATGATCCAACACAACCGATCGATCGATGACACAGCGATCGACATCGTCTCGAGACGGCAACTCGTACATCACGTCGAGGAGAACCTCCTCAATGATCGCCCTGAGACCGCGTGCACCGGTCCCTCGCAGCAATGCCTGTTCTGCGACGGCCTCTAGAGCGTCATCAGTGTAAACCAGCTCGACACCATCGAGCTCGAAGACTCGTTTGTACTGCTTCACAAGCGCATTTTTAGGCTCAACAAGAATCTGAATCAGCGCAGCCTTGTCCAACGAGGAGACCGCCCCAATCACCGGCAATCGACCGATGAACTCAGGCACGAGACCGAACCGCAAGAGATCCTCTGGTAAGACCTTCCGTAGCAAGGAGGATCGGTTCTCATGGGCGTCGAAGAGTTGCGCATTGAAGCCAAGTCCTTTTCGACCTAGACGCGCCTCAATGATGCTCTCCAGCCCAACGAATGCTCCGCCACAGATAAACAAGATATTCGTGGTATCGATCTGTATGAACTCCTGGTGAGGGTGCTTTCGACCCCCCTGAGGAGGCACGGAGGCGGAGGTACCTTCTAGGATTTTTAGAAGCGCCTGTTGTACCCCCTCTCCAGAGACGTCGCGTGTGATCGAGGGGTTTTCACTCTTCCGAGCAATCTTGTCGATCTCATCGATGTAGATGATCCCTGTCTCAGCTTTCTTGACGTCATAGTCTGCGGCCTGGATCAGTTTGAGCAAGATATTCTCAACGTCTTCTCCGACGTACCCAGCTTCCGTGAGTGCCGTTGCGTCAGCGATCGCAAAGGGCAGATTGAGCATGCGAGCAAGGGTCTGAGCAAGTAGCGTCTTCCCACACCCAGTTGGGCCGAGTAGCAAGATATTGGACTTGGCAAGTTCAACGTCTCCGTCGCGCGGAGGCCCACCCTGAACTCTCTTGTAGTGGTTATAGACCGCTACAGAGAGGATCTTCTTCGCCTCATCTTGACCGACCACGTACCCATCAAGAAAATCTGAGATCTCACGAGGCTTCGGCAGCTTTTCGAACTTCACATCACCGGGCTCGGTAACCTCGTCCTCAATGATATCGTTGCAAAGCTCTATACACTTGTCACAGATATAGACACCCGGACCAGCGATCAGCTTCCGAACCTGCTTCTGCGACATGCCACAAAAGCTGCACTTGACTACGTCTTGGCCCTCGCCGAACTTCGCCATAGAAACCCCCAATCTACTCCGGATCGGAAAGCGTCTTACTTGCAGAGACTATGTCCGGACAGTAATTCACTAACGCCATTGAAGCACACTCCTCAAGCGTTAGAGCCATACTGTCGCCATACCTCTCAAAACGTTCCAAGAGTCTCCGGCTATTCATCGGGACCCATCCGTACTATCGACACAGAACGTAACTTACTGAGCGAGCGATGGTGCATCTTTCGATGAGATCACCTCATCAATGATCCCATACTCGACCGCCTCATCTGCTTCGAGAATAAAGTCTCGATCAGTATCTTTTGCAATCCGTTCGACCGGTTGACCAGTGTCAGTGGCAATCATCTCGTTCAAGAGATCCCTCATGCGCATGATCTCCTTCGCCTGGAGCTCGATGTCCGTGGCCTGTCCCCCAACACCCCCATACGGCTGATGGAGTAAGACTCTTGCATGCGGAAGCGCAAATCGTTTCCCCTTAGCTCCGGCTGCCAAAAGTACAGCTGCTGCGGACGCTGCCTGTCCGAGACAGAAAGTCGAGACCGAAGCGTGGATCCACTTCATCGTGTCGTAGATCGCAAAGAGCGCGGTGATCTCACCTCCAGGGGAGTTGATGTAAATGTTGATATCTTTCTCGGGGTCTTCGTACTCCAAGAACAACAGCTGTGCACAGACCAAGTTAGCCACGGTGGCGTCGATCGGGGTTCCGAGAATGATCACTCGCTCACGTAGGAGTCGAGAGTAGAGATCATAGGCTCGCTCTCCTCGAGAACTCGACTCGATCACGGTCGGCATATGAACGTAGAAACTATTGGAACTCATGAGCCAACCTTCCTCAAACTTCGACTATCTCTTTCTCAAGGTAGTTTAGAGACCTCGATGAGTTTTGTTTCCACCGCTCTCTCACTCGCCAAGTTCGTCCGCAAGTTCTGGGTCCAACTCGACAAGTTCCACAGCCTCACCTTTGGTATCGCGAATCACCACGGTCTTCAGAACCTCGTTGAAAGCTCGTTGCTTCAAAATGTCCACACGCAGGGCGAGCCTGTTTTCGCCCGCCTGGTAGTACTCCCTCAACGCTTGGGCTTGTCCTGGCTGGCTTTCGACGATCTTCTCAACGCGCTCATCAATCTCCTCCTCTGATATCTCATAGGAGCGGTCTAGAGCGATCGCACGGAGCGCCAGATCCAAGAGAACACTCCGTCGAGCACCGCTGTAGACCGTATTAAGCAACTGTGGCTCACTTTGGCCAGTGAGCTCGAGATACCGGCGTAACGTCAGCCCTTGACTCTCGAGTTGATGGCCAAACTGGTGAAGATCGTTCTCCACCTGGGCGGAGAGCAGCGGATCGGGAACTTCATTTGGTTGAACAAGCTCCACAAGCTTGTCGATCACCTCCTGACGATACGTATTCTTCGCCATTGCGAGCCTCATGGTCGACAACCGAGTTTGAATATCTGTCCGCAGTTCTTCAATAGTGGAGAACTCCGACGCCTCTGCAGCAAATTCATCGGTCGGCTCTGGCAGCTCAATCTCCTTCACCGACTTGACTGTGATCGATCGAACCAGCCCCTCTGGATCATCGCTGAAGGCTACATCCATCGTCTCACCCGACCTTGAGCCAAGAAGATTCGATTCGATCCGTTCATCGATCTGACGGCGACCAACTCGAATCGACAGGTCCTCAAAGGACGCTGCCTCATCAACCTCGCCATCGACAGCAACACGCAGATCAATGGTCACTTGATCACCATCTTCGATCGGTCGATCAACATCCTTCAAGGCACCAAACTGCTCTTGAAGGTTTCGAAGCGACTCTGAGACGTCCTCATCGCCGATCCTAAATGCAGGCACCTCGATCTCTAAGGAATCAAAACCCTCTACGGTGACGACAGGCCTCGTCTGAATCACAGCATCGACCGTGATATCACCGCCCTCCTCACCTTCGGAGATATCGACGCTCGGCGGGGCAATGGCATCAATGCCATTATCCAAGAGAGCCTGCCGATAGTACGATTCGAGGGCCTCTTCAATCGCCTCTCGTCGCAACACCTTGGTACCCAACCGGGCCTCCAAGACCTTTCTCGGGGCCTTTCCAGGTCGGAATCCAGGGATCCGGACCTCGCGAGAGAGCTTCCGAACCGTCGAATCAACGTAGGGCTCAAGTTCGTCATCACGAATCCCAATCGTGAGCTTGACTTGATTTCCCTCTAGAGTTTCAGCATTTGAGCGCATAGCGAGGTAAGCTTAGCCAGTCCAGAGAGTACCTGAGACAGCACAAATGCCGGAAGAGTGACCATTACGAGAGAGTTTGACTTGAAATCGTCAGAAATGCGACCGGCCGTCATTCACCGGCCTGCCAGATCGCATTCCACTACTGACAGAGATCGGTCGATACCATACTCTTGCCACGACCTATCGACCGGAATTGTCCTACTGTGCCCATGACCGTTGCCGTTTTTCCTGGCTCCTTCAACCCGCCCACTCTGGCTCACCGAGCAATTGTCGATTCGGTACTCTCTAGCAAGCGCATCGACCGAGTCGACCTAACCCTCTCCCATGACGCCCTCAACAAACCCAGACATACCCAAGCGAGCCTTGGAACCCGTTGCGACCTACTTGTTCAAGTGTTCGACGACGAACCCAGATGCCGAATCGTTCTCACTTCCGAGCGTCTACTCGCAGACATCGCGCGCGACTACGACTATCTCGTTCTCGGAGCCGACAAGGCACTGCAGCTCCATGACCCCATCTATTACAGCTCGTTAGAAGAGATGAGAGACAAGCTTGCTCGCCTCCCAGAGCTCATTGTCTTCGATCGCGATCAGTATCAAACTATGAACTCAGACACCCATTGGAGCCTTCCAGAGTCGCTACGTCTCGCATCGTCAACAAAGGTGCGAGCGGGATCCTGGGAGCTCGTCCCTACCGTCATCCGATCCCAATGCCAAGCGATCTACGGAACAGATCAGCAGCTCGACAAGAGCAGCGACGACCAAGGGTCGTAGAGCATCAGGGCACTAAACTCTACGGCTCAATCAGCTGGGACACCAGCTGCATGGATAAGAAATGCAACCGCCGTACCAACTCCAACCGCAACAGGGATCCGGAGGGACTCATCAGGTCCGTGTGCATTGGAGCCCGGTATCAACGCTCCCGTAGCCACAACCTGCGCTTGAGGAAACCGCTCAGCCAACGTCGAGAGGAACGGGATTGACCCACCTTCGCCGCAGAAACCGGGTGACCGAGAGAAGCCCGCCTGGGAACCCCGTGCGATAGCTTGGGCTATCTGAGGAGAAAACTCCGGTGCCACCCATCCATTTCCCGGGCTCTCCGTCACAAAAGAGATAGTCGCTCCGCTCGGAGGATTCTCGGACAAGAGCGCAATCAGCCCCTCCTGAGCCGCCAATGCATCAACCGTAGGAGGTAGGCGTAGCGAAAGCTTGACCGCTGTATGTGGGCGTAGAACGTTGCCACCGTCTCTTGGGAGTGGAACACCGTCGATCCCGGTATACGCAACAGAAGGCATCCACGTTTGGCGGAGAATTCGATCCGCTCCAGATGCGCCATCGAGTCTCAATCCTTCGACGATCGGAAATGCTCTAGCGAGAGGATCCGCGAGCTCACGAGCGAGGCTTGTGGCATGCTCAACGACCGAGTTCGGTATCACGGCATGAAGGAATGCCGGCCTCAACTCACCCGTCGCTGAATCCTCAATCCTGTCGAGAAGTTGGCGCACAATTCGAAAGGAGGAGGGGACGACCCCCCCTGCAGACCCTGAGTGAACCCCATGGAGCAGCACTTCCACATCAAGAGTCAGCACAAGATTGCCTCGGAGGGAAGTGGTGATCCAGAGTCGCTGATCATCAAGACCTCCAGAATCGAGACAGACGACGAGGCTCACATTGTCGAGTGATGACGAGATTGCGCCCAGGTGAGCCGCTAGGTCTGGACTCCCGCTCTCCTCGCTGGCCTCTATTACGACCGTGATCGGCGGATAGTGCATACCGGCCTGCACGAGAGACTCTACAGCTAGAAGTGCACAGGGCAATGCATAGCCGTCGTCAACAATTCCTCGTCCGTACACAAGTTCACCCCTACGGACCGCCGTGAAGGGATCGGCGCCATCCCGCCAGGGTCCGAGCGCTGGTTGCTTGTCTAGATGACCATAGATCAAGACGCTCGACACATCCTCCCGCTGTACAGATCCGGGAATCTCCACAATCAAAGCTGGAGTTCTTCCTTCAATCTCAGCCGTTCTCGACGACAGGCCGGGAATCTTCAACGTGTCCGCCCAATCACCGAAGAGCTTCGCTGCCCGAGCAAGCTCACCGTGTTCATGCCACAGCACATCGAACGCAGGGGACAGTGATCGAATACCGACGTAGGTCTCTAAGAGATCGAGACCATCAGACCGAAACCGACTATCGATATGGTCATAGAGTTCTGTCATATCCTCACTGTAGATCGGATGCCAAGACTTGAGATCATCACAACGGACTACCGGCTCCAGCCGCTCCCTACCTAATCCAAGCAGGCACGAAGTCCGACACCCTCTTGAGCTCTTTGGTCTCGAGCCGTGCCCGAGGATGGACCAGCTCCAAAAGATCCCAAAATGCAGTGGAGTGATTCATGTGGACGAGATGACAGAGCTCATGATCAATGACAAGCTCCGCCAGGTGCACCGGCAAGAAAAGGAGCCGCATATTCAGACTGAGACGTCCGCTTGAGCTACAACTTCCCCATCGAGTTCTCTGGGACCGAACACTGACACCTCTGGGGTAGAGGTTCACTTCAGAGGAACGACGCTCGACTAAGCGCGTTAGTTCCGAGCGAGCGTAGCGCTTGAGCCACTCGCAAAGCAGTCGAGACGGATCACCAAGCCGTTCAAGGTCCCCGCGGAGGACCACTGTATGAGCATCTACTTGCCGTATTCGTGGCTGAGTAGTTCCGTCGTCTTGATAGATAACGTTGAGATGGGTCGAAACGGCCCTAAGGTCGAGAAGCAGGGGACCTTCTCTCCGTTTCGAACTGACCTGCGCTTGCAAGCGTCGCTGCTGGTCAACCCACGCGCGTTGCTCAACAAAGAGGGCCTCGAGCTGCGATCGATCATATTGCGGCGGAACCGTAAAAATTGCAGCACCTTCGCGATCGATCCGTAGCGTTATCCTGCGGGCGCCACCGTGAACCCGAACCTTAAAGTTCGCTACTTCGTCCATACGCAAAGCCCCGGACTACACAACAAGCGCTTCTGTCGCACAAGCATCGCTCTCTCGCCAGAGAAGAAGCGGTGATGTGCGACAGCCACGTACGTCACAACAGGTGAGTACGCTCGAAAGCTGACCGGCTGCATTACCTCTGAACAGAAGAGCCTCACCTACTAACTTCAGAGCTGACCGCTGTAGGAAACCGAGAAGGAGCCCTGGCTCAACGCGGTAGGCGTAGCTTGGACGATCGAGCCACTCGACATAATCACCGTCGCATCTTTACTCACTTCGGTGGCGGTGACGGAAACGTTGCTCCAAAGCACTGGCGGGCTGAAGGGTGCAAGAGGAACTAATCCAATCGCTTGAGAGTAGGGAGCCTCGACAATCCACTCGGCGCTGGTCTGCGGACCACTGTAAGTAACCTGCCTCTGAAAGCTTTGCCCATTCGTCTGGTCAACAAGTGAGACCTCCCAAGTAGATCCCGAAAGTTGATACACGTCGGCAGTAACAAGATCACCCGCTCGCACAGACATCGATGGGATGTTGACCTGAGAAGCTGGTAACTCCTCCCACCAGGGCTGAACCAGAAAGGTACCTGGACTTAACGGATCAGGAAGTTCTTCAACTCCAATCTGTAAGAGTGAGTGATTGGTCATCCCATCGATCCCAACCCACTCGCTCACCACGGAACTAGAGGTAGCACCGACGTCAACCGACGGAACGATGAAGCTACCGCTTACCTGAGTAAATCCAGTGCCCTCTTCGCCGTGACCGGCCCAGTTATCAGAGATCAGGGTGCCCGCAGAGATCTGGACATCAAGGTTAAAGGTTGCGCTGGCCGTTGCGCCGGTAGTGTCGGTAACGGAAACGGTAAACGTCGACGACGAAGATGCTGTTGCAGTACCACTAATGGACCCGCTCGAAGAATTAAGGGTAAAGCCACTCGGGAGAGATCCAGCGGAGACCGTCCACACATACGGTGAAACACCACCGACCGCAGTCAGAACACTCGAGTAGTTGACACCCACAAATGCGCTTGGAAGCGTCGGAGTCGAAATTCGCAGCGGACCTTGGGGGTTCGAACCCGTGGAGGTAACCGGCGGAGGCTGAACCCCCTGCGCTTGCTGCGCCACAGAGGAGACTCCTACGACCGGGGAGTGCAAGGGCTGACCACCCGCAGAACCATCGAAGCTCGCATCTCCATAGTTAAACACTCCTCCGTCAGATGCAACGAGCCAGTATCCCTTACCATCGGGAGTCGATGCCATACC
>JBMFXG010000063.1:0-12909 GCA_049964535.1 Acidimicrobiales bacterium | reverse complement strand
GCTCCTTGGCACTCACAACGCACGAATCACACGATCCGATGCCGCAACGATTGAGGTCAGCGGCATGACGACGGAACAGATCGGGGAGCTTGCGGGCGGTCACTCGATCACCCTTCACGAGCTCTCCCCCATGGTCGCCTCGCTCGAGGAGGTCTTCATGGAACTGACGCAAGGCTCGGTAGAGTACCGTGCCACCGAACCTGTGGGAGCCGCATCATGATGACCGTACTCGACGACAACATCCAGGCCACACCCTCGTTGGGGAGCGTGCTTCGCAGTGAGTGGATTAAGATCCGCTCGGTGCGTTCAACCGTCATCACCCTGGGCGTCATGGTCATCCTCGGTATCGGAATCTCCGATCTTGCGTCCCTAGCAGGACGGGCCGCGGTTACACGGCACGCACATCACATCATCAACCCAGTCTCTCAGTCGCTCTCCGGCATGCTCTTAGCGCAGATCGTGATCGGCGTGCTCGGCGTCTTAGCCTTCACCGGCGAGATCTCCTCAAACACGATCAAGACCTCGGTTGCTGCTGTTCCAAACCGAACAGTTCTCCTTACCGCCAAGCTCATCACCTTTAGCGTTATTTCCGTGGTCGTCTCTGAGATCGTGGCCTTTGCTTGCTTCTTCACCGGTCAAGCGATCATGTCTGGGCCGATTGCCACGGCTAGCATTAGTCAACCACACGTCTTCGGATCGGTTGCAGGAACCGGACTCTATGTAGCGCTTCTTTCGATCTTTGCCCTCTCTCTCGGCGTCATCATCCGCCGGAGTGCTGGCGCAATTTCGGCCTTCGTCGGACTCTACCTTGTCCTGCCCCTCCTCGTCGCTCCACTACCGAGCCCGTACTCGACCGACATATCCAAGTTCTTGCCCTTCAATGTGGCTCGAACACTCGACACCATTGCAACCGCGGGTTCGTCGAGTACCTCGTTTGCACCGCTCACCGGGTTTCTACTCGTTACTCTCTACACCGCGGTCATGGTAGGGGTTGCCTACTATCTGCTCAACAAGCGGGACGTCTAGGATCTCACGTTCGAAGGCTGTAACCGCCAAGCACACCACCGCCATCGCAGAAGAGAACCGACCGAAGCGCCCACCTTGTGGTGAGGCGCTTCGACGCGTTCTGGATTGGAGTTTCCCACTACTTTGTCAGTGCTAGGCCATGCGAGACTTGCAAACGTGTGTGCCGGCGTAGCGCCGTGTCGCCGACTCCTATGGCTCTCCTCGAGCGAATTCCATCATCACAGACCTCTCCCCGACTCACAAGGAGTAACGACGGGAGATAGTCGGTGCGTGACGGAGAAGCGCATTGATCCTTAGGCCCAAATCGGGAACGAAAGGAGGGCCAAATGGTCCAGATGCTACCACTCCGGGATCACTGCGTTATCGAACTCACCACGAACGGGAGTCGCTCTGAGCCAGGCACTCTTGATTGTGTGATAGAGGTCTATGACCTAGTATACGCACTGGCCACCGTGACATCAGCAACCCTACACTGCACCGATCACGAGCTCGTGGATTCGTCCTCTTCGGTATCGGTCGGCCTCCGACGCATCATTGCGCTGCGGCGACACTGACAGACCAGCACATCGCGCTGATTGAATCCTCGATGCTCAAAGACCACGATCCCATTGGTCGGCCGAGACTGCGACGGTCGCACAGAGATCACCTCGGTCTCCACCCAGATCGTATCACCAGCAAAGACCGGTGCTGGGAAGGTCACCGACTCAAACCCAAGATTCGCAACCGTCGTTCCAAGCGTGAGTTCAGGAACCGCAATACCAACGACGAGACCGAGTGTAAAAAGTGAATTGACTAACGGACGACCGAACTCATGTTGGGCTGCGAACTCTGCATCGAGGTGCATCGGCTGCGGGTTCATCGTCATCGTCGTAAAGAGGACATTGTCGGTCTCCGTGACCGTCCTGGTAGTTGCGTGATCGTAGACTCGTCCGACCTCGAACTCCTCAAAGTATCTCCCGCTGATTCGCCGACGCATTGATCCTCCTCGGTCCCCAATGTAGAGTAATCTAGTCTTGAGTTGAAAATCAATAGACGAGTAGAAAGTCTCTCACTCCTGTTCTACGACCCTGGTGGTCGCTCGACGCTTCGCACCTCACTGGGGGTAACGCTATGAACACAGAACACCAACACTCCATCCGGGAAGACTTTCTCGACGAGGGATACGATCTGAGCTGGGCATTCGAGGACGAGCACCGGGCGTGGAGAGCATCGATATCGAGATTCTGCCGGGAACACGTCGAGCCTGCAGCTCCACAGCGCAGCATCGAACGACGATTTGACCCCGAACTCGTTCGCAAAGTCGGCGAAACCGGCGCCTTTGGTCTCCTCGCTCCGGAGCGCTTCGGTGGCGGAGGCGCAGACCTGCGTTCTCTGTGCATTGCGGCAGAGGAGCTCGCGCGCTTTGACTCCTCTCTCGCCGTCACCGTCCACGTCCAAGCGATCGCCATAGCGCTCCTCTTGAATCTTGCGTCGGACCGGACCGAGCTGATGAATGAGGTCGTACCGTCAGCGTGCCGAGGCGAGACCTTCATCTCCTTCGGTCTCACTGAGCCGAGTGGCGGATCGGACGCAGGGAACATTCACACCCGAGCTACACGCGACGGTGACGACTGGATCATTAATGGCGCGAAACAGTTCATCACAAACTCAGGGACACCATTTTCAAGGTACGTCATCCTCTTCTGCGCGACCGCGGCCAACGAAGACGGTCGACGTCCACCAGTCTCCGCTCTTCTCGTACCACTCGACGCCGAAGGCGTGACCGTCGGCGAGCCGTACGCAAAGACGGGGTGGCACTCATCGGATACCCATCCGCTCTTCTTCGATGACGTTCGAGTACCAAGCTCTGCGCTGCTCGGCCCCGAAGGACGAGGCTATCGGGCCGCTCTCGCCTTTCTCACCTGGGCTAGATTCCCTATCGCAGCCATGAGCTCAGGGCTCGCTCACGGGTGCCTGACGGACGCACTTCGCTTCGTCTCTACCAGAGAGTCCTTCGGTCAAGCGCTCGGCAACCACCAAGGAGTTGCGTTCCAGATAGCGGAGATTGCATCCCTGGCATCGCTTGCACGTGTCATGACCTACGACGGAGCATGGAAGTACGACCACGGTCAACCGATAGAACGCGAGGCAGCGACCGCAAAATACATCGCCTCAGAGGCGGCAAATAAGGCGGCGTACCTTGCCACGCAGCTCGAAGGCGGATACGGATTCATCGAGGAGAGCGCCGCCGCACGCCACTACCAGGACGCTCGAATTCTCACCATCGGCGAGGGCACCTCTGAGGTTCAAAAACTCCTCATCGCCCGAGGGCTCGGTCTCGGCGTCTAGCCGTGTCGATCGCTGTGACTCGCCGTTGTATGCACCAACCGTCCCTCGGTACTCCCGTCTCCTCTTTGGACCTCGCACCTTTGACCCCTCGTCCCGACCCCACTTCGTTACGTATTTGCGCTCGATGGGGATGGAACAGGCCGAGAAGATCGAGAAGGTTCACAAGACCCAGCAGAACAGTGATCCCACAGCGGCACGCGCCTCACTCGTACCGTTCGTCGCCAGAGCCGTTCGGTGACGCTGGAGAGGAGCCTGCCGCAAACGACTCCAACACGAGGAGACCACACGGTCTCTGCGAAGGTAGACCATGATGGATTGCACGGTCCGTAGCGAAACACGGGACCACACCCCCCAGCGAGCGCTCAGGGGCTACCTCGCAAGAACTCCTCCTCGCCGCCGATTGTTACAAGCAAGCTCGAGGAATCGGCACCGTGTCGCAACGCTATCATCGCAGCGATCCGCCATACCTCCGTGTAGCTTTACAGCGAACCGGTCCTCGTTCAGCGATCCGCCACTACGCCATCCAGTGAGATTGACTCTGTTGTCCGTACCCTCCTCGCTAAGAGACCGGAGGCTCCCCTTCTCTGATCCACAACGACGACTTCAGGCGACTGGGTGCGTTCACGCTTTCGAACACGATCAACGACCAAGACAACAACGACCACAAGGAGTAGACCTCAGATGGAACGAGACCTCATTGAAGCGGCGCGCACAGCGGCCCGCACAGGGGGTGACGGCAAGCGTTGGCCGGAGAAGCTCTCCGTGCGTGAGCGCCTGAACGTACTCTTTGACCGAGATACCTTCACCGAAGATGGACTCCTAGCCAACATCGAGGCAGACGGTCTGCCCGCAGACGGGGTCGTGACCGGAGTCGGACGCGTCGAGGGACGTCTCGCCGCAGTCATAGCGCACGACTTCACGGTCAAGGCTGGGTCATGGGGGGCATTGACCTGCGAGAAGCAGATCCGTATCTTGGAACGCGCCGATCGAGATCGCCTTCCCGTCTTCTATCTCGTCGATTCAGCGGGAGGACGGCTCAACGATCAGATGGGCTTCTTCCCAGGACGCAGAGGAGCATCTGCCATCTTCCACCGCCAGATCCAGCTCTCCGGGAGAGTGCCACAGATCTGCGCGCTGCACGGTCCCTCGGCTGCCGGTGGAGCCTACATGCCTGCATTTACCGATTGGGTTGGCATGGTAGAAGGTAACGCATCGATGTACCTTGCCTCTCCTCGAGTAGCCGAGAAGGTAACTGGGGAGAAGACCACGCTGGAAGAGATGGGCGGAGCTCTCATGCACGCGACCATCTCGGGCTGTGCAGACGAGGTCTTCGATGAGGACTGGCAGGTTATCGCAGCCGCCCGCAAGCTCTTTACCTACCTGCCCAGCGACTTCTCACTCGCTCCACCCAAGCATCTCGCTAGTGAGCCGGAGCTCTCCTTATGGGACGACGAGGTCATTCCGGCCGATCCTAACCAACCCTACGATGTCTACGAGGTCGTACGCCGAATCGTCGATGAGGGAAGTTTCTTCGAGATCAAAGCGCGCTGGGCTCCGGAGATCATGGTGGGTCTTGCCCGGATAGAGGGAGAGGTCATTGGAATCGTGGCCAATCAACCGTCCGTCAACTCCGGGGCAATCTTCGTCGACTCCGCAGATAAGGCGGCTCGTTTCATCACCATGTGCGATGCGTACAACATTCCGCTGATCTTTCTCCAAGACGTCCCGGGCTTCATGGTCGGCGTGGACGTTGAGCGTCAAGGGATCATACGACACGGGGCCAAACTCGTGGCAGCGATGTCCTCTGCCGAGGTTCCAAAGTTCACCGTCGTACTCCGCAAGGCCTACGCAGCCGGATACTATGCGCTCTGTGCTCCTGGCTTCGAGCCCCGGGCAACCATCGCACTCCCCACTGCAACGATCGGCACCATGTCGCCAGCGGCCTCGGTGAATGCAATGTACGCCAACAAGATTGCAGAGATCGCTGATCCACAGGAGCGAGCGCTCTTCATTTCTAACAAGATCCAAGAGCAAGAGGAGGACTTCAACCTACTCGCCATGGCATCGACCCTGGTCGTCGACACGATCGTACTCAACCACGAACTGCGCCACGAACTGGTCGCACGACTCGGAGCTGCGGCAGGGTGGCAACGAGTAAGCGGACGACGACACCACATGGTCCAGCCGGTATGAACGTACAAGAACCCGGGATGCGTTCCAACCAGGCCCGTGCGCTGAGGACGCGCACGATCACCAAGGTCTTCATTGCAAATCGCGGAGAGATCGCACTCCGTATCGTTCGTGCGGCACGAGACTACGGAATCGGCTCGGTCGTACCGTACACACAGAGCGAAAGCGATGCTCTCTTTGTACGCCTAGCAGATCAGACCCACGATCTCGGTCAGGATGGTCCGAATGAGACCTACCTCTCGGTCGAGCGCATGGTGAAGGGAGCAATCGCAAGCGGTGCGGACGCAGTCCATCCCGGGTACGGGTTCCTCTCCGAACAGGCAGAGTTTGCCGAAGCGGTCGAGGAGGCAGGTCTACTGTGGATCGGTCCCCCGCCGAGCGCTATTCGAGCCCTCTCAGACAAGGTGACCGCAAAACGAATTGCCACGAGCGTCGGAGCGCCTGTTCTCGGTGGTCCAGAGCGACCACTCTCCGATAGTGAGGACCTGCGCGCGACACTTGAGGAGCTAGGACTACCGGTCGTGCTCAAAGCCGCGTACGGCGGGGGCGGTCGAGGCATGCGAGTCATCCGCTCGCTCGAAGAGGCGGAGGCCCTCTTCGACACCGCCCGCAGGGAGTCGCTCGCTGCATTCGGCAGAGATGAGATCTTTGTCGAGCGCTATCTCGATCGACCGCGTCACATTGAAGTCCAAGTTCTCGCAGATCACTACGAAGCGGTCCTTGCGATCGGGACTCGAGACTGCACTCTTCAGCGTCGATATCAAAAAGTCGTCGAAGAGGCACCCGCTCCGTTCCTCCCAGCAGACACACGATCAGCACTCAACGAGTCCGCTCGAGCGATCTGCACCGCCGCTGGTTACGCTTCGGCAGGAACCGTTGAGTTTCTCGTCGGACCAGACGGCTCCACCGCCTTCTTAGAGGTCAACACCAGGTTACAGGTCGAACACCCAGTGACGGAAGCGACAACAGGACTCGACCTCGTTGTAGCGCAGTTTCGCATCGCAGAGGGCGAACCACTGTGGCTTGAACAATGTGACCTCACCCCAACGGGACACGCGCTCGAGTTTCGGATCAACGCGGAAGATCCAGCAACGGGGTTCCTCCCGAGCTCCGGGAAGCTTGAACGACTTCGGCTTCCGAGCGGGCCCGGAGTTCGTGTGGACTCCGGTCTCGGTGAGGGTGACACCGTCGATGGTCGTTTCGACTCACTGATTGCAAAGCTCGTTGTGGTCGGCAGTGACCGAGACGAGGCACTACGCCGCTCTAGAAGAGCGCTCTCAGAGTTGGAGATTCTCGGGGTCGAGACCCTATTACCGCTCCACGAGCGCATCCTTGCACACCCTGACTTTTATGACACCACGAACGGCGCACTCAACGTCTCCAACACCTGGATCGAGTCGGATCTCCTCCTCGATACGCCTCTCCAATCAAAGAGTGCAACCAACCAACCACCTCAAGTCCTAATTGGCGGTCGCGAGGTCGAGGTCAAACTACCCCACGGTATCGAGCATCTTGCTCTGGCGCGCAAGAGCGCTAAGCACCGGAACGGTTCAGATCCAACAACCGCAGGAGCCGTACGCTCTCCCATGCAGGGAACCGTCGCATCGCTGTATGTAACCAACGGTTCAACGGTCCAAAAAGGTGAGCCGATCTGTGGTATCGAGGCTATGAAAATGGAAAATCTACTCCGTGCGCCAATCGATGGTATCGTCTCAGGACTCTCCGTTGCCATCGGGTCATCGGTTCGACGCAACATGGTCGTCTGCCACCTCACGACAGAGCAGCAGTGAGTACCACCCCGCAGACTCAGACAGGCCGTCAAAACATCTGAACGTTCGAGCAGGTCGACACTACCCAAGAGACCCGAGAGCGAACTCACTCGAGAGGGTCCTGGCATGAACAGATCCAGAGCACCGTGATCCTCGTCTCACCATCAACGACGTCGAGTCGTTGCAAACTCTGCGCCGCCTTCCGGCTGCGCCGCCCCATCGGTCCCGTTCTCCAGTATCTGAGCGGGAGTGATCCGTTCGACACAAAGAGCGGACAGAGCAATCGACGATGCGGAGCGATAGATACCTGGAAGCCGATCCACTCTTCCCTCTCGATCAAAGACTCGAAGTCCGTAGAGATGATACAGTGAGGGCGGAGCCGTCTGGGTTTTGGAGTTCGTGGAACGAGCAATGAGGCTTCATCGATAGAGAGAGCCAGGGCTAAGAGTATCGCAACAGAACCCGCCACCATGGTTGAGCGTTAGGAAGAGCGTCAAAGCGTTTGACGATCACAAAGTAACCACTATCAAACCCAAACATCGGAGTATCACCATTATGCACGTATGTCAAGGTCTCTCGGACCGATCACGAGGACGTCAGAAGCTGCGCCTAATTCCTCTTTCACGCCAGCGGGCGAGAAGGCTCTACGAACTCGTGGTCCTTTGTGTTGCGAGCCTGATCCTCCTCGCCGGGATCGACCTCAACTCGGCTGCGGCTAGTACCGCTGGGGCCACCTCGACACCATCGTCACTCCTACAGACCGGACCCGCTGCTTGGAGTACCTTCCACGGAAACTATGGACTGAGCGGAGTCTCCTCCGATACCAGCATCTCTACGCTCAACGCAGCGCAACTCGGCCTCGAGTGGATGACGCAAAGCGGCGCTCCGATCGCAAGCTCACCTCTCGACGCCTTCGACGCAACGCTCGGCAAAAACGTAGTCATTATCGCCAACACAAATGGGGGACTCCAAGCAGTTGATCCCACCAATGGGTCGATCGTTTGGTCGGACACCCTGGGCGAACCGATCTACGCCACTCCGACCGTGCGCGACGGTTACCTCTGGGTTGGCACGTTCACGGTGGGTCGAATGTACAAGATCAGTGTCGATTCTGGCGCAATCTCTTGCAGCTTCCCCTTAGGAACCGGTACCGATCTTTCGAGTCCAACTATCGCTACACCCCCTGGCGGCGTAGCGACCTTGTACTTCGGAACACAAGACAACGGTGTGGTCTCTTCACCTATCATGGCGGTCAACACCCAGACCTGCCAGATCGAGTGGTCAAAGATACCCTTTGCGCAGGAGTCTGGCAGCTGGAATCCAACGTCCTATGGCGTGGATGCCACCGGAGAGCCCCTCGTGCTCGTTGGTTCAGCTAACCCTGACTCTACGGTCTATGCTCTCGATGCCAATACCGGATCAACCGTGTGGTCAAACCAAAATCTCAGCCCTACGAGCAACGATGTCGGCTCTGGTCTCACGATATCTCCTCCGGGTACCAACGGTTTCGCCGATGGCGTCGCTTACTACGCCGGGGAGGATGGGCTGCTCTACGCCATCAACCTCACGACAGGAGCCACCTTGTGGACCTTCAATTTCAAGGCCGCAACGACTCCATCCACCTACAAGGGGGGACGATCTACAGTTGCGATCGACGGTAACACCTTAGTTTTCGGTACCGGCACAGGAGTCATGGCCGTCAACGCCACGACCGGCGTCGAGCTCTGGGACTCCGCCCGTACGGTCGCTCCCGATACAGAGATCATCTCATCTCCGCTTATCGTTGGTCCGGCTGGCGAACAGGTCGTCGTCTACGGCGACATGGCAGGAAAGGTCAACGTACTCGCTCTCTCAAACGGCGCACCGTTGACGACCTTTCAAACGCACGGCTACATCCTGGGCTCTCCGGCGGATCTCAATGGACAACTCATGATTGGGTCGAGTGATGGCTTCCTCTATGACCTCGGTCTCGGAAGAGGTCACCCAACGGCCTATCCAACGACGACGGTTTCGCAACCAACAGATGGGTCAACCGTGGTCAATCCGAACTCCGCAACGACCTCAACGTCCCCGGTCGTCTTTAGCGGAACAGTGACCTCAACTTTAAGCTCACCGAGCGCAGTCATTGCGGTTCAACAGGACGGTCCGACCGGAGACTGGTTCAACGCAACGACCGGAACGTGGCAGGCGGGCATCACCTGGAACCAAGCCATAGTTTCAGCGTCCGGTACTAATGCGAACTGGTCGTTCGCCATACCGGTTCCCATACAAGGAGGCAGCTACGAGGCGTTTGCAAGGGGGGTCGATCCATCAACCGGAGCAGAAGATCCTGTGGGCGCAACCTCGCAGATCACGGTCTCACCCGAGACACTCGGTCCGCAAATGTCAATCTCAACGGCCGAAGCAGCGCCATCGAATCGTGTCAAAGTCTCCGGTCACGGCTTCGGCCCCAACGAATCGATAGCGATAAGCCTGCCAGGCTACCAACTCGGAACGGTCACTGCATCTTCGACGGGAACCTTTACAGACTTCTCGGTGCAGATTCCCAAGCGATTCCCCTTCGGTCAAACTGCGATGCTTGGCGTCGGGGCAACCACGGGTTTCGCATCCACCGCAGCGCTCGACGTCACGACCTCCTGGAGCCAACTCGGAGGCAATCAGGAAAGGACGGGAAATCTCCCCAATGATGTCATCTTCAATAGTGAAGAGGTCCCTGATAAGATCTACCGCATGTTCCTCGCAGCGCAGTTTGCTGCTGGAGCGCCGATTACCACCTCTCCGGCCGTTGTGAACAGAACGGCATACTTCGGCACGAGCGCTGGAGAGGTCTACGCCGTCAATACCGTTACGGGATCCTTACGATGGCAGGCTGCGGCCAGCGGCCCAGTTGACTCCTCGCCGGCCGTTGATTTCGCTGCAAACACCGTAGTTTTTGGTTCAAATGACGGGTACGTCTATTCTTTCAACGCCACTACCGGGGCGCTCAACTGGAAGGCGGGACCGTATTCGTCCATCACATCCTCACCAAACATTGCAGACGGCGTCGTCTATGTCGGTGCCGGCAATGGCTCACTCTACGCCCTTCGACTATCGACCGGTACGGTCGCCTTCCACGTCACACTCGGAAGTCCGGTCACCGCATCGGCAGCGATCGATACCGCAAAGGCGCTGATGATCGTCGGAGACCAAGCCGGCATGGTGACCGCTCTCTCGCTCGCACCTCATGAGCAAGGTAAGGTCATCTGGCAGTTCTCCGCCAGTGGGCCAATCGTAGCGACGCCACTCATCAGCGATGGTCGAGTCTTTATCGGTTCGAACGCCCTTAGCACAACATCGGGAATGGAGTATGCCCTCGACGAAAGTACTGGAGGTATCATCTGGTCACACTCCTTGGGCGGATCACCGAGCTTAACCTCTGCAATGGTTGGCACAAACCTTGCCATCGGCAGCAGCTCCGGAGAACTCTTCTCACTCGCCGCAGCGAGTGGAGTGGTCCAGTGGAGCTACCAGACCCCCTCAGCTGTCACCGGTGTCTCCGCTACCGTTGGGTTAATCTTCGCTAACTCGTCGAACGGCGTCGTCACTGGCTATCGCAACAAGGGGGAGAACGTTTGGATATCGCCACCAATGTCAGCATTGACCGGGGCTCCGGCTATCTCTGACAACGCCATCGTGATCGGCGGCGGCGATGGCACCCTCTCTGTCTACACCCCATACGGGCTACCTATGGTGTGAGGACGATTCGACGAAGCTCTCAAGAGCCGAGTCCACGCCTCACTCATGACTCAACCTAACTCTCAAGGGAGCCGCGTTGTCGATCTACGCCCCCTGACACTTCGATGCCGGCAAATCCGGAGCACGAACTCAACCCGTCCCACCTGCACGTGGAGACCGCACGACACTCGTCATCACTTTCCTGGAGCGAGCGCTCCGTTCACCACTCATTCTCACAGAGATCGAAGTCCACAAGCCCATCACATCGCTGCCGCTCGGAGTTCACAGGCCAGAGATCCCCACCCTCGACGACCGCAGCGCCCACTGACAGAGAATGCACTCTCCTACAGAGCACCGACAGTCCCGAGGCGAATCAGACCTTCGAGCTCCACCACCGTGCACTACGGAGCACCAGTCTTGTTCAACGTGACGTTCATCTACGTTTCGAGGTCAGTGTTCGAGCAACCACCGTACTGAAAACGGAAGCAGCTCTCCGACAACCTACGCCAGGTAGGTTGTCTCACCCAACCGATAACACACTGTCGACGAGACGCTACTCAAGCGATACAGAGGCGACGCTCTCGAGTCTGACGGTAGAGGCGATCGAAGGCGGGCCATCGGGAACGAGTTGGCTTCCTTGGGGCGGAATCGACATCAGTGATTCGATTGCAGCGAGCCGCTTTGCGATACCAAACGGAAAGAGAATAATCAGCCAGGGAATCATTCGCCCGAATCCATGCCGACGCGCGAGTACTGCGAGCGTTACGTAGGTCGGTACATTCCCAAGCAGTAGTAGAAAGACAAGCTTCACCAGGAGGTCGTAGCCTCCGGGGAAGAGAAAAATTACCGACCCAAGACCAAAGACCATGAGTGGATGTACCACCGCTCGAAACTTCGCCAGCGAAAAGTCGTAGCCAAAGACCATCACAGTCGAAAAGTTCTCCCGCCGTAGGAGAAAGTGACGAGAGAAGATCTGCGTACCGCCCCGAAACCATCGCACTCGCTGCTTCTTAAACTCGATCCACGTCTGTGGAACGTCTTCATAAATGACAATGTCAGTATCGACCACGACGCGAAAGCCAAGGCGTGCAACCTGAATCGTGAGATCAGCGTCCTCACCATTCATCCCCTCGACAAAGCCATTGATCGACAACGCTACTGAACGTCGAAATGCGCTGTAGGTACCCGGGACGCAGACGATGCCATTGACCCGCATCTGCGCAAGCCTCCCAAAGGCAAAGGCCCGTAGACACTCAAAGAGTCTCCCGTAGCTATACCACGCTTTCAAGTCGGGGTGTGGGAGGTCGAGCGCACCGACCATACCGATCTCAGGATTCGCAAACCAGTCAGGGAGTGGAACGAAGACCTTGGCGTCAACGAGCGTATCGGCATCGATACGTACAACGATCTCGGTCGTGGCCGCCTCGAGCGCTGCGTTGAGAGCGCCGGCCTTGCCACGATGCGGGCAACGTACCAGAGAGCCGTTGGCCCATCGGAAGGAAGCGAAGGTGGACTCGATGATCGACGGCGTACGGTCCGTCGATCCATCATCGGCTACGACGACGTAGACGATTCCCCGATAGTGCGCTGCCGCTTCGTCGATAGCAACCAGCGTCCGTTCAATGACCACTTCCTCGTTGTACGCAGGCATAATAACAGTCAGTGATGGTATGCGTCCTACGGCGTGACCACGCTTCGGGGCCGGTGCAAAGAGAAAGAGCAGGAGGTAAGTTCCGAGTGAGATCGCAGGAAGCGAGAAGAGTACCCCGATACTTGCTTCTGCAAGCGAGAGTGACAACCAATCGCTCACCAACACAAAAACGGTAACCGAGATTACGGTTGCGACCAAGATCGCTACAGCAAGCTCGAGGAGAGCTGCCCC
>JBMFXG010000062.1:0-12963 GCA_049964535.1 Acidimicrobiales bacterium | reverse complement strand
TCTGACCCTGACCCGCCTGGAGAACTTGTCCCATGAAGACATAGTCGACAAGCTCCGGCCCGATGGATGCTCGTCGGAGCGCCTCGCGAATCGCAATGCCGCCGAGCTCCATAGCGGTAAAGCCCGAAAGTGCCCCAGCAAGCTTTCCAATTGGCGTTCTAGCGCCTGAGATTATCACTGAGCCTGCCATAGACTCCTCCTTCGAGACCTAGAGTGAGCAGCCGTCGCACAGCTTCCGTCTGGAAGCTAGAGCTACTAACCAAATCTTAGCGCACCACTGCCGAGACGCTCGGCCGGGACCCTAAGCCGACTGTCGAAGCCGCCAGCACTTCGCCCGCCTTCTCGTCTATCGTTAGAAAGATGGATGACTTCGCAGCTGCCATTTTCGACGGAGTGAGCTCCGCTGACCTGGAGAGGATGCCGCTACCAAAGACGTATCGAGCTGCCTTCGTACTCAAAGAGGAGAGTTCGATCTTTGAGGGCCTCCCTTCGTGGCAGAAGGATCCTCGGCGTTCACTTCACGTCGATGAGGTACCACTTCCTGAGATGGCACCTGACGAGGTCATGGTTGCCGTTATGGCCTCATCGATCAATTACAACACCGTGTGGAGCGCTCTCTTCGAGCCCGTATCAACGTTCGCGTTCCTCGAGCGCCTCGGTAGATCCAACTCCAAATGGACGAGACGACACGACCTTCCCTATCACGTCATTGGCTCGGACGGTGCCGGAGTGATTATCCGGATGGGCTCCGCAGTACGGAATTGGAGGATCGGTGACAAAGTCGTCATCCACTGCAACTACGTCGACGATCAGGATCCCACCGGTCACGACGACTCAATGCTCTCGTACGATCAAAAGATCTGGGGATTTGAATCTAATTTTGGAGGTCTCGCAGACTTCACGCTGGTCAAAGCGAACCAATTGATGCCAAAACCTGCACACCTGAGCTGGGAGGAGGCCGCTTGCAATGCGCTGTGTAACTCGACCTCCTACCGGATGCTCATCTCGCGAAATGGTGCCGACCTGAAGCAAGGTCAATCGGTCCTGATCTGGGGCGCAACGGGTGGCATTGGAGGCTACGCCACTCAGTACGTATTGAACGGTGGAGGACAGCCAATCGGGGTAGTTTCGTCACCCGAGAAGGCGGCACTACTCAACGAACTCGGCTGCGAAGCAGTGATCGATCGCTCAGAGAAGAACTATCGGTTTTGGAAAGACGAGCACACCCAAGACGAGTCCGAGTGGCGACGTCTCGGAAAAGATATCCGGGCGCTGATCGGTGATGACCCCGATATCGTCTTCGAGCATCCGGGTCGCCAGACCTTCGGTGCCTCGGTGTTTGTAGCGAAACGAGGTGGAACCATTATGACCTGCGCTGCAACGACCGGCTACATGATCGAGTACGACAATCGACACCTCTGGATGAAGCTCAAGACGATCAAAGCCTCGCACTTTGCAAACTACCGAGAGGCATGGGATGCCAATCGACTGATCTCAAAAGGAAAGGTTCAGCCCGTGCTCTCAACGACGTATCCACTGACTGACGTGGCGGTCGCCACCAACGTGGTCCATAAGAACCTCCACGAGGGGAAGGTCGGAATCTTATGTCTGGCTCCAAGGACGGGCATGGGTATCGACGACCCTGAGTTTCGAGCGCTCGTCGGGGAAGACCGGATCACACTCTTTGCCAGACACAGCCTCGCTCACAACGTCGGTACCACCGAGTCGAAGGTCGAAGCCTCCAATGCAACCAACTGAGATCGATCACGTCGCCATAGCGGTCCTTGACCTCGATGCCGCTATCCGTTACTACCGAGACACGGTAGGCGCGACCCTAATACAGCGAGAACTGATCGAGTCGGACGGTGTTGAAGAGGCCCTCTTGGCCGTCGCCGACTCCTATATTCAGCTCCTCACACCCACAACTACCGACTCCCCAGTCGCTCGATTTCTCGATCGACACGGCGAAGGACTCCACCACTTAGGGTTTCGGGTCGAGAGCTGCGCCGATGCTGTCAAGCACTATCAAGACCAGGGAGCGACAATGGTCGACCTCACGCCGAGGCCCGGCTCCCGCGGAACTAGCGTCGCCTTTGTCAGCCCCAAATCTTCGTTTGGGACGCTCATCGAACTCGTTGAAGAGCCGCACACCGCACACCTCTCCCACGATGAAGTCGACCAAGACCTCCGGAATTAAAACTTCAGTGCGAAAGGGTTACTCAGGTTGGAGATAGCACTACGACGGGTTTTCTCCACCTACGAGACCAGATAGGGAACTCCCGACAAGTACCTGCAGCAGAGCCCGGGCATAGGATCCGGCTGAGGTGCAAAGTTCAAGCAAACAGACACGAACGCGTCGCATAGACAGCGATATTGGAGAGAGCCTCTGAGGCTGAGCACCGGGGACCGATGACGCAAGGGAAGGGTCGGGGTCGTTGAGATTGCAAGAGACGTTGTCAGCAGCCGCAACACATCGTCATCACACTCAAGAAGTCGATCGGGTCGGACCCAACTACTGTCGGCCTGAAATCCAAGATTTGCCACCGAGAGATCGTCGTGGATATTGACGCTCCTTACATTGGGAGATCCGCTGAGTCGAGACATAAGGTGTTCAGTGAACAAGTCACGAGCCCGCGCAGTACCTCATCGTGTGAGATTCGTCGATCACATCTCAAGCACGTATACCGCCACGATCGACATCGTTGTCGTACTGCCGAAATCGTTTGAACCCGAGCGCTGTCCGGGAGCGCTGACAGCGTGAGGTCCCCGCAGGGAGAATGGCTCAACATCTACAGCGCTTTGTGTCATGTGCTCTCGAGAGAAGGATCGATGTTGCACACAGAGATCCGCTACTCTTTGGGGTCCGCAAGATGGCGAGTGCCAACTACCTTGACACATAGAGCTCCCGAAGGGAGCGACATTAAACACGTAGTCGCTCAGAGAGACCAGGTTAGCTCCTCGCCGCTCGTGGGGCTCGTCGCAGTATCATCACTCACCGTTCGGCCGAGTCAACGACCCGAACGACGGGGTGCTTGGCTCCAACGACACCGGAGCGATCGAGGATGAGATCGAGATCGGTTGTACTACCGTAGCCCTCTACCTACCTCAGATGCGCTCGTTTCGCGCACGATCGGTCTTGGCCCCAAGAACCATCTGGGGACGAGGACCGCAATCTGGTCAGAGCACGTGCCTACAAACATTCATTCCGACCAAGGGTTCGGGAAACGTCCTGGCTGATCCCGAGAAAGAATCTCTTATCGTACCTATCGATAAGCTTTAAGAAGAAAGGGAAGCTTCAAAGTTACGGTCTGTAGAGGTGCGGCGAGCAGTGAATCGAAGAGATGTGCTCTCTCCGGAGCAGCGGACCAACGTAGATACTCGAGCTCAAGCAGTACCGTTCCTCTACCATCGAATCCAAAGCGCAAGAGTTCTCGTTCCGATCGACAACTACGAGTCAGCGCAGAAGCGCAAGCCCCATTATCGAGCCCAACCGCACTGCGCACACAGAGCTTGAAACTATGAGCCGAAATTCTTCGAGACTCCTGCGTCACATCTTTGCAGTACTGGGTCTGCTTGGCCTCGGATTTGTACTCTGGGAAAATCGCAGCTCCCTCAGGCGTGTTATTCCACTGCTCTCAGGGCTCCGTTGGTACATGCTGCTCATTATCGTCGTTGTCCAAGTTGGAAGCTATTGGCTCAATGCTCTCTACTACCGCTCTATCTTGCGGATTTTTGACTACGAAGCGACCCCAACACGCCTTTTCAAGGGTGCGCTAGCCACCAACTTCGTCAACTACCTCCTTCCTTCTGCAGGTCTCGCCGGCGCAGGCTACCTATCTCAGGTGCTAGCACCTGAGATACCAAGGGGCGTAAGCATCCTCGTGCAGCTAATGCGCTATGCCCTCAGCGCACTGTCGGTCTTGCTCATGTTGCCGATCGGCCTCTTGCTCGTCTCTACCGAGAGAGGCGTGGGTAGCCGTTCACTCCTCGATGCCACCGTGATCTCTGCTCTTACCATGACCATCCTGGCTGCGGGGGTACTTGCGTTCGTGCATCAAGAAGTCGTTGCACGACGCGCTCTCAACGCAATACTTCACTTCTTTGCTCGCTTCTTCAAATCCCTCAGGCGTGACACGGTCACCACATTCGTGGACCAGTTTTACGTCGGCTACCGAACCATGACGGACAACAAAAGGAGAATGTTGGGACCATTTATATGGTCGATCCTCTACATCGTCGTCGAGATAGCGACCTTCTCCATGGCGTTTCTTGCCCTTGGGAAGGCGGTAAGCCCTGGACCGATCGTCATGGCGTATCTCTTCGCCAACATCGTGAGCATCGTCGGGGGTGCCCTCATCAGTACCGGCGTCTTCGAACTTGGCATGGCGGGAACCTTGGTGACCCTCGGAGTGCCCTTCGCTCTAGCCGCCACCGTCACGACGGTCTATCGCACGCTCAATCTCCTTGTGGGACTACCTCCGGGCTACATTTTCTATCGGCAGTACCTCCCCGCTAAAAATGCATTGTTAGTACCACCCGACCAGAGCGAAGTCGAGCACTCCCCGCATTAGAGCGAGGAGACAGGCCCGACGCATCAAGGTCATCCCACCGCTTCGTATCACACGAGACGAACGGTCATCTGCGCACAACCCTCGAATCGTCAGCTCAACACTCGTAGCCCAGAAGAGCGAACCGGTTTGGCGAGCGTCAACCAGCTCGCCGGCGGAGCCTACTCCTCGATCCGCCACAAGACAAGTATCTGGGAAAGGTAACCACTAGGCCAGCAAGCGCAAAAATGACGCCGTCAACTGTCAACAACTCTCCTCGCAGCCAAAGCGCTCGAGACGCAACGCAAGGTCGAGAGCTTCACGAAGGACCGCAGGCTGATCGATCGCTCCCTAATCTCAAATCAGTTCTCCAAGAGAGCCTCTTTACGCTGCTCGCTCTTTCTAGCAGCCAATTCGAACCCTGCTGCACCGACCATAACAACGCCCATCTTCGACGTCGTTCGAGGGTCGCCGATGCAGTAACTGAGGGACAGCCGGTCATAGGCAAGCCCCAGAGGCCCTTGTGGTTGGCATCGAGGCGATCATACATTGGCGAGTAGGGACTTCATAGGGGTCTCTCTACATCTCAATACCGGTCGCACAACCACATGAGGTCGATCCAGTGCGTTGTCTTCTCGTTGCGAGACCAAGTACCGCTCACAAAATCTTCTACGTCACACCTCCGCAGCGTTACGAAATTTCGACAGCAATTAACCATCGTGGCCTCATAAGCCTCATTAAACCTGCGGTGGTACGTTGCCGTGGATTAGAGCACCGACCGTCGGCCCTCTAAGGCCTTTCCAAGTGTTCTCTCGTCCGCATACTCCAGGTCACCACCGACAGGCAGTCCGCTCGCCAATCTCGTCACCGAAATTCCAAAGGGCCCGAGAAGCCGAGCAAGATAGAGCGCAGTGGCCTCCCCTTCCAAGTTCGGGTTCATGCATAGTATCACCTCATCTACCTCTGGGCCCGCTAAGCGCTGTAGGAGCTCTTTGATGCGTAGCTTCTCTGGTCCAACACCATCTATCGGCGAGAGAGATCCTTGAAGAACGTGATAGTAACCGCGAAACTCTCCAGTCCGCTCAAGGGCCACCACATCGCGTGGCTCCTCTACGACACATATTCGCCGGGCATCTCGAGTCGAGTCCCGACAGATCGGACAGAGCTCCGACTCGGAGAGATTAAAACACCTGCTGCACCACTGCGATCGTTCTTTGGCCACCAAAATGGCATTAGCAAGCGCCATCACCTCTGCCTGATCAGCCTTGAGGAGGAAGAAGGTAATTCGTTGAGCAGATTTTGGCCCAATACCAGGTAACTTCGAGAACTCATCGACGAGGGTCTGAACGGTTGGTGGATAGATCACGACCGTATCAATCTAACTCACGAGCGCCGGGGAAGATTCGCTCAATCATCGTTGCTACGGTCTCTTCTACCGCAAGGTCGCTACCATCGGTAAACTCGCTCATGTCATTGATCTCCTCATCGGCGTTCTCGTTCCGGCCGTCTCGAAGCTGTTCGGTATCGACGACTACGAGATCGAGAGCGATCTTCGCTACGCCAAGATGGGAGGCGATTGCAGCTTCAACATCGCCCCGGAGGGGTCTCGTCAGGTCGAGATAGAACGAGTTTTCAAATCCAAGCGTTATCGTTGAATCCGATACCGAAACAACGCGTGAGGTCTGATACTTCGATCGAATTCGAAGCGGGAGCGAAGGGCATATCACAGAGACCCAAGCATCTTGCAGCTGCTGTAGGTCGATGGACCCGGCGTTCTTGCCCTCGACTCCGTCGGGAAGAGGGGCGTCTGCAACTGCGCGCTCCTCTGAATGGACATCAGGCCGAGCACCGGTTTGACCACCGATCTCTACGAACTCGCCGCCCTCCTTCGTCTTTGAATCGACTGTCACGTCGGCCTGGGTGTGCAGCACAGGATCGATGTCAGGGCGATTTGCCTGCAGCGCTGGATTCGTTCGCTTCGGCTCTGGATCTTCGCTGATCCCTTGAGAGCGAAGTGACTCGACAGATCGACCTCCCGGCTGTGCACTCCGCACAGCCGACGGTGCACCCTCCTCTGCAACTCCTGCTGAATGCGCTAACTCGTCTCCCACCACTCGCCCAGCCTTAGGTTCGAGCACGGCTCGCGCATCTGCTGATCCGGTCGCAGAGAAGTCTCGGCCGCGACGAGCCCTGTCTCCACCATCTGGGCGCTCCAACCTCTTCGCAGCGCCGTCAAGACCTCGACGAATACTGTCGATTCCTCGGGTAGATATATCACCAGTACCTGGGGTCACAGGTGTCGTAGCATTGGGCTTGATGGTCCCAAGGGCCAATCGCAGCTCCCGAACTTCGGCCTCCAGGAGCTTCAGACGGTCCTCCAAGGCTGATTCGGTTACTCCATGAACTACCGGACCCTCGACTTCTCGCACCGATGACACTCTCGTTCGATCTGGAGCTCGAACGAGGCCCACCAAGAGGGCCTGGAGTAGCGTTACCGGATCGATACCTTCGCGCAGTTCGAGAGTAGCTCGACCAAGACTCTCCATCACACGAGTCAAATCTGAAGTTGCAACTGAGACTCCTTCGGCCTCAAGTAGCTCAAGCACGCGGCGCCCAGGACGCTCCTCGTGCAGACCGGCAACTCGATACAGGAAGGCATCACGAACCACCTGCAGAATCTCGATCGCTATCTGATTGGCTTCAACCCCTCGTCCAACGAGACGATCGAGGAGAACGATCATCTCTGCCACATCCCCGACGAATAGCGAACGCACGACCTTCTCGACGTCGCCCTCATCGTCATCGGGCTTTCCTCCCAACGCAACGGCCTGATCCAAAAAGGAGAGCGTGTCACGAGCGGAGCCTCCCCCTTTGCGTCTCGCCCAGGCTAGAGACTCAGCGTCAAGCCCGAGGTGTGCCTTCTCGTCTACTGTGAGGAGTAGTGAGTCGAGGACCTCATCCTCGAGAAGTTTGAACTCAAAGTGTTGAGTTCGAGAGATGATGGTTTGCAGAATTTTCTGGGGAGACGTCGTTGCCAGCACGAAAACAACGTGTGGAGGAGGTTCTTCCAACGTCTTCAAGAGCGCATTCGATGCAGCAGTGGAAAGCATGTGGACCTCGTCAACGATGTAGATCTTCCACGTGCCAAAGCTCGACGTAGAGACCGTCGATATCAACGCTCTCATGGCATCAACGCCCGAGTTCGAGGCGGCATCGAGCTCTTCTACGTCATAGGAGCGCCCGTCTCGCACCAAAGAACACGAGGTGCAACGGCAGCAGGGTTCGCCTTGTTCAGGGGCCTCACAGTTCAGAGCCTTGGCGAGAATGCGAGCAGTGGAGGTCTTGCCGGTCCCACGGGGGCCAGAGAAGAGATACGCATGCGAGACTGTATTTGTCGCCACGGCGTTACGCAGTGCACGCGTCACATGCTGCTGGCCAAGAACCTCGTCGAATCGTTGAGGGCGGAAACGACGATAGAGGGACTGATACTCAATGGCCTCACTCACGTAACAAGCCTATCTCTCGATCGCAACAGCAAGGATCGCTCTCTTGGGATCACGCTCTAGTTACCGCTTACTGCGGCAGCCAGGTTACCTACGGCACCCATAGTAACTCGCTGAGGGCTGCTTCCTTCCGGACCTGACCCGGTTCACGAGCCTACGCCGCGTAGGGCCCGGCCACCGCAGTAAACGGTAACTAGACCATCTACGATAGCGTATGTTCATCCGGAGGGGTGCGAGAGTGGCCGAATCGGCGCGACTGGAAATCGCGTGTGGGGAAACTCACCGTGGGTTCGAATCCCACCTCCTCCGCTCGAACGCCAGCGCACCTACCAGTGCACTGGCAAACGTCTAAAGAGACCTGCACCTCGGCCATACGGCAGGTCTCAACCTGAGAGATCGGCTCAACGCCTGGGCCGAAAGGGTTGTAATGAACCACGATGAAATGATGACGCTTGCTCTCGACGAGGCTCGACGGGCACTCGAGCATAACGATGTCCCAGTCGGCGCCATCTGCGTCATCGACGACAGAGTTCTTGCATCACGACATAACGAAAAAGAGCTTCGTCGAGACGCTACGTGCCACGCCGAGATCCTGGCGATCCGGGATGCGCTCTCGATTATCGGAGACAAGTACCTAACCGGCGTTACGGTTTACACCACGCTCGAGCCGTGCGTGATGTGTGCCGGAGCCCTCGTTACGGTGCGCTGCGAAAGAGTAGTCTTCGGAGCCTTTGACCCAAAGAGCGGCGCTGCATCGTCACTCTACAACCTATGCTGTGACCCAAGGCTCAACGCCGAAGTAGCGGTGGTGGCGGGAGTTCAACAAGAGGCCTGCAGTAGGATCTTGAAGGAGTTCTTCGCAACCAAGCGCTGACCGGAGGGATGCGAGAGTGGCCGAATCGGGCGGTCTCGAAAACCGCTGTGTCCTATGGGCACCGTGGGTTCAAATCCCACTCCCTCCGCACGGACCCTAGCGTTCTAGGATCCCGATACGTCCTCCCCCTGTCTGGTGCGAACTGAGTTCGAAGACAGGGGGACTTTCTCTCACGGCCTATCCTCTGCAGTGCTATCGCTCTCCACGCCACAACAGCTCAGCATCGGGATCCATCACGGCAGTTCTCTGACCACCACCGTGGTGCGTAACGAAAACATCCATCAACACCACCGAGGTGGCGTTGATGGATGTAAGCCAAACGACAATACAAAAGCTTCGCACTCGCGTGCTCACGCATACCTTTTAACTGGTTTAACTGGTCGGCCTCCGATCGAGTCCGACGCCAACTTCATATCACCGAGAAAGCGTCGACCTCTCGCTCTCAGCATCGGCAATCGCCTCATCTCCTTCGGGCGTCCGTCGACCCGAGGCAACCCCCCAATAGAAGAAGATGAGAGCCAGAACGACAACGACCCCGAGATCTCCAGGGTAGTGAATCAGGCCCTTTCCATGGTTGAACGGTGCGCCGAAGCGTGCAGCTCCGAAGTACGTCATTGCGAGCATCACGACGAGGTAGGCAACAAGCCAGATTGCAGCCTTCATTGACTCTGCATCGACCTTGTTAAGTCCAACGTCAAAGAGGTTCGCAGCGATATAGTAGATCACCGTGCCAACTAGCAACGCAACGATCAGCTTCCAATCGATCGACCAGCCAGACCAGTAGATAATGAGAGTGCCAACTACGAAGGCGATCGGCGACACGACCACTGCTCCTCCGAGCCGATAGGGTCGATGTGCATTTGCGTGAGTCTTGCGAAACACCTGCAGAGATACGGGTCCGATCATGTAGGTAAAGACCGTCGCCGAGGAGATAACTCCGACCAGGCTCTGCCATGACGGGAACGGCAACAACGCAATGATACCAACCACCAGTGTGGCGACCAGACCCAGGAAAGGTGCTCCACTGCGCCGAGTGAGCACCTTGAACCGTTGTGGAAGATAGTGGTTATTGGTCGCCGCATAGACGACTCGAGCGGTTGAAGCGAGATAGATATTACCCGTACCAGCTGGAGAGAGCACGGCATCTGCGTAGAGCAGGGTCGCGAGCCAACCTAGTCCAAGCGCAGATGCAACTTGGGCGAAAGGAGAGGTCAACGTCAAAGCTGCCCAACCTTTTGCAATCCCGCTCGGTGCAACGCCGGCCAAAAAGACGACCTGGAGCAGAATATAGACCGCAGCCGAGAGACCGAGGGCCATAAAGATCGCTCGGGGAACGTCTCGTTGCGGATTCTTCGCCTCACCAGCAAGGTCAACCGCTTGCCGGAATCCTAGGAACGAGAAAACGATTCCTGAGAGCGCCACTGCCTTCAACACACCCGATACTCCATAGGGCGCAAAACCTCCTGCAACCTTTGAGGAGTAGTTGCCCCAGTGCCCAGCAACAAATAGAAATACCAAAATCGTCAGGGTCGGCATAATGAACTTCAGCAGCGTCACAACGGTATTCACCTTCGCAAAGGCCCGAACACCGTAGAGATTAATTGCAAAGAATATAACCAGGATTACGGCCTCAATGATGAATCGCTCAAATGAGCTATTCGCCAGACTTGTGATGTAGTGTTCCGCGTACTGTACCACGGCTTCAGCCTCGATCGCAGGGACCGTTGCATAAGCGAGGAAGGCACCCCACGTCATAATGAAACCAACTAGAGGTCCGTGCGTGAAGTGCGGATAGCGTGCGATACCACCGGCTTGAGGGATCATTCCCGACAGTTCAGCGTAGACAATTCCTACCAAAATGACAGCAGCAGCGCCAATAATCCAGCCAAATATAGCTGCTGGTCCGGCATCATTTGCGGCGTACAGAACACCGAATAGCCAGCCAGAACCGATAATGGCACCAAGCGATGCCATCGTCAGATCAAGCAGACTCATCTCTCTTCTGAGTTTCTGTCCAGTACCTTGAGTGGTGCTCATAACTCTTCATCCCCCTTCTGTCACAAACGTCCAAAGCTCCAGGTGTAGAGAACAGACGAGGTAACAAATAAACCAGAACCTCTCCGTCAAGAGAGTTTCTGACTCCACGTCACCGCTACCCCCCACGTCCGAGAGGTGCACCCTTGGACTGGGTCGATTGTATCGAGAACAGAAGCTAAACACAAGGCAAACTCTGTATTATCTCGATAAACGGAGATCATTAAAGGGATTTACAGAAATCGCCAAATCGTAAATGCGATTCGACTTGCTACCGTCAATCTCTAAGAGATGCAGCTACCCGTCGACACGATCGCGGTCTGATGGAGAGCACGCTGCACCTGCGCCAGCACTCCAGGCGAGGCAAGCGCAAAACCAACATGCGGATTCGTCGTGGACCTTGAAAATACAACTCCAACGACCTCGCCCTGGGCATTGACAAGGGGGCCACCAGAGTTTCCTGGGCGCACGATCGCTTCGATCTGATAGACCAACCGAACGGTAAGGCCTTGGTTGTAGATGTCGCGACCTCGCGCGTCAAACGATGCCATGACACCAGCAGACCCTATGGTGAGGGGTCCCCCTTCTGGATATCCGAGAACTACCGCCTGAGTTCCACGCCCTACCTCAGCCGGATCAATCTGCAGGGCCGGATCACTGACGCCAGGAGAGCGTAAGACTGCGAGATCAAACTTTGGATTAAACCAGATCGCCTTTGCTGGATGGTCCCCAGTCCCGTCAATGACCACTGGGTTCGCTATCCCAGCGACAACATGAGCATTTGTTACGACGAGGCCCGGGGCAATGACAAAACCGGATCCCTCTTGAATATTGCCACATCCGACCCCTTCAATTTTGACGGTCGATGACGCTACCTTGGCTGCGATCGTGCTGACCTCGTGCTTCGAGGGAAGTGAAACGGGCCCAGCTAGGGCTGGGGGAAGCGTGGCAAAGACCGAAGGAAAGCCGGCAGAACCGATAACCTGATCGAGCTTCGAGAAGACCGATGGCGCCGGCGGCATTACCTGATCAATGAGGCGAACGACCTTCGAGTTCGCCACCTGGGTCGAAAGCGCAGTAAAGGTCGAGTTCACCGCGACGGCAGCAAAGATCCAGATTCCTAACCCTGTAGCGATGACCGAGACACCACCACCCAGCAGCGAATCGACCGAACCAAGTCTCAGTCGTCGAACAGAGGTCGAGATCGCCGAACCGAAGTATCGACCAAAACCAGCGCCTAGAGAAGCAAGTCCAAAAACTATCACGAGCGACAGAATTGTCCTCACGACTCCGCTCTGTAAGAATCGGCCGAGTTGGGGAGCTAGGAGCGCTCCCAGTACTAAGCCGATCCAAAATCCACCGTACGAGCCGAGCTGGATCATCGCCCCAAGCTGGAATCCACGAAACACAGAAAAACCTACAAGCAACAGCAGCGCAAGGTCAATGAGATCGAATCCGTAGAAGGAAGCGAAGATCACAACGGCATTGGCCCCTATCTGGTGAGCAGCGGTACGTACCCTATCAGCCTACGGTTCGCCACCGTTGCTACCATCTCATTCGACCATGACTTCTTACAGACCCTACTCAGGGAAGTCACGCCCCACGGGCCTGCAACGCTCTCGTCCACTCCTCCCCCGGCTTTCTGACCATCTACGATCGGGTCTTGAACGACGTACCTCCGTCGTGCATAACCCCGACGGAGGTACGTACTGTTGACGAAGGTGGGAGCCCTGATCAGTTCTCATCAAGAGATGCTCAAGCAATGCTCCTGGTTACGCTCTAGGAGTGCCACCACCTCACGGACTCTCGATCGTGGGTGCATCGATCGTTCCACCATGAGTAGCTCTCTCCCCTACCACATAGATCACAGAGGGATTCTGCGCCCTCCAACTCCAATGAAGGCACCTACGGCGCTTCCGGCGATCAAACGGCGCGATCGGGCGAGACGATCCGACATCGTCGATCATGTGCTTTGAAGCACTCGAACCGTATGCGGCATCGCAAC